>JAITGN010000011.1 GCA_031280565.1 Accumulibacter sp. | reverse complement strand
TTTACATGCATTACTACTGTTGCTTTTTCGGGCAAAACCGGTTCTTGCAGGCTTCAAGCGCCGGAGCGAAGAACTCCCTCAAAGAGACGCCATTCGCCCATTGCGCGGCAGCTCCGGGCGCGTTGGTATAGGAGGAGTCTCCATAATCAAAGGGATGGGGAGCTTTGTCATCAGTGAAGATTCTGTTAAATATATTCCAAACGGTTTTTCCTGCTTCGAATATAAATCTCGCTGAACTTTCAACCCTTCCCAATCCAAAGAAAGACGATCGCAGCATCCAGTCGATATCCACCGGGCCTATGAGGCTTTCGAATGGGCAATTCAAGTCTCCTGGGCTTGGAAAACCAGGCCAGCGCGGAGGCGCAAGCGCGTTATATTCTCTGCTGAACAGCGTCCCCCAGCGACCGTTTGCTTCCACAAAGTTAATAAAGGCTTCCAGCGCTTCGCAGCAGAGATTACTATCTGGTTTTTCTTGCCCACCGGCTCTAAGTCCCAGCGGATCGCTCCATCGTAGCGGACTCCCTCTCACATAACTGTATGTATTAATCCCTCCCTCCAAGCCAATCGGATCGGACTGTCCGTAACGCCCGAAGTCGGAGAGGTAATTGTCCCTGAAGTAGTTGTAGTGTGTTCCGGTTTCCTGATCGTAGTACTGTCCGGGGAATCGCAGGTTGAAGGTAAAGACTTGACCATCGCCATCCGGGTCGTCATCCACCGGGGTACTGCCGAAGGGTTCCATCAAAGGTGGATTCTTCCAGACGGTTTGATTCTGCTCGTTCGTAATCTCCCGGGGCGTAGCAACTACCCGCGTAGCGGGTAGAGGGAGGCTTTCTCTTTCAGACAGAGGAGGCAACGCTCCGGCCACGCCAGTACCGAACCAAGCGCGGCACAAGTATAAACCACTGCAGGTACCCGGCCACGGTCAGCGGCCCCCACGTCTTAAACATCCAGTTCAAAAATACCGTGCCCACATCAAACCGATCAATTGGCGTTACCAGCGCCAACCCAGTATAGATTAACTGAACCGCCAAACTTGCCGGGAACGTCACCGCATACAGCAAGACCGTTGGAATGATCAGGGCCTCATTCTTGTATTGGGGCAAAGCGTCTGACCATGATGACCACGCATACCACGCCACCCCAACACAGGCGGCGATGAATAGCGCCTGAGCTAATCGCCTGCGCATCACCGGCCGCCTTTGCGCATATTGCAAAGTATCTTGCAACCGTAGTAGAGATCGTCTGCATACTCTTGGCAGTCCGTCAGCGGTCCGATTCCGTAACGTGGCTTGTTCGGCTTGCCGAAGGTACGAAGGACGCACTGCTCGAAGCACTGGTCCTTGTCATCATCAACTTCCTTGCAAGACTTCGGGTTGTAATAGTCCTCGTCTGGCCGCGTTAAACGCGGCTCTCCAGACAACGGGTTGCCATCGGTGGTGAGCCTGCCGCAAGAAACGGAACCATCAGCACGGGTTACACAGAGGTATTGATGATTGAACAGTGGTGGCCCCTGAGTGCCGGGAGGCTTGCCAAGCGGACGCTGGCAGTATCAGCCTTTCAACCCCAGCGGATCGACCATCATGGTTGGGCGGTTCTCAACGTATATGTAGGTATTAACCCCTCCCTCCAAGCCAATCGGATCGGACTGCCCGTAGCATCCAAAGTCAGGGAGATAATTATCGCGGTAGTAGTTGTAGTGCACTCCGGTTTCCTGATCGTAGTACTGTCCCGGGAACCGGAGGTTGAAGGTGAAGGACTGTCCATCGCCATCCGGGTCTTCATCGACGGGCGTCATTCCGAACGGCTCTGTCAATGGCGGGTTCTTCCACACGGTTTTGTTCTGCTCGTTCGTAATCTCCCGTGGGGTCTCCAGATGGTCGCTGTGGATGTAGTACACGTTGCCGGAAACGACTGTTCCTTCGACTGTGATACTTCGCGCCGCACTCGTTGTCACCGCGCCTTTGTCATCGGTCGCTTTGGCAGTCAGGGTGTAATTTCCCACTGGAGCGTCTGTCTAGGTATAACTATAAGGAGAAGCCGTGACGGTTCCAATCAGCGTTGCGCCCCGGTAGAACTCGACCTTGTTCAGCGTGGTGCCGGCGTCAGGGGTGGCCGTTGCCGTCAGGGTCACGGTCGCCGGGGCAACGTAGGTTTGCCCGTCCGGCGGGGCGGTCAGGTCAACGCTCGGGGCGGTCCAGGCGATGCCAGACTGGATACACCCCAGAATCAGTAATGCAGTTATGCGCAGAAAATAAATGGATACGGCGCTTTTGAGAACAGGGCGTTCAAGAAAAGGACGGGACATCGGCACTCTCCAGGACAGGTCTGAAGGGAAAATAACTTGAATTCACTCGAATGGAGAATTAATAGTTCAGTTTTTTAGTAATGTCAATCCTTTCAAACATGTTTTTATTCAGCTCGAATTCGCCAAACTTCGTGTTTATCATGAAAAACAAGCCCTTATCCAGCTAAAGTTAAAGTTGTTTGTCACGTTTCTTTGACAAGAAAAAGAGCCGATTGTGTCCGGATTCTTTAAGGAGCCTTAAAACGTTACGGGGGTCAGGGTGTTATTTACACTCCTTTGAGGAGGTGGGGACTATTTTTTTATCCGGGATGTTTTTACAGTAAATACCGTCACTGATCGTCTGGCTGCCTTGCTTTCCTCACGATGATCCGGGAATGTTTTTTGAGTTTTGTGAAATTACACGACTTTGGGCGCGTCTGTTCATACTTCGACAGGCTCAGTACGAACGGAGAGAGGCGCTGTTGATGTGCTTTGACAGGCTTCCTTCGTCAGGCACAGGACAGGCAGGGTGAACGGATTGGGAAGGTTACTTACGCCTTGGCGCGTCCGTTCATGCTTCGACAGGCTCAGCACGAACGGAGAGAGGCGTTGTTGATGCGCTTTGACAGGCTAACGGACTTTTTAACACACTCACCACGAAGGGAAATATACGTCGTTGATGTGCTTCGAGTCTTGAGGCTGTTGAGGGATTGGTAAGGATTGGAGAGATATTTGATTACAATGCAAACGTCACGCGATTGATCTCTTCCAGGGTCGTTTCTCCCGCAGCAACCAGTTTCAACGCTGATTCGCGCAAAGTCGTCGCGCCTGTTTTTCTCGCTTCTTCTTTCAAGTCAACAACCGAACGGCGCGAGACGATCATCTCGCGCAAACAGTCGTTCAATATGAGAAATTCCGCTACCGCCTTGCGCCCCTTGTAGCCCGTTCCACGACAGTAGCCACACCCGGCCCCTTTTCTGAATCTGAATTTTTCCGGGTCTTCCGCCAACAGCCCCGATTCGGATAACAGGGCCGCGTCTGGAATGAAAACATCCGAACATTCCGGACAATTGACGCGCACCAGGCGCTGCGCCCATATTCCGATCAACGCCGACGTAAAACTGTAGGCGTCGACTCCCATGTGCAAGAAACGGCCGAGAACGTCAAAAACGTTGTTTGCATGTACCGTCGTAAAAACCAGATGGCCCGTCAACGCCGCCTGAACGGCAATTCGCGCCGTTTCTTCATCCCGTATCTCGCCAACCATGATTTTGTCCGGATCGTGCCGGAGAATGGAACGCAGACCCCGCGCGAAAGTCAGTCCCTTTTTTTCATTGACAGGTATCTGCAGCACGTCGGGCAACTGATACTCCACGGGGTCTTCGATCGTAACGATATTGTCGCGACCGGTATTCACTTCGTTGATCGCGGCATAGAGCGTTGTCGTCTTGCCGCTCCCCGTCGGCCCGGTTACCAGGATCATTCCATAAGGATGACGGGTAAGGCGGCGAAAAATGGCAATGGCTGATTCGTCAAGCCCAAGGTCGGTCAGCCGCAACACCTTTCCTTCTCCGGCAAGCGAACGTCGATCCAGAAGACGCAGCACCGCGTCTTCACCAAAAATCCCCGGCATGATGGAGACGCGGAAATCCACTTCGGCATCCTTGACGCGCACCTTGAAACGCCCATCCTGCGGAATACGCCGCTCGGCAATGTCCAAATCCGCAAGCACCTTTATTCTTGAAATCACTTGTTCAGCATTATCTCTGCCGGACGCGGCACCTACCGGCGACAGAATTCCATCCAGCCGATATTTGATGACCATTCCCGATACGCTACATTTCAGATGTATGTCGCTGGCTTTGAGCTTGAGCGCGTCGTAAAGAATGGAGCTGACCAGTTTGACAACCGGATTATCATCCTCGCTGATTCTCTCCAGCGATATCGTTTCAATGCCTTCGTCATTAATAAGCGCAATATCGTTTCCCGCCAAGGAACTGTCTATGGCGCGAAGGTGTTCTTCCTGACGCGCGAGATAGGCCGCGATATCGTCCCTGTCCGCCAGAAACCGGCGGGAGGATTTTGGAAGATTTTCCCGCGCCCAGCGCAGGTTTTCCTTACGGAAGGGGTCGGCAAAGACCAGCGCGAGGCAGTCTTCCGGCATTCTGACGACCAGGCATTCACGGCGCATGCATTCGGCAAACGACAAGCTATCGAAAACAGGCGCGAGATCCATCAGCGCCACCGAATCGACATACGGAAAATGCGTCGCCCGCGACAGGGCACCGACAAATTCCTTCCGCGGCCGGCTCATTCGTTCCGCCAGCACGGCAAGCCATGAACGCCCCTGGTTCAGCCCGAATTTTCGCGCTTCTGAAAGCATCTCGGCTGTAATGGAAACGCTTCCGTCGCTTCGCGCTTCGCCTTCCCTCCTGGCTTCTTCTGTCCCGCCCATCAAAAGCTCCCGACAAGGTCAAAAATAGGCATATACATCAGAACGACGACCGCCCCGACAATCAACCCGAGACATGCCATCAGCAAAGGCTCGAACAGACGAACAAACCAGTCTGTCCTGCGCATCAGTTCTTCGTCCAAAAAACGTGCGGAGCGCTCCATCATTTCAGCCAGTTTTCCGCTGCGTTCCCCGACCTTGATCAAGCTCTCCGCAATAGGCGTTAACAGAGAAGTCCCCAACATGGCGGCGGACAAGGACTTTCCGGAACGGACTCGCTCCCGCGCTTCCGCGAGTTCTGCCGTTACCCCGGGCGGTAAAAGGGAAGAGGCCATTTCCAGCGCTTTGACGAGAGGAATGCCCGCGTCCAGCAAAAGCGCGACGGTACGATAAAAACGCGCCAACGACATCGAGTATATAAAGGGACGAATTACAGGCAGTTCCGAGAGTCGCGCGGCAATTCCCGAACGAATGCCTTTTTGGCTTATCCCCGCCGCCGCGAGCAGCGTCAATCCAATGAATATCCCCCAGACCAGCGCCCGGTTTTCCGCGATCAGCAGGCCAAGATCGAGTAGCATCCGCGAAGCCAGACTAGCATTCCGGGCTGTGTTTTCGAGAATAAGGCTGAATTTCGGAACGACGTATCCCAGCAGAAACAATGTGACCAGCACTCCCGCCGACATCAGGACGGCCGGATAAATAGCGGAAGAGACAATTTTTTTGCGCACCGCGTCGAGATGGAGCCGATAGACAACGTAACGCGCCAGGGTTTGCTGAAGCAGGCCGCTCTGTTCGCTTGCCCGCACACCGGCCATGTATATAGCCGGAAAAATTTCCGGGTAGAGGGAAAGAACGCCGGAGAAACTTTTTCCTTCGCGCAAGCCATGAATCAGACGGTCAAGAATTTCCTGAACAGCGGGAGCACTTTCTTTCCGTCGCAAGGTTTCGAGGGCTTCCACGACATTCAGTCCCGCTTCCAGTAAGGCCAGAAATTCCTGGGTAAACAGTAACAGCGGAAATTTTTTCGATGGACGCGCCTGGGAACGCTCTTTCGTTTCGTCGATGGACAAGACATGCAAGCCGCTTTGACGCGCCATCCGGAGAGCTTCGTCGAGACTGTCTGCATTGATCTCGCGCCATTCCGGCGCGCCGCCCATTCCTGAGACCTTGAGCCAGATTCGCGCCATTCAATATAGCTCCGTTTCAGTTGGTAATATCCAAAGCATCGTTTTCTCCTCCCGGTTTGCCATCGCTGCCGTAAGACACGATATCGATTTCACGTTTCACTCCGGGATTACGGTAGTTATAGGGATTTCCCCATGGATCCTGCGGCGGATCTTTTTGCAGGTAGGGGCCATTCCATTTCGGTTCGGAATCGGGCTTGGTTACCAGCGCTTTCAGCCCCTGATCCGTTCGTGGATAACGCCCCGTATCCAGCCGGTACTGGTCAAGCGCTTTTTCGAAAGCCTGGATTTGCGCCAGCGCTGTTTGCCGTTCGGATTTGCTCAGCTGCGAAAAATAACGCGGAGCGACATACCCCGCCAACAGGCCAATGATCGCAACGACAACCATCAGTTCGAGCAGCGTGAATCCCGATTGAATGAAGAATCGGAACGTTTTTGAACGTTTATTCATTGAACACTCCTTTATTTCCATGCGATATTCCGCTTTTTCAATGCGAGGCGCCTCAAAAAACAATCTTTATCCGTACCGACCCCGTTATCTCCGTCATCGCTCAAACAGTCTGATACGGCCCGCCTTCTCTGGATTGTTGCTTTCTTCTTCCCGTATCTTCAAATCGAACGGATACATGAATACCCATTCGGAGTAACTCGCGCGCCCTTCGAATTCCGCTTCCTGGAGAAGGAAGCCGCCTGATTTGAGCGGTGTTTCACCAGACAGGGAATGAATGCCGACAATCTGGCCCGCCATGCGGATCAGCCCCCACTCTTTCTTGCCTGTCATCGGATCACGGTATATTTTCCGCAAATGCCGCCGCGTAACGGGATAACGCTTGTCGTCGAGCAACTCCTCAAGCGACGCGGGATACCGCTTGATCGATCCGGGCGTCGCTTCGTAATAACGGCCAATGGCATCCCTAAACTGACGTCCTATAAATATCAATTCTTTTTCCTGTTCTCTTTTCATCGCCGTTATCCAAAGCTCCGCCGTTATCAATGAGGAGATGCCGAGAAACGCTACAGTGAATAATGCCCACAAGTAGGTAAATCCCCGGCCAGACGCGTCCACTCTCAGGCAGCGCCGTTTCTTCATCACCATTCCTTGAATGCTTCGCCTTCGGATGAAACGCCGTCCGCGCCGCTCCGAACATCGGCGATCCCCGGAATGTCGGGATTTTTCGAGAGGATGGCGACCCATGTTTTTTCACTCTCGGTCAGAGGATCAAGCGGCAGCACACGCAAGTACCTTTTGTCGACAAGTTCGTTCAGCGTTTCGGGATAACGCCCTTGATCGACATAGAATTTATCGATTACATCGCGCATGACTTTCAGGTTCTGTTTCAATACCGTTTCTTTCGAACGGTCGAGGCTGGAAAAATAATGTGGGACAGCGATCGACAACAGCAAGGCCACGATAGCCATGACGACAAGCATTTCAATAAGTGTGAAGCCGCAAGCGCTGAAATGCTCAGCCCGCGTCCGCTTTTTCAGGGGTGAAATTTCACCATTCACGATAAGGCTGACCATTTAAACCCACGCCGCTGGATAACGAAAAAACATCGAAGACATCTTCACCTTCTTCCGGCCTGTCCGGCGGCGACCTATAACTCCGTTTTCCCCAGGTATCTTCGGGTTTCAGAATGTGATCGGGATTCATCGGGTCCCTTGGCAGCCTTCGCAGGAAATAGATTTTTTGCCTTGTCAGGGACTTCATGTCCGAAACGCCTTCGACGAGATCAAGCAAATTTTTCGGATAACCGGATTCGCCCATCCGCCAAGCGATCTGCCCTTGCTCCGTCGCCTTTTTGTAGGCATCCAGCGCTTCACGTATCTTCATCAAGGCAATACGCAGTTCCTTTTCTTTTTCGCGCTGAATCGTCAGCTCCATCATCGGGACAGCGACAAACGCCAATACCCCCATGATGGCTAAAGTCATCATCAGTTCAATGAAGGTAAATCCCCTGTTTTTCGTCATGAACACAGGTCTATCTTATTGAGAGGCTTAAGTCCGCCGGCATGACGGAAACGCTTTTCCCGTCGGCGATCTCCGGCGTGACCGAAAATATCTGAATCCGCGTTTTATCGACGGCCTGCAGCGCCCTGAAATTCGCCGTCATCAACGCGCCGCGCCCACGCGCTGGTTTATTTACCCCCGAGGTCGATAAAAAAATCTTCCCCATGACAAAGTCGACGCGGTTCGAAAGCCTTGCGTCCGGATTTTCGCTCTCCAAAAAACCGCCGCCTTCAAGGCCGATGAATTGCACATATTCCGGATCATAGCCCATTGACGCGGTAAGCCCCATCATCCCCACTTCGCTCACCACGCCCAAAACAACGCTGAAGCGCTCTCCGGCATTTACCTCAGACGGCCCTTTCCAATCCAGGAAAATGTTTCCTTTATATTCCGCCGTTGCCGCATTTTTCAGCGCGTCCAGGGAAATGCCGCGCTCTGCCTCGCCGGCAAGCGTTTTTTCAGAATCCGGTGTTTTTTCAACGACATGCACCTTTTCAAGCCGTTTTTTCTCGCCTGTCGATGGTTTGGTAATGGGACGGCTGCTCAGCGCCGCTTCCGTCCCGGAGTCGAATTCGGCGTTCAACAAATCCGGACGACGAATTGTCCGGACAAGTCTTGGCGTTATGGAAAGCACAATTTCCGTTTTCTGGCTGTCATCGTTTTGCTGAGAAAACAGGCGCCCGAGAACAGGAAGGTCACCGAGTCCCGGCACTTTCTGGGCTGTATTGCGGTCTTCGTTGTTAATCAGTCCGGCCAGTATCTGCGTCTCGCCGTCCCGCAAACGCAAAACCGTATTGGCATTGCGCGTTCCGATCTGATACGAAAGCGTTCCGGAACGGCTGACGACCTCCTTGACGATGGAGCTGACTTCCAGCTGGACACGCATCGAAATTTCATCGTCCAGATAGATATTGGGTTCCACCTCGAATTTCAAACCGACATCGACATAATTCACACTGTCGGCGACAAAACCGGTCGCCGTCGATGTCGTCGTCACAACGGGAACCCGGTCTCCTATCAATATTTTCGCTTTTTCCCTGTTTTTCACGCGAATTCTCGGGTTGGCGAGGATTTTCACGTCGGAATCGGTTTTCCTGGCCGAGATCACCATATTTGTCATATTTGTCGTTATGGAATCCGAAGTCAGTCTTCTGAATTGAGACCACAACATATCGCCAGGCGTCGCCAGAGTCAGAGAGTCAGGCCATTTGATCCCAAGACTCAGGATGCGCGAACGCTTGACTTCCAGCACTTCGACCTCCAGCATGACTTCGGGCTCGTTCAGATCCTCCAGAGCGATGATCCGTTCAGCCAGCCGCACGGCATCAACCGTATCCCGCATGATAATCAGATTCAGTTTTTCATTTACAACGAGATCTTTTGTCTTCAGAAGCGTCTTCAAACTTGCCGAGACCTGTTTGGCATCGGCGTTGCTGAGATAGAAGCTGCGCACGACCAGCGGCTGGTACTCCCTGACTTTCTGGGGAGTATTCGGGTAAATCAGGATGGAATTTTCGTTGAGCACGCGGAATTCCAACTGGTTGGTCACGGAAATCAGCAGGATCGTTTCTTCGATGGAACTGTCCTTGACATGCAAAGTAACTTTCAGGTCAGGCCGAATATCTTTGTCATAAACAAAGTTGATTCCCGATACTTTGGCGACAATCTCAAACACGGAGTGCAACGGTGCGTCGCGAAATTCCAGGGAAACCGGCGATCTGAAGCGCTCAGACAAGGCCGTTTCCGGCTTGTTTTTCCGCAACTGCCACTCGGAAACACGCGCTCCGAGATCGCGAGCCGCCCGGTTTTGCGGATTTTCGGTCAATATTTCATGAACAATCTCCGCAGCGCCGTCAAAATTCTCCTTCTTGAACAGACTTTCGGCGTCCTTGAGTAAACGCTGGTGCCGCCGGATAACAACGACTTTTTCTATTCCCATCAAGGCGGGTTGATTTTTCGGGTCAATCGACAAAATCTGCCGGTAATTCACTTCCGCTCCATCAAGCGAATCGCGCGCCAGATTTTCATCCGCATAAGCCAATAATGAAGGTATCAACGCTTCCTGGCGCGTTTTCAGGAAGAGCCGGTATTCCGGATTGGCTGGATCCATCGCGATGGCTTTTTCAACACTGGCGAATCCCTCCTGCAAAAACCCGGAATCCACCAGGTCTTTCCCTTCACTAAAAAGGCGATCCGCCGCGCATCCGCACAAAAACAGAACCATGACGATCAAAAGTTTTGTCCAGGAATTCATGAACGGTCTCCAATTGATCCGATAGGTAATATCTGTTTTTCCCGCAAAGGCAGATAAACGAACTCGACAGAGTCCTGTTTAATGGCTGTTACACGATAGATTCCGTCAATGGTGTCGCCTTTTTTCGCGATGATGCTCTTCCCTTTGAACGACAGGAAAAGAGTCATTTGCCCTTTTTCAAACATCTTTCCAAGAAACGTGAAAGGCAATGGAGGTGCTCGCCTCGCCTGAGGCGGCGGCGGTATGGGCGGCGCGACGGCAACGGCGAAATCGGCGCTGTTTTTTCTTGCCGGCTGCCCAAATAAAGGAGGAATATCCGCGCTGACATTTCGCGGTAAAAGAGGTTCGACACGCGCGCCGTCCTGTTTATCGCCGCCCGGAAACCACGCGCCCCGTCCCGCATGATTCTGCCGCGACGCCGCGTCCATTTTTCGTTCAGCCGCCGGAACGACGTCATTTAGCGGGTTGGAAGAAACCTTTATAGCCGCAATGATGCTTGCCGCCAGCACGGCAAACAGCGCGGCCATTCTTTTCGTAAGCCACGTCTGTTTCATCGCCGCACCATCAGGATGCTGAACTGTGCCCTGACCTCGACAGCAGAACTCTCAATCGATTCGCGCTTGACATTTATCGAATCGATAGCGATTGAGCGGTTCTTGTTCAAGACATCCGCGAGAAAAGCCTGGATTTCCGGGAAATTTCCCCGCAGAGGCATGGAAAGCCGGTAGCGCACGACTTTTGTCATGGACTCCCCTTCCAGCTCGTAATCCGCCCGTTGTGGAAACAATCCTTTTTCTCTTGCCGAAAGCAATAAATGCTTGACAAGAACAAAACGATCCATCTCGCCAGGCAAAACGTTGTAATAGTCCTGCACACTGTTCCCGGCCTTTGAATGATCCGGGTTCCGGAACGTTACCGCCGGAACGATACCGCTCGTCGAAAGCAAGCGCCGGTCTTCCTTTTCAAGCTGCCAGCTCTCGTATGAAAACCATGACGCGATTACGACGAGAATCAACGCTGTCCAGGCCGGCCAGTCCAGGGGGCATTCATGGGCAATCTTCCACCGCAAACGGGTTAGGGGGTTTCCACCCATTTCGCATCCACGATAAAACGTATTCCCCGTGAATCCTGTTCATGCCGCGATATCAATACGGCTTTCAGGGACTTTTTTTCACTTAAACGGGCAGCGTAATCGGTCATTATTTCAACATTCCTGGCGAAAAGTTCGAGCCTGATGGAGTTCGCCCTGGCATTCACTTCAAGCGTCATGAAATCGACTCCGCCGTCGGGAGGCGCGCGCAAGTCTCCGAACAATTTATCCCAGGCCTGATTGAGCTGCCTGATCTGCTGATTGACGACCGTGATTTCTTCCTGAAGCAATCGGACGTCTTCCGCGCCGCGTTCCCGGCGAGAGGCCGAGGGATAGCCATCGTTGCTCCGATCGGCGGCCGCTCTTCTCTCAATGACGCTTTGTCTGATGTCGAACCACGACATGACGATCAGCGCCGTCACCAAAAAAAGCGGCAGCAACAAAAATTTCATTCGTCCCGGAGTTCTCGGTGCGTGGATGAAATCGAGATTCAGCGGTTTTATGCCCATATCGCACACGCCGGCATAAAGTAATATTCCGGCGGAACCGAAACAAGGATTTGGGCGTCATCCGACCAGCCAAGGAAATTCCACCCGGTTTCTCCGGCACTCGGAATATCCCGACACCTCAACCCGGAAGGGCAAACCACGAAGATTTTGAAAGCTCCGCCTTCCATCAATCTGTTTCTTTCACACCAGCCAGTCAATACATTTGTCCAGTTTTTTTCTTCACAATGTTCGACATCCACATCCATGATGTCATTATCCGACCATGCGGTAAAAGTCAGAACATTTTTTTCAACCAGCGCAAAAATTCCATTTACACCATCCATATAGCGTAAAAAATGATCGAATGCCATACTCAAATAAGGGCGGCAAAATGCCAGCTTCAACCCCATCTGTTCACAGCCCTCACGCAAACTCCGCAGCAATGAAGCGTCCATCGCGCACGCCACACGCGGCCGGTCATAACCGGCATTCTGGCTGATAATCTCCCAGTCTTCCACGGAGTTGCCATAAACATTCCCGAATTCCGTCCGTAAATAGGCAACGCTCTCTTCTTTTTGCAAAAAGGCGTCACTCCAGGGAACAACGAGATAACGGCAAAAATTATTCGAAACGACGACTCCGACACTGTTCGGCAAATGTTTCTTCTTCACGCCTCTGGCCGTTTTTCGCGCTATAAATCCCGACAGGGCTGTTTCGAAACTGTCTGTTCCGGCGAAATAGCGCGAGACCGGCCCTTGCTTTGCCCCGGAGCGCAACAAAAGACCCACCCAACCCATCTCCTGTAGGCCGACAACCCACATATGCCGGTTTGTGTTTTCAGGCCTCTGAAAAAACACGTGACTCCCTGTCGATTTCAACGGTTGTTTCAAGCCAGCCTCTCAATACGAGGCCGTGATAATGACAGGGATAATACTACTACTCTGGCTGAATAAGCGCCCAAAACGGAGAAGAGCCGAAAACACCGGACGACTTCGCAGTCCGGCAAAGCGTTTTTGAAAACAATGGCACCGTCATTGAAACCCGATCAGGGCAAAAACGTTCACGATGAATTATGGAAAGAAAACTCCGCTAGAGCATTTTCGATTCAAATAGCGGCATGTGGCCGGGAGAGGACGGCCTCCGCCTTTCCGATCTATTCACCCTGCTCCGTCCTGAGCTTGTCGAAGAACACCTTTCCAATCCGTTCGCCCTGAGCTTGTCGAAGGGTAAGGATTGGGAAGGCCAGGAATACCTTTACCTTGAACAACCCTGATTCAAGAGACTTTGGGAAGACCTCGGAGCGTCCGTTCATACTTCGACAGGCTCAGTACGAACGGAAATAGATGCCATCAATGTGTCCCGGCAAAATCACCACGAACGGCGGTGAAAGGAAACAGAGCCACTTCATCACCTGCGGGATTTTGCGGTCATTTGAACGAAAAACGCTCTAACGGCTTGATAAAAAGGAGGGTTCCCGCCGTTTTCCGTGGGCAAAACCTCAAAGCAGAGTATTTTTCAATGACGGTGGCCGGAGAAATCAAAGAAGTGCCGCCGTTGAAATCATATTTCCCATGCAAGCTGCCAGCGTCGGTATCAGCGGCCATGCCATTAATGCCTCTGATAAAACTATGCGCCGTCAGGGAACAGAAGGATCGTCCGGCACTTCCCGGGCTTCACCGTCGATAACGCGGCTGCCGGGATCACGGCTTTCAGGCGGCCATTGCGCGTTTTCGAAAGTGTTTTTTTGGGCCTCCACCCATTCGCGTGCCCGCTTTCGGATCGCACGTGTTTTCCACAGTAAATAAATCCATGCCGCCACACCGGCAACAGCAAGAACCGAGAAAAAAACGAAAGAGAACATCAACGCAACCGTCAATATCAATACGCTGGCGATAAACGCGGCGATTTTCGCGAGCGGGTTCCCGCCGCCCCCCGGATCAAAGCTGATAAACATCGTTTTCTCCCGCGCCGCTCATCGCCATATCAATCGCTTTTCTTGTCAGATGCGGCGCAAAAAGCATGATGAAATCGTATTCGTATCCGCGGAGATAAATCCCGCGGCGCAAACCGATCCGCGTCGTATTGATTCCGAAAAGGTCGGTCACGTCGATTGCTTTAAGCCCTGTGTCGCGGGTCGGGTCATAAGCCATGCGCGCGATGATTCCAAGCCCGAGGCCAAGGTTGACGTAAGTCTTGATAACATCGGCGTCAATCGCGCTCAGGACGATATTCGGCAACAGACGTGCGCGCTCGAAAGCGCGGTCAATCAGAGAACGTCCGGTAAAGGCGGCATCGTAGGTAATCAGCGGCCAGCGCGCCAGCGCGAAAAGCGAAAGCGGATTTTCGTGGAGCGCCGGATGGCCGTCCGGCGCGACGACGCAATGCCCCCATTGATAACAGGGCAGCATGAGAAGCTGCGGATACCGGTCGAGCGATTCCGTCGCAATGGCAATGTCCGCTTCTCCTTCGACCGTCCATTCGGCAATCTGTGGTGGACTCCCCTGACGCATCGAGAGATGGACATTGGGGTGACGTTCGACGAATTTTTTAACGACAGCCGGCAAAACGTAACGCGCCTGCGTATGCGTTGTCGCGATGACGAGGCGGCCGGAATCCCCTTCGGAGAACTCTTCTCCGATACGCCGGATGTTATCGGCTTCGCTCAAAATGCGTCCAGCGATTTCGATGACGCGCTTTCCTGGTTCGGTAATTCCCGTCAGACGTTTTCCGCCGCGCTCGAAAATGACAACGCCGAGTTCGTCTTCAAGCTGCCGTATCTGCTTGGAGATACCGGGCTGCGAGGTATACAGGGCTTCAGCGGCATTGGAAACGTTCAGATCGCTTTGGGCGACCTTCACAAGATAGCGGAGTTGCTGGAGTTTCATATACTAATATCACAAAATTATAACCAACGGTTCTAATAATCTAACTTAATATTCTTTTTATATCAAGCAAGCGGTTGCTATGATCCGCGCTCCGGCGGAGGCGGCAGGCCGCTTTTTGACGACAGGGAACGTTTTTATGTACCGTTATGACGCTATCGACCGTCAGATTCTGAAAGAGCGCGTCGCCCAGCACCGCGACCAGATTGAGCGCAATCTGGCGGGGGAGCTTTCCGACGACGAACTGCGTCCGATGCGCCTGCAAAACGGTTTGTATATCGAGCGTCATGCTCCGATGCTGCGCGTCGCCATTCCTTATGGTCAGCTTTCCTCGGCCCAGTTACGCAAACTCGCGGAAATTTCCCGCCGTTATGACCGCCGCTACGGGCATTTCACGACGCGGCACAATCTGCAGTTCAACTGGCCAAAATTCGAGCAAACCCCTGATCTTCTGGAAGAACTCTCGACAGTCGACATGCATGGGATACAGTCTTCCGGAAGCTGCATCCGTAACATTACGACCGATCCGTTCGCGGGTGTTGCGCCTGACGAGCGCGAAGATCCGCGCCCTTACTGTGAAATCTTCCGCCAGTGGTCGACATTCCATCCGGAATTCACTTTCTTGCCCCGTAAATTCAAGATCGCGATTTCCGGGAGCGCGGAAGACCGCGCGATCATCCGCGCGCATGATCTCGGGCTGGAAATCGTCAAAAATCCGGAGGATGAAACGGGGTTCCGCGTTTTTGCGGGCGGCGGAATGGGGCGCGCGCCGATGATCGGGCAAATCGTCCGCGATTTTTTACCGCGCCGGCATGCGCTCTCTTACCTGGAGGCTCTGCTCCGCGTTTACAACCGTTACGGACGTCGCGACAACCTTTACAAATCGCGGATCAAGATACTGGTCAATTCTCTGGGAATCCGCGAATTCACGCGGCGGGTCGAAGCGGAATGGGCCTATCTGAAAGACGGCCCATCGACATTGACCGACGCCGATTTCGATCGTTTCGCCCGCTGCTTCACGCCGCCACCCTATGAAATCCTGCCGGAAGATACGCCTTCACTCACCGAGGAGGCCGAAAAAAACGGAGCATTTGCGTTCTGGCTCAAATACAACATTTTTCCGCACAAAATTCCGGGGTACGCCGCTGTCGTTCTCCCGCTCAAGGCGATGGGGAAACCGCCGGGCGATATTACGGATATTCAGATGGATGGACTTGCCGATCTGGCCGAGCGTTTCAGTTTTGGGGAGTTGCGCGTGGGACACGACCAGAATCTGGTGCTCGCGAACGTTCGCCGCAGCGACCTTTTCATTCTGTGGAAAGCCTTGCGCCCGCTGGGACTCTCGACACCGGCCGCCGGTTTGCTGCCCGACATGATCTGTTGCCCTGGCGGCGACTACTGCGGTCTGGCAAACGCGCGTTCGCTGCCGCTCGCAAACGCGATTCAGGAAAGATTCAGTAATCCCGCCCGCCTTCGCGACATCGGCAAAATATCGCTCAATGTTTCGGGCTGCGTGAATTCATGCGGACATCATCATGTCGCCAACATCGGAATTCTCGGCGTCGACAAAAACGCCGCGGAATGGTATCAGGTTTCCCTCGGCGGCCGTCAGGGAAACCGCGCGACGATCGGCAAGATAATCGGCCCCGCGTTTACGCCCAAAGAGATTCCGGATGTCATTGAAGCGTTAATCGACGTTTACTTCGAAAACCGGACAGCGTCTGAATGTTTCATCGATACACTTGAACGTATCGGCGTCGAGCCTTTTCGCGCGCGCGCCTACAGAGGGCGCGACAAGAGTAAACTTGCGCGGATCGATAACCGCGAGCCTTCCAATGCCTGAAATCATCAAAAACGGCCAAATCGTCGACGACGCCTGGCAAGTGCTGAGGCTGAAAACAGATCAGCCGCCCGAAAGCATCGAACTGCCGCCAGACGCCGCGCTTTTTCCTGTAAGCGTTTGGAAAACGCGAAAGCCGGAACTCCTCGCGCGTCTTGAAACCACTGGCGTCTGGCTCGCCAGCCACGAGACGCCGGAAGACATCGCCGAAGATATCGCCAAATTCCGGATCATCGGGATCGATTTCCCGAAATTTTCGGACGGACGGGGATACTCAAGCGCCCGCCTGTTACGCGAGCGTTTTCGTTTCAAAGGCGAAATCCGCGCCATCGGCGACGTTCTGCGGGATCAGCTTTTCCTGATGAAGCGCTGCGGTATCGATGCTTACGCCATACGTCCTGGCAAGGATGTCCACGCCGCACTCGCCGGTCTTCGTGGTTTCAGCGAAACCTATCAGGGCGACGTCGATCAACCACGACCGCTTTTCCTGCGCCGTTACGCCTGACATGATGGCTATTCAGATCGCCCCGAACGATCCGGCGCTTCACGCGTCCGTCGACGCAAAAACCGAGGAAGTCAGAAAACTGCTCCGCCGGATAGTTGAAAATTACGCGCCCGCCGCGCTCGCCAGCAGTTTCAGCGCGGAAGACATGCTCCTGACCGACATCGTCCTCACGGAAAACATACCGGTCGAAATATTTTCTCTGGATACAGGGCGCCTTCCGCAGGAGACCTACGATCTGATCGCCAGGACGCGCGCGCATTATGGCGCGGAGGGCCAGAAAATCCGCCTGTACTTTCCACGTCACGAACTGCTGGAACCCTACACGCTAAAGCACGGAATCAACGCATTCTACGAATCGGCCGAACTGCGGAAATCCTGCTGCTTCATTCGCAAGATCGAACCTCTGCGGCGCGCGCTTTCCGGGAAAAAAGCCTGGATTACCGGTCTGCGCGCCGAACAGTCAACGGAGCGGCAACTACTGCGAATCGAAGCCTATGACGAAGACAATGGGCTATGGAAATTCAATCCGCTGCTTGACTGGACGGGAAAAGAAATCTGGGGCTATATCAAAGACAAAAATATTCCCTACAATGCGCTGCACGACCGTTTTTATCCGAGCATCGGCTGCGCGCCCTGCACGCGGAGCGTAACCGTCGGCGAAGACCCGCGTTCAGGCCGCTGGTGGTGGGAACGCACGGAAAGCAGGGAATGCGGTTTGCATGTGAAAAACGCCTGACCTGCCCCGGACGAAATGACTTGCCCTTTCATCTTCCGCGAAACACAATACCCTCTGTATATCGAATGACACATACGCTTTCCTATCTCTCCCATCTCGACTGGCTGGAATCCGAAGCCATCCATATCCTCCGCGAGGTTGCCGGACAATGCGCCAATCCAACGCTGCTTTTCTCGGGAGGAAAGGATTCGATCTGCATGCTGCGCATCGCCGAAAAGGCTTTTCGTCCGGGACATTTCCCTTTTCCGTTGATGCATATCGATACCGGGCACAACTACAGGGAGGTCACCGATTTCCGCGACAGGCGCGCGGCCGAACTCGGCGAACGCCTGATCGTGCGTTCCGTCGAGGATTCGATGCGGCGCGGCACGGTCGTTCTCAAATCGCCAAGCGAATCGCGCAATAAACACCAGTCGGTAACGCTGCTTGAAGCCATCGATGAATTCGGTTTCGATGCTTGTATCGGCGGCGCGCGGCGTGACGAAGAAAAGGCCCGCGCCAAGGAACGCATCTTCTCCTTCCGCGACGAATTCGGCCAGTGGGACCCCAAAAACCAGCGTCCCGAACTCTGGGATATTTACAATGCCCGCCGCTTCAACGGCGAAAATATGCGCGTTTTTCCAATTTCGAACTGGACCGAACTCGATGTCTGGCAATACATCGCGCGCGAACGGCTCGAACTGCCTTCGATCTACTATGCCCATCTGCGTCCCGTCGCGCGGCGCGACAACGCGCTTTGTCCCGTTACCGATATCACGCCGGCGCTTCCGGACGAAAAAATCGAAATCCTGCGTGTCCGTTTCCGCACGGTTGGCGACATTACCTGTACGGCGCCGGTTGAGTCGGAAGCCGATACCGTCGAAAAGGTCATCGCCGAAACAGCGGTGACGACGATCACCGAGCGCGGCGCGACGCGCCTGGACGACCAGACATCCGAAGCCTCGATGGAGCAGCGCAAAAAGGAAGGTTATTTCTGAATACCGGCGGTTTTCCCGCTGGAATTTTCCAGTCCCCTGAAGAGAATTGTCATGTCCGTTAATGAAAACGCCCAATCCGCCGCCGGACTCCTCCGCTTTCTCACCTGCGGCAGCGTCGACGACGGGAAAAGCACCCTGATCGGCCGCCTGCTCTACGACACAAAAGCGATACTCGCCGACACGCTGAACGCCATTGAACGCACATCGAAACGGCGCGGCCTGACGGCAATCGATCTCTCTCTGCTTACCGATGGTCTTCAGGCAGAACGCGAACAGGGAATCACTATCGACGTGGCCTACCGCTATTTCGCCACCGGAACGCGCAAATACATCATCGCCGACGCGCCGGGACACGAGCAATACACGCGCAACATGATTACAGCCGCCTCGACAGCCGATCTCGCGCTCATTCTGATCGACGCCCGCAAGGGCGTTCTGCCGCAAACACGCCGTCATGCCTATCTGAGCCGCCTGATGAACATCCCGCATCTCGTCGTCGTGATCAACAAGATGGATCTTGCCGGATATTCCATGGAAACATTCAACGCCATCATGACCGATGTGCTTGAATTCGCCGCGCGGATTGATATCGAAGACCTTCGCTTTATTCCGATTTCCGCCCTGAACGGCGACATGATCGTCGATCGCGGCGAACACATGGCCTGGTACAAAGGGCAGACGCTGCTCGAAATTCTTGAAAGCGCGACAGTTTTCTCAACCGCGCACGCCGGGCCTTTCCGGTTTCCCGTCCAGTATGTCTGCCGTCCCCGTGATTCCGCGAATCCCGCGCTGCACGATTATCGCGGCTTCATGGGACGGGTCGAATCCGGAAGCATATCTGCTGGCGATGCCGTCACAATTCTTCCAGGCGGCAAAGAGACCTGTATCCGCGAGATACAGATCATGGGAAACCCGCTTCCCTTCGCCGCCGCCGGACAATCCATTGCCCTGTTGCTCGAAGACGAGATCGATATATCCCGCGGCGACATGATCGTCAAAACAGGGAAACTGCCCAGAATCGCGCGGCAAATCGACGCGATGCTCTGCTGGCTCTCGGAAACACCGCTCGACCCGCGCCGTAAATATCTGATTCATCACACGACGCGCGACACGAAAGCCATCATTTCCGGAATCGGCTACCGGATAGATATCACGACGATGGAACGCAAAAACGCCGACAAACTCGATATGAATGACATCGCGAAAGTCAGTTTCAAACTCGCACAGCCGATCTTCGCCGACACCTACGCGGACAATCGCGATACCGGTGCGTTCATCGTCATCGACGAATCGACGAACAATACGGTTGGCGCCGGGATGATCCTTTGACATGTTTCCACTCACCCTCCGTTCACCCGCTCGCCATTCCGGAGTATGAACGCTTATATCATAAATACTTCATGACAACTCGTGAAGACATTGGAAACTCTGTATTTTTTTATATTTTTCAGTAAAAAAAAGAAAGACTGACCACGAACTACCCACGTTCTCTTGCCATTTTATGGCTCAATAATTTATAGCAAATGATTTTTAAATCGAAAATTAATGAAGAAAAATACGTTTTTAGGCTGTTTTCTATGTAATTCATAGAAAATCCGCTAAAAAATGTCTGTTTATTCGCTCAATATGGGCAGTGCTCATTTCCTGCGCGCGGAGAGGGAAATGCCTCCGACCTGACCGGAAAATGTTTTCTTCCGGAAGCCGTTTTTCAGCAAAAGTGCACGGAACAGGTCTCCCGCGTTCCATCGCTTGTTTTTTCCGGATACGATTGAAACACTGAAAACCTCATGCCATCCGATCCATTTTTTCTATCTACCGCGATTCTGGCGATACTGCTCATCGGCATATCGAAGGCAGGATTTGGCGGAACCATGGGCAGCCTGGCCGTTCCGCTGGTTTCATTAAGCGTCGGCGCGCCGCGGGCCGCCGCCATTCTATTGCCCATTCTTCTCGTCATGGATGCGGCGGGACTGCTCGTTTTTCGCGGCAAGGCCGATTTTGCCAATTTACGGATCATGTTTCCTGGCGCGTTGATCGGAATCGCCCTTGGCGCCACGTTTTTTCACTGGGTCGACGCGCGCTGGATCAAGGCCATTGTCGGCGCCGAGGCCTTTCTTTTCGGCGTCAACATCCTGCTCCAGACTCACGCGAATCCCCGCCCGCCCGGAATCGCACGAGGATTGTTCTGGAGCTGCGTGTCGGGATTCACGAGTTTCATCTCGCACGCTGGCGGCCCGCCGATCCTCCAATACCTGCTGCCCCAGGGAATGGAGCGCACGCGCATGGTGGCCACGATGACTTTCTTTTTTTCCGTGGTCAACTTCGCAAAACTGCTCCCTTATGCGATGCTCGGATTGCTCAATGCGTCAAACCTGTTAACATCCGCCTGCCTGCTCCCCGTCGTTCCGGCGGGTTATCTGATCGGTCTCAAACTGCTGAAAACGCTCCCTCGCGCATTATTCGACAAAATAATCGCTGTGAGCATGATCCTGACCGGAATCAAACTCCTGAGCGAAACACCGTTTTTTTAAGGCGCCCAGAACGGCATAATTCCCTCCTCCCCGGCCGCACAGGAAAACTCCACGGCGACACCAACGCCGCCGATCCAGGCAAGCTTTCCGCGGATTCGCAAACAGGGCAAACGCTTGCGCTCCCAGGGCGGAATTCCGGCTTCCTGAAACAGCTTTCCGAGACTTTTTCGCGGCCGCGCCGGATGGATTTTCAAACGCTCTCCTTCTTGCAGGGTTTGAAAAACGGCGTTGCCTTCCTCAATCGAATTCCGGCGGATTCCCGCACCTCGCGTGGAAACGAGACGGATAACCCCGCCCGCCCATGAAATTCCCTCGCCCGCTTCCCCGCTTTTCAGAAAACATTCCGCCGGCGTATCCAGAGGATTCGCGTGATGCGGAAGAACGGGAAGAACGTACAGTTCGTCACGATAGACACGCAGCTCGCCATCCGCCGTCGACACACAGGTTTCTGCGGAAGCCGTCGCCAGCTGCCGAATCGCCTCATCAATCCACCGCGCGTCGGGCGCGGAAAAGCCCGCGCTCTTCCAGAGAAAGCGCAACAGATTTTTCACACGCGGCGGAGAGAGTCTTTTTAAACCGGCGACGGAAACGCGGCCACTCGCGCTGAGCAGTTTTTCGCGGTCCATCCCCGCCAGCTCGTCGAGCAGGGCCGCGCTCTCGGCAAAGTGTTTCGCCGCGCGCGCCAGCGATTTTCGCGTTCCAGGAAAAGAGGTTTCCAGGCGCGGCACGATGACACGCCTCAAGAAATTGCGGCGAAAACGCGTATCTTCGTTGCTTTCATCGTCGATCCAGGAGAGGTTTTCCCGATCCGCATACGATTCGATAACCGCGCGCGGTAAATCGAGCAAAGGGCGCGCAAATACCGGAGAGCGCGTTCCGCTTGATGCCAAACGCGCGAAGCGCTCAACCGGCATGCCGGCCAGCCCCGCGACCCCCGCGCCGCGCAAAAGATTCAGAAAAACGGTTTCCGCCTGATCGTCCTGGTGATGTCCGAGAACGAGCCAGTCCGTTTTGCTGGCCGCGAACGCGGCATAGCGCGCCCGGCGCGCCGCGCCCTCGATCCCCTCGCCGCTGTCGCGCGGCACATCGACACGCGAAACGGTCATGGGCACACCCAGTCCTTCGCAGAAATCGCGGCAGAACTCCGCCCACGCGCCGGCCTTTGGGCTGAGGCCATGATGCACATGAAGCGCGGAAAGCGGAAACGGCAATATCATCGACTTCCTCAAACGCGCGAGCGCGTGCAACAGAACGACCGAATCACGGCCGCCGGACAGGGCAACGCAGACGCGGTCTCCCGCCGTGAGACGCGGGCGGAAAAACGCGGATAACGCGTCGACGACCGGATCGTTCATCCCGCCCCCAAAATCCGGACGGTTTCAGGGAAACGCGCTCTTCCGGAATTCTGACAGGCCACCGTGTTTTTTTCCAAAAAAGCGGGCAGCCCTAGATTTTTCGGGCAAGCTCGGCCGCCTTGCCGATGTAATTCCACGGCGTCAGCGCTATCAAACGCTCCTTGGCTTCCCCTGGAATGTCGAGTGACTGGACGAATCGCCGCATTTCTTCGCGCGAAACGCGGTTCCCGCGCGTCAGCTCCTTGAGCTTTTCGTAAGGATTGGCAACGCCATAACGCCGCATGACGGTCTGAACCGGCTCAGCCAGAACGTCCCAGTTTGCGTCGAGATCGGCGCGCAAGGCATCGCCGTCGACTTCCAGCTTGTTCAGCCCGCGAAGCAGCGAATCGTACCCCAGCAACGTATAGCCCAGCGCGACGCCCATATTCCGCAAGACGGTCGAATCCGTCAAATCCCGCTGCCAGCGCGAAATCGGCAGCTTTTCCGAAAGATGGCGAAGCAGCGCGTTCGCAAGCCCAAGATTTCCCTCGGAATTCTCGAAATCGATGGGATTCACCTTATGCGGCATCGTCGACGAGCCAACCTCGTCGGCTTTCAATTTCTGCCTGAAAAAGCCGAGCGAAACATAACCCCAGATATCCCGGTCAAGATCGGTCAGAATCGTATTGGCGCGCGCGAAAGCGTCGAAAAGTTCGGCCATTGCATCGTGCGGCTCAATCTGGATCGTATAGGGGTTGAATTCCAGCCCGAATTTTTCGACGAAACGCCGCGCGAAGCCCTCCCAGTCGTATTCCGGGTAGGCCGCCAGATGCGCGTTGTAATTGCCGACTGCGCCGTTGATTTTGCCAAGCAAGGGAACAGACATGATCCGCGAACGGGCGCGGTCGAGACGGTAGACAACATTGGCCATTTCCTTGCCAAGCGTCGTCGGGGTAGCCGCCTGCCCGTGGGTGCGCGAGAGCATCGGAACGTCCGCGTGCAGGCGAGCGAGTTCGCGGAGACGGGAAATGACGCTATCAAGCGCAGGAAGCATGGCGTCTCTTCGCGCCGCCTGGATCATCAAGGCATGTGAAAGGTTGTTAATGTCTTCGGAAGTGCAGGCAAAATGGATGAATTCCGAAACGCGCATGATTTCGGAATTGTCCGCGAGGCGGCCCTTGATCCAGTATTCCAGCGCCTTGACATCGTGGTTCGTCCTGGTTTCGATTTCCTTGACTTCCCGCGCCTGCTCGACGCCGAAGTTCTCAATCAACCCGTCCAGCGCGGCCAGCGCTCCGGAGGAAAACGGCGGGATTTCATGGAACGCGGGTTCCGCCGCCAGCGCTTTGAACCATTCGATCTCAATCAGCAAACGGTGGCGTATCAATCCGGATTCCGAAAAACAGGGACGCAAAGCGTCCAGTTTTTTCGCATACCGTCCATCGACGGGAGAAAGCGCATCAAGCGCATGAAATAAAGACATGAAAGTCATCCTTCGCGTATAAAATTTTCCGTCTTTTCGGGAAAAACCTCGAAAAAGCCCGACA
>JAITGN010000144.1 GCA_031280565.1 Accumulibacter sp. | reverse complement strand
CTTTCGCGCCGACAAATCCCGCTCCATCAGCATGCCACGAAAAATCAAGACCGCCGCCTACAATCCGGACTACTTGGCTAACGCTTTGCAACTTCGGGAAATTTGATGCTCCGGCCCTGATCTCCAGGGGCGATCGTCTCCGCGCTTGTTCGGGCGTCTTGAAATATCGGGAGTACAATCCGCCTTTTTTATTAGACGGAACGAACCCGCCGTGCCCCTCGACTATCTCGAAAAAATACTCAACGCCCAGGTCTACGATGTCGCTGTCGAAACGCCGCTTGATTTTGCGCCCGGCCTTTCCACAAGAACCGGGAATACGGTCTTTTTCAAACGCGAGGATATGCAGCCTGTATTTTCGTTCAAGCTGCGCGGCGCATATAACAAAATCGCCGGACTGTCGCCGGATCGTCTCAAAAGCGGCGTGATTTGCGCATCCGCGGGCAACCACGCGCAGGGCGTTGCCTTGTCGGCGTCGAAAATCGGCTGCCGCGCGGTTATCGTCATGCCCGAAACGACGCCTGGTATCAAGATTCAGGCGGTACGCGACCGCGGCGGCGAAATCGTCCTTGCCGGAGAATCGTTCGACGACGCCCATGCTCACGCGCAACTGCTCGAGAAAACGGAAAAACTGACATTCGTCCATCCCTTCGATGACCCGGACATCATCGCCGGACAGGGAACCATCGGCATGGAGATTTTGCGGCAGCATCCAAAGCCGATTCACGCAGTCTTTTGCGCGATTGGCGGCGGCGGCCTGATTTCGGGTGTCGCGGCCTATATCAAGCGTTTGCGTCCCGAAACCCGTATCATCGGCGTCGAAACGCTTGACGCCGACGCGATGACCCAGTCACTGGCGGCGGGGAGGCGCGTCCGTTTAAGGCAGGTCGGTCTGTTTTCCGACGGAACGGCGGTTAAGTGTGTCGGAGAGGAGCCTTTCCGTCTTTGCCGCCAGTATGTCGATGAAATTGTCCGCGTCGACACCGACGCGATTTGCGCGGCAATCAAGGATGTTTTCGAAGATACGCGCGCAATTCTGGAACCGGCAGGCGCGCTTGCCGTCGCTGGCGTGAAGGAGTACGCGAAAATCCACGGGTCGAGGGCGGAAACGCTGGTTGCCGTCGCTTCGGGCGCGAACATGAATTTCGACCGCCTGCGCTTCGTTGCCGAACGCGCCGAAGTCGGCGAACAGCGCGAAGCGGTTTTCGCCATCACCTTGCCGGAGCGTCCGGGCGCTTACCGCGAGTTTATCGCGCTGATTGGTTCGCACAATATCACCGAATTCAATTACCGTTACAACGATGCGAAAGACGCGCATGTTTTCGTCGGCATTCAGACGGCTTCGCGCGACGAGTCGCGCCGGCTTGCCGAGTCGCTTCGCAAAGGCGGATACCCTGCGCTCGACTTGACCGACGACGAAATGGCGAAAGCGCATATCCGCCACCTCGTCGGCGGCCCCGCGCCAGGTATCCGGCATGAGCGGATTTACCGCTTCGAGTTCCCGGAACGTCCCGGCGCGCTGATGAATTTTCTCGATAGAATGGGCTCCGGCTGGAACATCAGTCTTTTTCATTACCGCAATCACGGCGCTGACACCGGCCGCGTGCTCGTGGGCATCCAGGTTCCTCCCGGAGAAATGCGGCAATTCCGCGATTTTTTGAAAAACCTGGGCTATGCGCACTGGAACGAATCCGAGAATCCTGTGTATAAACTTTTTTTGGCGCCGTAGTCCGGCGAGAAATCAACGGCAACCCGAAAGGCGCTGCCGATCCAAGGGTTTGGGAAAGAGGGGATTCTCTCCTCCCCAAACTGCCACCGGAACCCTGGTCTTCAGACCGGGGTTCCAACCGTTGCATCGCGCTTTTCGGGCGTGATTTCAAACAGGAGTTAGTTTCAGGATGGAAATGACAAAATCCTACGATTTTGGAAGTGTTATCGACCGCTCGGGCGGTGATTCAATGAAATGGAACAAATACGCGGGGCGCGATGTGCTGCCCATGTGGATTGCCGACATGGATTTCCCCGCATCGCCGGAAATCCTCGCGGCGCTCGGACGCCGCCTCGTGCAGGGCGACCTGGGGTATGCCGTGCCTTCCGCTTCGCTGCTCGAGGCCGTTCGCGCCCATCTGAACCGTGAATACGGCTGGGCGGTTGATCCGGACTGGTTCGTCTGGTTGCCGGGGCTTGTCACCGGGATCAATTTGGCATGCCGAGCCGTCAACAGCGGAGTGCTTTCGGCCACGCCGGTCTATCCGCCTTTTCTGTCCGCTCCCGGACTCGCGGGGCTTCCGCTCGTCTCCGTTCCGTTGCGGCTTGCGGAAAAACGCTGGACATGGGATTTCGATGCGCTTGAAGCGGCCCTGACACCGGATATTCGCCTGCTGTTGCTGTGCCATCCCCATAATCCGACCGGCAGCGTGTGGAACGAAGAAGAACTTTCCGGACTCGCCGCGTTCTGCGAGCGGCGCGGTTTGTATGTCTGCTCGGACGAAATCCACTGCGATCTCGTGCTTGACGCCGGCAGGCGTCACCGTCCCTTCGCGGCCCTTGGGCATGGCTTTGCCGAACGTTGCATTACGCTGATGGCGCCCTCGAAAACCTGGAATATTCCTGGCATGGGATGCGCATTCGCCGTGATTCCCGGTTCCGTATTGCGTCGGCGTTTTCTTCATGCGATGGAGGGAGTTGTTCCGCACGTCAACGTGCTTGGATTCGTCGCGGCCGAGGCCGCCTACCGCGAAGGGCATGCCTGGCGAATGGCCTTGCTCGATGTTCTGCGCGCCAACCGCGTCCGCGTTGAAAACGCCATAAAAACGATGGACGGTCTGGCGATGACGCATGTCGAGGCGACCTACCTTGCATGGATTGACGCGCGCGGTCTGGGCGTGGATGATCCCACGGCGTTCTTCGAAGCGCATGGCATCGGCCTTTCCTGTGGCCGTCCCTTCGGCGCACCCGGCTGGGTGCGGCTCAATTTCGGATGTCCGGAACGGACGCTGGAAACGGGGCTGGTGAGAATGCGCCGCGCGGTCGAATCTGTGCGCCGGTAATGTTTCACCTTGCCCCGTCCTGGGTTTGACGCAGGAAGCCTTTTGAAGGGCAAGGACTGGAAGGATCATTTCGATCTGGAGTGTCCGTTCATATGGTTCGACAAAGCTCACCACAGGCTTCGACGAGCTTAGTACGAACGGAGACAGGCGCTGTCAATGATTCGGCAGGGGCGGCGTAGACAGGTTTTTAGAGCGTTTTTCGTTCAAATGACCGCAAAATCCCGCAGGTGATGAAGTGGCGCTGTTCCCTTTCACCGCCGTTCGTGGGATTTTTCCGGGACACATCGACGACACCTTATTTCCGTTCGTACTGAGCCTGTCGAAGTATGAACGGACGCTCCAGATCATGAATGGTTTTTTCAAGCCTGATTCTTTCTTCGAATGGTTTTTCAATCCTTACCCTTCGATAAACTCAGGGCGAACGGATTGAAAAACGAGCCTCTGACGAGCTTCCTTCGTCAAGTTCAGGACAGGCAGGGCGGATAGGTTGGAAAGGAGGCTCCAGAAACCCAAAAAGATTAAAAATGGCTTAAGGACGTTATTTTTATCTTTTGTTCAGTTTTTTGCCTTTCGTGATGAGCGTGTTAAAACCCCGTCCGCACCAAGCCTGCCAAATCACCGGCAATACCTGTCTCCGTTCGTACTGAGTCTTCCGAACCATCGACACCCTCTATCTCCGTTCGTGCTGAGCCTGTCGAAGTATGAACGGACGCTCCAGATCATAAATGGCCTTTCCAATCCTTACCCTTCGACAGGCTCAGGACGGAGCAGAGTGAATAGATCGGAAAGGCGGAGACCGTCCTCTCCCGGCCACATGCCGCTATTTGAATCGAAAATGCTCTAGCATGCTCACCACGAATGGTGGAAGACAAGACAGAAGATAAAAATCACGCCCTTAAGCTATTTTTGGGTTTCGACACTGCCTCCGGACTTTGAACCTGCTGAGAGGGTTTCTTTTTAACTCGTTCATCCTGAGCCTGTCGAAGTATGAACGGATGCTCCGGGGGCGGACATCTTGCGAGCTCCTCTGCAAAATCCGGATTTCCGATCCAGAACGCTTTATTGCCAGCCCGATCCAGAAAATGACGGAGCTAAACAGTTAGTCCGTTTCGTCTTCGGAACACGCCACCTTTGAGACCAGCGCTTTCAGCTCGTCCTCGCCAAGCGCGAAGAGCAGCGCGAAACCCGCCTGCAATAAGCGGCTTTTCTTGACTTTTATTCCTTGGGCAAGCAAACGCTCTTTCAGTTCGACAAGACAGCGGTAATCGGCTTCGGGAAAGGTAAAGACGTCGCGGACGACTCCGCTTTTGCGGACTTTTTTGTCGAGCGGCCTGGAAAAGGCTTTTGTGAGGCGGCGGCGCTTCCGTCCCGCATTCTTTTCCGGCTCGGCAGGCAAACGATTCCGCTCCGATCCGTCGTTTGTGGTTTCCGTCGCAGGCGTTCCGGGCGGCGGTGAAGGGGGCGTTTGTTTTCCAGCATCCATTATGCGTTCCTCACACGTCATGCAGTGAATCGCGCTCGATCAGCGCAACCGCTTCGCTTGAAATGCCTTCTTCGCGGCCAACGAATCCCAAACGCTCGGCGGTCTTTGCCTTGATTCCGATACGCTCGGGCGCTATCTCCAGATCAGCCGCGATGCGGGCAATCATCGCCGGAATGTGCGGCGCCATTTTCGGACGCTGGGCGTGAATCGTCGAATCGATGTTGATTATCCACCAGCCTGCTTTTTTCAGTTTATCGCGCGTAGCGCGCAAAAGCGCGCGGCTGTCCGCGCCGCGCCAGGATTCGCCGTTGTCCGGGAAATGCGTTCCGATATCGCCAAGTGCCGCCGCGCCAAGCAAGGCGTCGATAATCGCGTGGAGCAGGACATCCGCGTCCGAATGCCCGGCAAGGCCGCGTTCATGCGGAATTTCGACGCCGCCGATAATCAGTTTGCGCTCGGGCGCAAGCGCATGAATGTCGCTGCCTTGCCCTATCCGGATCATGCGTTTCTCCCTTGAATAATCAGCTCGGCCAGATTCAGGTCTTCCGGAAAAGTGATTTTGAGATTGCTCGCGTCAGCGCGCACCAGGCGCGGCCGGAGCCCGGCGGTCTCAACCGCTCCGGCTTCGTCAGTCATGTCCGCGTTCTTCATGGCTTCGCGCAGAAGGCCGTAACGGAACATCTGCGGCGTTTGCGCCTGCCAGAGACCTTCGCGCGGCTGTGTGTTCACCGAGCGGTTACCGGCATCGGCCTGTTTCAAGGTATCCGCGACAGGCACAGCCAGGAGGCCGCCGACCGGATCGCTTTCAAGCGCGTCGATCAGGGAACCCAGCATCGCCTGCGTCAGGCAGGGACGCGCCGCGTCATGCACGAGAACCCAGTCATCGTCGTCCAGAAGTCCGGACAACGCGCTCAGGCCATTGGCGACGCTCTCGGCGCGCGTGGCTCCGCCCTGAAAAAGCGTTCGCAATTTTGGCCCGAGGGCTGACCAATCATACGCCGCCCAGCAGTCGTCATCAGGCGCCAATACCACATAAACGCTGTCGATCCGCGCGCAGCGGCACAGAGCTTCGAGGGCGTAATGGATAACGGGACGTCCGGCAAGGTCAAGATACTGCTTCGGCATGGCCGCGCCAAAACGCGCGCCAACCCCCGCAGCGGGTACCAGAGCATAATGATGTAACATGCGCTTATTTTAATGGAAAGCCGTTTCTACCGTCCCGCTCTTCACATCATTTATTGCGCCGCGTCCGCTTCCGTCCATGTCCTCTGAAACGCTTCTGTTCTCGCTTCCCGCCGGCAATGATGTTCTGCGCGGAAGTTTCAGCGGGACCGGAAACAGCCGGGGCATTGTGCTGCTCTCCGAGGCATCCGCGGAACCGCGCGAAACATCGCGTGTTTTTCTCACGCGTTTTCACGACGCCGGTTTATCGACTTTCAGCGTCAATCTTCTGACGCCGCGCGAGGAAAGTTTTTCGGGGATTCATGACAATGTTCCGCTTCTTTGCGGGCGTTTGCGCGATTTTCTCGATCATCTCAAACGTTATCTGGCCCGTGAAAACGCCGCGCGGCAGGACTTTATGTTCTATGCCGCGGATGCGGCGTCTCCCGCGGCCCTGCGTGTGTCGGCGGAACGCGACGGCCGCGCGATCGTTTGTCACGGCGGCCTGATCGACCGCGCCGGAACGTTTTATCTCAATTCGCTGAATTCGCCCCTGCTGTTCATCGCGGACAGAAACGACGCGGCGCTTCTCGTCATGGCGGAGCGGGCTTTCCGGAAAATCAGCGGCGTAAAAGAAATGGCATTGATCGACCCGTCCGATCCCGGCGCGCTCCGGATTGCCGCGGACAGGATGACAGACTGGTTTCTGAGGAATCCGCCGGAAGTGACGTAAAGAGCCGCGTTCTTTAGCGAATATTTCATGAAAAACTTGTAAAATCCTCTGAAACGGCGAATTTCTTCGTATTCTTTTCCCTGTTTTTAAAATTCGTTTTTTATAAATCGCTTGAGAACGTTACCGGTTTTTCGCATTTCATTGAAATTTTGATGAAAATTCAGTCAATGCCTTGTATCTTCAATCCCTCTATGGTGCGTCATATCTTTTTTTTTGTATTCTTCGGGAGCGTTTTTTTTCATCCAGAAGCCTTTCAAACGCGTGCCCTTTGCTTCAAACCACCGAGAACATGCCTTCGCGCGCTGACCGGCTGATGGCGATGATCCCCGGATGCTTCGGGCGGCGTTCGGCGGTAATGGCGTAAATCTGCTCGACGACTTCTTCAACGCGCCCGATTTCGGCGACTTTGTACTGCTCGCGAATCCGCCCGCGAATGGCTGCCGGCGCGACAAACAGCCCCGCCCCTGCCTGCCCGAAGGCTTTCATCAGCGCGCTGTCGTCAAACTCGGCGACGATCCGGGGCCGAAGCCCTGCATCGTCAAACCATTCGAGAAGTTTTGGCCGGATGGCCATGTCTTCCCCCGGAAAAAGAAAGGGCGCGTTGTTCAGCGAGCACGGAAATCCGTCCGCGAACTCTTTCTCGAAGCGCGGCACCCCGAAAACCGTCAGCGCGCTCTCGCCAAGCAAGTGGCTGTACCCGCGGACGCTCAGATTCGATTGCATCGGCCTGTCGGCGATAATCATGTCGAGGCGCTGGACGGCCAGTTCCGCGAGAAGCGAGGACAGTCGGCCTTCGCGGCAAATCAGCCTGACTTCTTCTTCAAGCCGGAAAACCGGCTCAATCAGCCGGTAGGCTACCGACTTCGAAACGGAATCCGCGATTCCAATCCTGAAAAACAGGGTTTTTTTCGTCTTGTGGTTATGCAGCACATCAAGCAATTCATCACCAAGACTGAAGATCGATTTGGCATATCCCAGAATGCTTTGTCCGGCTTCGGTCAATTCGCGCTTCCTTCCCGATGGGCGAAAAAGTTCCACGCCGAGCCGTTCTTCGAATTCCCCAAGCTGCCCGCTGATCGATTGCGGCGTCAAATGGAGATGTTCGGCCGCGCGCGCAATGCTCCCCATTTCGGCGACGACCCAAAAATAGCGCAAATGTTTGAAATTTATTGAACTTGTCATTTCATCATAAAACCAACTCCGGTTTGAAACCCCGCCCTTCAGGGCGGTGCGGGGGTTGGAACCCCATTCTTACGGCCGGGGTTTCGACCGTAGCCATTGGCAAGGGGATGCAAACCCCTTGCCAATGATGTTAGATCGACAGCGCCTTCCGGGCTGTCGCTAATTTCTTGCT
>JAITGN010000134.1 GCA_031280565.1 Accumulibacter sp. | reverse complement strand
AAGAACATTTATGAACATGATCAGAATACCGGCCACGGCATCACCACGGACAAATTTTGAAGCACCGTCCATCGAACCGAAAAAATCCGCTTCTTCAGCGATCGTCGAGCGGCGTTTGCGCGCTTCATCCTCGCCGATAAGTCCCGCGTTGAGGTCCGCATCGATCGCCATCTGTTTGCCGGGCATGGCGTCCAGCGTGAAGCGCGCGGCCACTTCAGCGACGCGTCCAGCCCCCTTTGTAATGACAACAAAATTTATAATTACGAGAATGGCGAAAACAACAATTCCGATAGCGTAATTTCCGCCGACGAGAAAATGCCCGAAAGCATCAATGACCTGTCCCGCCGCGCCCTGTCCGGCGTGGCCTTCCAGCAAAACAACACGCGTCGAGGCAACATTCAGCGAAAGCCTCAAAAGCGTCGTCACAAGCAGAACGGTTGGAAAAGCGGAAAAATCCAATGGCTTCGTCACATTGATCGCCGCCAGCATGACGATAATGGAAATGGCAATATTGAACGTGAAAAACAAATCCAGCATAAAGGCCGGCAAAGGCAAAACCATCATCGACAGAATCAGCAGGATAAGCGCTGGGCCTGCCATTTGCGTGACGCCCATCCGCCCGAAAAAGCCCCGCAAACGCAGCACCGGATTCTGGCTAGCCATTTACCGCCTCCGGAACAAGCTCAGCGGGAACATCGATATCCCGCGGCGGCAATGGATAGTTCCCGCCTGTCTGCCGCCAGCGCGCCAGTTGATAGACATATGCCAGAACCTCGGCAACCGCCGCGTAAAGCGCCGAAGGTATTTCCTGGTCGATTTCCGCATGCTTATAAAGCGCACGCGCCAATGGCGGCGATTCCAATAACGGAACATTGTGTTCAAGGCCAATCTTACGGATTTTGAGCGCGATTTCCCCTCTTCCCTTGGCAGTGACTTTGGGGGCTTTCATGCCTTTTCCGTAACTCAGCGCGACGGAAAAATGCGTTGGGTTCGTTACAATGACGTCGGCCGCAGGCACCGCGCTCATCATGCGTCTACGCGCCGCCTCGCGCTGCAACTGGCGGATTCTGCCCTTAATTTCCGGACTGCCTTCCATTTCCTTGCTTTCCTGCTTGACCTCTTCTTTTGTCATTTTTAGTTTGTCATAGTATTGCCAGAGCTGGTATGGCACATCGACAGCGACAACCAAAACGATGGAAATGACAATCGCAAGAAAACTGTAACTGATCAAATGTCCGGCGCCCGAAAGCCCTGACATGACAGATTGACCGAAGAGGGAAAAAATGTCGCCCCGTTCGCTCCATAGCACCCAGAGCGCGACGCCGCCGATCAGCAAGGATTTAACGACCGATTTCAGGAGTTCGGCAAGACCGTTCCACGAAACGAGACGCCCCAGGCCATTGAGTGGATTCAGCCGTCCCGGATCGAGAGCAATGGCTTTCAGCGAAAAATTCCAGCTTCCGAGAAAAAACGGCGCGGCAAATACCGAAACAAGAAGCGCAAGAAACAAGGGCGCGAGAGACAACAAGGTATCAAAGACAAGGTCTCCAAAACGGATCAGCATCGCGCCAGGATCACGAATCAAGGATTCTTCAAGCGTCAATCCACGGCGAACGATATTCGCCGCGCGCCTCGCCATCCACGGTCCGGCAACCCAGAAAATCGTTGCGGCCGTCGCCAAAACAAGAAACGCCCCGACTTCGCGTGACCGGGGAACCTGTCCGTCATTTCGCGCCTGTTCAAGCCGTCGGCCTGACGGAGGCTCTGTCTTTTCAAGATCGCTGTCTTCTGCCATGGACGGCTTCCTGTTGATTGGCGTCCATTATATGATTTTTTCAAAGAAAATAAAGGAGTTATACGATTTTATTTAGACAGTTTCTCGAATAGCGTATAAAAAATACACATCTATACGCAAAAATAGGGAAAGAAAACTTTACGACTTTGCTAAGTGACTGTTTCTAAATTATTTTCACACTTCAATCGTTTGGTCGAAATGGAGAACATCGTCGATCGTTTCGTTAAAATCCGCAAGCAGCTCTTTCATATTGAGTATCAAAACGATCTGTCCGTTAGGCAAAGTCGTCACGCCGTCCACTCCGCGCGGACAAAAATCGTCAAGCGGCTTGACTACCGCATTGTCATGGCCGATAAAATCGTCGACAGCAAGGACGAAATGCCACTCCGCTGTCTCCACCAGCACGCCATAATTCGGCGTCCCCACCTGTTCCCATCCGAAAAGGCGCGAGAGCGCGATAACAGGCAGTATCTCGCTTCTGACGAGCAAGGTTTCCTTACCGCCGATTTCTTGCATTTTTTCGTGTTCAATCGGCAAAATTTCACGGACCATCGAAAGGGGAAATGCAAACGGCTGCCCATTGAGCAAGACGAGCAATACGGGGAGAACTGCGAGAGCCAAGGGCAGCGAAATAATGAAAGCCGTTCCCTCTCCCGGAACGGAGTGAATATCGATGGAACCATTAAGTTTTTCGATACTGTTTTTTACGACATCCATCCCGACGCCACGCCCCGAAACAGACGACACCTCGGAAAGCATTGAAAATCCGGGAAGAAAAATCAGATCGAGACTCTGTGAATCGTTCATCGTGGCAGCTTCCTTTTCAGGAAGCAGTTCTTTTTCGACGGCTTTCTGGCGAATTTTTGCTGGAATCATCCCGTTGCCGTCGTCCGCGACAATCAGAATGAAACGGTCTCCTTCCTGCCGCGCCTCAATCCGCACAACCCCTTTGGGCGGTTTGCCCGCCGCCTGGCGTTCCCTGGATGACTCGATGCCATGATCCACTGCGTTGCGAATGAGGTGAATCAGCGGATCAAGCAAATCCTCAATCAGATTCCTGTTGATTTCGGCATCTTCGCCGACCAGCAGCAATTCGACATTTTTATCGAGCTGACGCGCCAAATCGCGAACAATACGTGGAAATTTCTGGAAAAGCCGCCCGACCGGCTGCATCTGGGTACGCATTACCGACCTTTGCAAATCGTGGACCAGCAAATCAAGCTGATTGATCGCCAAATCCAGCGAGTGCATCGTGTCAGGTCCATTTTTTCCGGAAAGAACCTCACTCCACAGCACATTCAGGTGGTTCCGCATCAGGCCGATTTCGTTCGACAGATTGAACACATGGGCAAGGCGTGTAACATCGACACGCACCGTCTGCGCGCGCACCACGGACTTCTCATCATCCTTCGCCGAAGGCGCGAAACGCTCATCATCCGAATGAAGCTTTTCCGGTGGCGGCTCATCCGCTTCGGGAGAACCGGATGGACGAAGCGCTTCCGGAGAAATACCGGTCAGAACGCGATACAACGTCTCCCAATCCGGCTCGTTTACACGCGTTTCGATCACCGAGGACGGAGGGGGATTTGCCTCCGGAATGCCTTCCGATTCCAACGCGGCGCGCAACGCAGAAATCACTCCATCATCCGCCGGAGCCGGCAAACGCTTTTGCGCCAGCTCGTCGAACATGCTCCAGATACTCTGTGTCGCCGTCATAATGACATCCATCAACGGCGGCGTAAGCGTCATTTTTCCCGTTCTTAGTTTGTCGAACAGGCTTTCGGACAGATGACAAAGTTTGACGAGTTCAAGCGCGTTGAGAAAACCGCCGCCCCCCTTGATCGTATGAAATCCGCGAAAAATGGCATCCAGAAGCCCACGGTCTCCCGGATTTTTTTCGAGATCAACAAGTTTGTTATCGACATCCGAAAGAAGCTCGTTCGCTTCCTGCAGAAAATCCTGCAACAGGTCTTCCAGTCCCGAAAAATCACTCATGACGATAACCCATCCGTCCCGGACAAGGCCGCCCGCGTCCGGCGATTACTCCCCGGCCTTACGGGAAAGTTCCGTCAGACCCGATTCGAACTCTTCCAGGCACAACAGCGCGTTTTTGGCCAGCAGAGAGGCCAACGTACTTGAATCCTGCAATGGGACAATATCGCGCACCTGGTCTTTTACCTTCGTTATCGTCTGCGGAACGCCATTTTTCAGATAGGCGCATGTATCCGATGCCAATCGCCGGAATTCTTCAACGCTAATCTTGTTCGCATAGAGCAGATCCCATCTCACAGTCAATGAGGCCGCCTTGGAATCCAGATCATCGTAAAGCGATCCGAGCGCTTCAATCGTCTTTCGCGTTTTATTCGACAATTGCCCGGTCAATTCCGCGATCTGGCGCAATTGTTCCACAACCGCTTTTGGAAACGCGGGCGCACTACCTGAAACGTCCGTCCCGGCGGCCTCTTTCACAAAAACGCCGCTTTCGTCCAAATCATCTTCGGCCTGGTCTTCGGACGCGTCGAACAGCGCCGCGATGCGACGCATCTGGTCCTTGATTTTCGGAGGAACGGCAGTCACAGCATCCGCGGCAACATTGCCGGAAACATCATCCCCCTTCGCACCCCCCTTCGCGCCAGGCATCGCGTCCCTGGAAACGGAATCCACGCCCGCCGGAACGGGGGCGGAATCCCGGGAAACGCTCCGGACCTTATCCGCGATACTGTCGAACAACGCCTCCAGTTCTTTCGAATCGCCGGACGAGTCCATATCGCTTTCCGTATCGCTCATTCATTTACCCGTCTTGTCAAAAACCTTGTGCAGTTTTTCATCGAGCGTTGCTGCCGTAAAGGGTTTGACGATATATCCGCTGGCGCCGGAGGTGGCGGCCGCGATAATGTTCTCCTTTTTCGCTTCCGCCGTAAGCATGATGACCGGCAGCTGCGCCAGATCGCTATTGGAACGGATTTCCTGAAGCAACTGCAATCCATCCATGTTGGGCATATTCCAGTCGGTCAGAACGAGTCCAAAATCCTTCAACTTGAGTTTCTGCAAAGCGGACACGCCATCTTCGGCTTCTTCCACATTGCCAAACCCGAGTTCTTTGAGCAGGTTCCGGATAAAGCGCCGCATTGTCGGAAAATCGTCGACCACTAGAATTCTCAGATTCGGATCAAGCATTTCTCATCACTCCAAAAGCATTCCGGTCGCCCAATATCGGGCGCAATGTATTCAACAAAGACTCGCTATCGAATTTTGAAATATAGCCATCGACGCCGACCTCCCGTCCTTTTACATGATCGGCTTCGGAAAGGAGCGACGAATGCATGACAACCGGAATTCCCGCGAAACGTGGATCCGCCTTGATGTTTTTTGTCAGTGTATAACCATCCATTTCCGGCATTTCCGCGTCCACAAGGATGCACCTGAGAATATCATGCAAACGGAACCCCGCCTGCTTCGCCTGCACCGCCATTCCCTGAAGACGGCTCCATGCCTGTAATCCGTTGTTGGCATATTTGTAATTAACGCCCAGTTTATCGAGCGCGCTTACGATTTTACGCCGCGCGACGATCGAATCATCAACAAAGAAAATACTTTTCCCTTCGCCAAGTTCCATGTTTGGCAGATTGACGATAACCGCTTCGCTGAACACATTGGCGAGGATCTGCTCAATGTCGGGCAGGTACACCGTCGTCCCGTTTTCAAGCTCGGCACTCGCCAGAATAAAATCCGGGCCGGAAGAAGGCAAAATATTCTCAAAAAACCGGATATTTTCCGGCTCGACCCGCGCGACCTCGGTAATATCCTGCACCAGAAAGCCGAGAGTGCGCTTCAGGTACTCGACGATAACGAGCGTTCTTTCATGATTTTTCGACGCCTCGCCCGGGCCGCCAAGGAAAGAAAACAGCGAAATCACAGGAAAAATCTTGCTGTGGAAAGAAACAAGCCCCTTCATGCCTTTAGGCATATTGGGCGTCCTTGCGATCATGGGCGTGCGGCTGAACTCGCTGACTTTGAGCACATCAAGCCCGAATACTCTGGATGTCCCGATCGAAAAAAGCAGAAGTTCAACGCTTTTCGATCCGGACGCGACGGAGAACCGCGCGTCCAGACTGCCAATCGGCTGTTTTTCATTCCAATCGAATGTCATCCTGTATCCTGGAAAAGCCGGCCTTCACCTCTCGAAATGAAAACCGGTGAAACACGCCGACACAGCCGCGAAGCATGCACGATAGTCCGGAGCGCCGGAAAAAAGCAGACAGCCTGAATCGCGATCAACTCTCTGGACAATCATTTCCCGTCATCGCCGGTACCCGGCGGATTCGTCCGCGTTTCAGGCTGCGCATCGGGATCCACAACCGCCTCGGCGTCTTCCTGCAACATTATTTCCTCGGAACGCTTGTTCAACACGGTGATATTGATCCGCCGGTTCGCCGGACTCAACGGATCATTTTTATCGAACAGAATGATCGACGACAAACCGACGACACGAAGCACCTTGTTTTCGTCCATTCCGCCCGCGATCATTTCGCGTCTTGAGGCGTTTGCGCGATTTGCCGAAAGCTCCCAGTTTGAAAACCCCCTGTCGCCCGAACTGTACCGCGCCGCGTCAGTATGTCCGGAAATACTGATTCTGTTCGGAACCGAATTCAGCGTCCGCCCGATTTCACGCAAAATCACCCTGGAATACGGTTTCAGTTCCGCACTGCTGGTATCGAACATCGGGCGGTTCTGTTCGTCGATAATCTGGATGCGCAACCCTTCGGGAACGGCATCGACGGTCAGCTGGCTTTTGAACTGCTGAAAAACGATATTCCCCGATATGAGCCCTTCGATACTCGATTTGAGTCCGCCCAGCGACTTCTTTTCGCGCTCCTCGAATTCCTTGCGCAACTCCTCCGTCCTGGCTCTTTTCAGATTCGCCGCGCCGCTTCGCTTGACCTCGCCTTCCCGCGTATGGCCCGACGAAGACGAAATATCCTTTCCGCCCCCCGTCAGGATGCTCATGGCGTCACCCGAACCTGAACCGCCCGCGAAACTCACGCGAAGCGGGTTTTGGAAATATTCGGAAAGTCCCTTCAAATCGCCTTCCGAAACCGACCCCAGCAGCCACATGAGAAGGAAAAAAGCCATCATCGCCGTCACAAAGTCGGCATACGCCAGTTTCCATGCGCCACCATGATGGCCTCCCGCCACCTTTTTGACGCGCTTGACAACAATTGGGCGGGTTTCCTCGCTCATTTGGCGTCCTGACGAAAACTCACGCTATTTTCCCTTGCGCGATTTGAGCTCGGATTCGAGTTCGATGAAGGAAGGCCGATCGCTCGACAGAAGCACCTTGCGGCCGAATTCGACCGCCACCTGGGGTGCGTATCCCGACATCGATGCCAGAAGAACCGCCTTGATCACGAGATAAATCCTGGAGGCCTCGCTGGCCTTCTGTTCCAGCTGCGACGCGACCGGCGCGACAAAACCATAGGAAATCAGAATACCGAGAAAAGTGCCGACCAGCGCGCCCCCGATCATTTTGCCGAGGACAGGCGGCGGCTCGCCGACGGAACCCATTACATTGACAACCCCCATGACCGCGACGACGATGCCGAAAGCCGGCAAGCCATCGGCCACTCTGGCGACGTTGTGCGCGGGCGCTTCCGTTTCATGGTGATGCGTTTCAATTTCGACATCCATCAGATTTTCAATTTCGAGAGCATTCAGATTGCCGCCCACCATCATGCGCAGATAATCGGTGATGAACTCCATGACATGGTGATCCTTCAGCAGATTCGGATATTTACTGAAAACCGGGCTGCCTTCCGGATTTTCGACATCCCCCTCGATGGACATCAGACCTTCCTTGCGCACCTTGGAAAGCGTCTCGAAGAGCATGGCGAGAAGATCGACATACAGCGCCTTGTTGTACTTCGATCCTTTGAACAGAGACGGCAGGGCGCCGATCGTCTCTTTGATGTGCTTCATGCTGTTACTGGAGATGAAACTGCCGATAGCCAGACCGACAATCGCGACATATTCGGTAGGCATCCACAGGGCCGCCAGACTGCCATGCACGGCGTACGTCCCAATGGCCGCCCCCAGAATGATGAGATAGCCGACGATTAAAAACATTCAACGTCTCCCATTTACGCCACCAGATAAAAACCGGAAATTCCGGCCCGGAAACTCTTTTGCGGCCCTATTGTAACGGTGCGGCGTTCAGCGCGAAACAAAAACCACTGGATTTTAATCAATCGCCCCGCGCTTATCAAAGCGCAAAGCAACGTTTCGCGGCAAACGCGAAACTTTCATGCATTTTCTGAAAACTCCGCTCTCAAGCTGTTCTTATCGTATATCTATATAAAACAGCTATAAACCGTCAGTTTCATTCAAGCCTATAAAAATCCATTGTCATCAATTCTAATAAAACCGCTTGAAAACGTCTATTATACTTCAGAATTTCAATATTTTCCGCGCAATTCTATATATACCCCTATATTTTTCAGTGCTTCCAGGCATCGTCATAACATCTTTTAAAAGATATGAGAAAAATCATGAAAAACTGGTTTGCCCCAAAAAGACTGAAAAAATTCGCCCTTCGGCATTTTTTCAAAATTCCCGCGCCGTCCGCGCTGACGGGCAGTCCCGAACAGCGGCCAACATGCCGCTCCACAACAGAACACCTTGCAGCCAGCGGCGCCCGGAAGAAGCGCGTCATATCACGTCGAACCCCGCCTGCTCGACCGCTTCCTTGAAACGCGCAACGCCGGCCAGCACCGGATCGAACGCGATCTCCGCCTGTTTTTTGTCGAGCGATACAGAAACATTCTCAACGCCGGGCAATGCCTTCAAAACGTCCGTGACACTCTGAACGCAGCACTGACAAGTCATTCCTTCAATATGGATAATTGTCCGTTCCATTTTTTACTCCGTCCTCAATTTCCGGAGGCACGCCAGCGCTTTAGCAGCAAGGAATTCGACACAACCGAGACCGAACTCACCGCCATCGCCGCGCCCGCGATCACCGGGTTCAGCAGACCAAGCGCGGCCAGCGGAATCCCCAGAATATTGTAAATGAAAGCCAGAAAAAGATTCTGTCTGATTTTTCCGAGCGCCGCCCGCGAAAGCAAAATGGCGTCGGCGACTCCATGCAGGCCGCCGCGAACCAGCGTGATATCCGCGACATCAATGGCCGAGTCCGAACCTGACCCCATCGCGAAACCGACATCCGCCGCCGCGAGAGCCGGCGTATCGTTGATGCCATCGCCGACCATTCCGACGCGATTGCCCGCGCCGCTTTTGAGTGCCTCGATTTCGCGCGATTTTTCCGGAGGCGACACGCCTGAACGGAATTCTTCGATCCCGGCTTGTCTGGCAATTGCCGCCGCGGCCACGGCGTTATCGCCGGTCAGCATGAGCGTCCGGATTCCCATTTCTCGGAAACGCGCCACCGCGTCGCGCGACGTTTCCCGAAGCGAATCGCTCATTGCCATGAGCGCCAGCAGGCTGTTTTCGTTTCCGGTTCCATCCTCGACGAGCGCCGCGACGATTTTTCCCGAACGCCGCCAAACGTTCATTTCATCTTCCGGAAAACCGGTTCCGGAAAACCATTCAGGCGAGCCGAAACGCAAACGCCGGCCTTCGACGACGCCTTCCAGCCCTTTTCCCGGGTGCGCCCGGAAATTTTCGACCGCAGGCAACGCGATCCCTCTTTCTCTGGCATGCCGTAATACCGCCTTGCCAAGCGGATGTTCAGACCCCTGCTCCAGGCCGGCCGCGAGCCTCACCGCTTCCGTCTCGTCCAAAGTCAGCGGCAGCACATCGGTAATTCGCGGGTCGCCGCACGTCAGCGTGCCGGTCTTGTCAAGCGCGAGAACATTGATATTTCCGGCGCGTTCCAGCGCGGCGGCATTCTTTATCAGAATTCCGGCGGAAGCGCCCAGTCCCGACCCGACCATGATCGCCGTCGGCGTCGCAAGTCCAAGCGCGCAGGGGCAAGCGATTACGAGAACGGAAACCGCGTTGATGAGAGCGGTGCTGAATACGCCGCCAACCGCCCACCAGCACGCGAACGTCAGCGCCGCGAGAACGCAGACGACCGGAACGAAAACAGCCGAAACACGGTCCGCGAGCCGTTGCACAGGCGCTTTGGACGCTTGCGCCTCGCCGACGAGACGAATAATTCCGGCAAGCAGCGTATGCGCGCCAACGCCCGTCGCGCGGCAGCGCAACAAGCCCTCACCATTGCCGGTCGCCGCAAATACGCGGTCTCCTGGCCGCTTGATGACAGGGAGGCTTTCGCCGGTCAGCATCGCTTCGTTAACGCTGGAAATCCCCTCGATCACCTCGCCGTCGACCGGCAAGTTTTCTCCGGGACGAACAATAAAGATATCGCCTCGCATCAATAGATTGGCGTCGATTTCCAGCGTTTCTCCATCACGCTCAACGCGCGCGATCTTCGGCTGCAAGCGAATCAGCGATTCAATGGCATCCAGCGTTCTGGCTTTCGCCCGGTTCTCAAGCCGTTTGCCGAGCAAAACCAGCGTAATCACCGCCGCCGATGCCTCGAAATAAACGGGTAATTCCCCCCACCCCCAGAGCGTCACGGCCGCACTGAAAAAATACGCCGCGCTCGTTCCACGCGCCACGAGCGTATCCATATTCGCGCCGCCCCCCCGGATGGATTTCCAGGCGCCATCATAAAATCGCCCGCCGATCCAGAACTGCACCGGCGAGGCCAGCGCCATCTGAAGCCAGCGCGGCAAAAAATCATGGTGCGCGCTCCCAGCCGCGCCCGGAACGGCAAACATTTCGAACATCTGCGCGAGCAGCGGCAACGTCAGAAACGCCGCAATCCAAAAACGCCTCGATTCGCGCCGGAGAATCTCCCGCTTTTCCGCTTTTTCCGTCTCATGCGAATGTTCGTCGATGAGACGGCCTTTGAAACCGGCGCGGTCAATCGCCGCGAGAATTTCATCCGGCCCGGCAAGGCCCGGAGAATAACGCGCGCGCGCGCGTTCCGACGCCAGGTTGACCGCCGCCTCGACTCCCGGAATCCGCTGGAGAACACGCTCGATGCGCGCCGCGCAGGCCGCGCACGTCATCCCTCCGATGCTGATTTCAAGCGTTTGCGGCAACACATGAAACCCCGCTGTCTCAATACGCTTTATTACTTCGCCAGCCGCCGTCCGATCCGAGAGGAGCTCGACGCGCGCGCGTTCCGACGGGTAATCAACGCTTGCGCTCACATCCGGCAAACGGTTCAATTCTTCCTCGATCCGCGCCGCGCAGGAAGCGCGCGCCATACCACCGACCGGCAGATCAAGCGTTTTCAAAACACGTTTGGGCGGCAATGAATTATCCATGGCGCAAACATTATCGCACCGGGCACGTTAAATTACTTTAGAGTAACGCCGCCTTTCGCGATCGTTCCGGAGATGGCGGTCGAAAACCGCCGAAATCACGCGAACAAGCATCCTTCCCATCGGCGAAATCGAGACGCGATCTCGTTCGATGGATAACAGACCGGCTTTTTGCATCGCGCCGAGTTCGGCAAGCTCGGCGGAAAAGTAATCCGCAAAATCGATGCCATACGCCGCGCCGAACGCGTCGAACGACAGTTCAAAATGGCACATCAATGACTGGATGGCCGCGCGCCGGAGAAGATCGTCCGCGTTGAGGCGGATGCCACGCGAGACGGGCAATTCGCCCTGATCAAGCCGCGCGTAATATTCGCCGAGCGTTTTCGCGTTCTGGTAATACGCGCTCCCCGCCCGGCTGATCGACGAAACGCCGAAAGCCAGCATATCGCAGTCCGGGCGCGTCGAATATCCCTGGAAATTGCGATGCAGCCGCCTCTCGCGTTGAGCAACGGCCAATTCGTCGTCCGGACGCGCGAAATGATCCATCCCGATAAAGACATACCCCGCGCCGATGAGTTTACGGATCGTCAACGAAAGGATTCTCAGCCGCTCTTCCGGCGCGGGCAGATCGGCGGAATCGATTCTCCGCTGGGGCTTGAAAAGCGCGGGCAGATGCGCGTAGTTATACACTGACAAGCGGTCGGGCGAAATCGCGATAACGTGATCAAGCGTTCGCTCGAAGCTGTCAACGGACTGTTTCGGCAGACCGTACATCAGATCGACGCCGATCGATCGGAAGCCGGCGGCGCGCGCGGTTTCGATCACGTCACGCGTTTCTTTTTCCGGCTGAACGCGGTGAATCGCCCGCTGAACCGCTTCATCGAAATCCTGCACGCCGACGCTCAAGCGGTTGAATCCAAGCTCCACAAGCCGCTTGAGCGTCACGCGCTTCAACCCGCGCGGCGCGGCTTCGATCGAATATTCGCCGCCCTCGACCAAATCAAAATGCCCGCGAACCGTTTCCATCAACCGCCCCAGCTCGTCATCGGACAAAAAGGTCGGCGTCCCGCCCCCCAGGTGCAACTGTTCAACCGCATGGCGGCCCTCACAACCTTCGCCCTTTTCCGGACAAGCGCGCCGCAGCGCCATTTCCTTCGCCAGATAACGCAAATACTTCGTCGAACGCCTGTGATCGTTCGTGACGATCTTGTTGCACGCACAGTAGTAACAGATCGCGCTGCAAAACGGCAAATGGATGTAAAGCGAGAGCGCCGATCCACTCTCGCGGCGGCGCGGCCCCAATTCATCACGCGCCGGAACAAATCCATCGATAAAACGGTCTGCCGTTGGATATGACGTATAACGGGGCGCGTCGACATCGAAGCGCCGAACGGCCTCTGAATCAAAAACAACGTTGTCTAGCGAAAATTCCATAAAACCGGCCGCCTGCCGCGCCCTCCGCCATTCGCCATGAGGCGTCACTCCAGCGTCACCAGCAACGCCTTCAACCGCCCCAGCGCCTGCACCACAATTTGTCCCTGCGTCTCGATACTGGCAATGATCTGCGTTGGCGTCCGCGCGTCGACCGACGCGACGGCATTGGGGTTGACCGCCTTCAGGTCGAATGCCGCCGCGTCAATGGCGGCGGCCCCGGCTTCCAGATCACGCGCGGATTTCTCCCGCTCACGAATGTCGACCTCCAGCGCCTTGATCTTCTTTTCGTCCGCCTTCTCCTTCTTCAGGCGCTTTAGCCTTTCCTTGAGATCGATGACCGCTGCCTTGATGCCTGCCGCCTTGTCCAGCAAGGGCAACATTTCATCGCGCGCCTTGGCGCGGCGCGCGGCGAAATCCACCGTCCACGAATAGCGGCTGTCGCCGCGCGAAGCCAGTAGCCGGGCATCGCTCAAACAGATCATGGTGCCAGATGCGTTCGATCTTCTTGCCTCTGCTGAAGAATAGCAGATTAGCTTTCACAGAAAGCGAAATTCTTCCGCGTGTCCTTGCCATCCTTGCCTCTCAAGAATGGGTTTGTCGGGATGACGCCGAAGTGTACGGCCGGGGTGTCGCGACGCTCCAGCGAACTGCCGCGCCGCGGCAAGAATCTATATTGCAAGGCGCTGGCGCGGTTGGAGCACCGCATGATCTCGCACATGTCCTTGACGAAGGCCGACAGCAATGCCGTAGAGGCGATGTTTTTTCATCTTGCTGTTCAGTCCATCTCCTCGGAAGATTTCATTGTATTTTGCAGATAGTCATGAAGCCAGGCGAGGCGGGACTAGTCGCCTTGTCGATGGACTGCCGCGCCAAGCATCCTCGTCTCCGAACAGCCACATGCGTCGAACCAGAGGGCAAAACCAACCGCACAGCGCACATCCGGGAGTTTCAAGGCAGGCAAATTTCGCCCGCGAGCCATGCTCCACCTTGCATCTGATGGGTATATCCCTTTTCCGCCGCCCCTTGGCCAGCGTCGCCTAAACTGGACAAGCCATTTTCAGCATGGTGTCGAACCAATAACTTCTATCATCATTCATGATTTACCTTTGGAATCAGTTAATCCGTTAGAATACTTTTTTGTCCGTGGTTGAACCACGGGATGCGGAAAAAAGCAGGCGAGCGCGAAAAAAACTTCCCTTGGCCGCGTTTTCCGCGCTTTAATCCGTTTTTTACTTCCCCACGAAAGGGCATTCCATCATGGATCGAGTATTCAATTTCAGCGCCGGCCCCGCCGTGCTCCCTCTGGAAATCTTGCGGCAAGCGCAGGCCGAATTACCGAATTGGCACGGCAGCGGCATGTCCGTGATGGAAATGTCGCACCGTGGCAAGGAATACATGAGCATCCAGGCCGAAGCCGAGGCCGATCTGCGCGAGCTTATGGGCATCCCATCGTCCTACAAGGTGCTCTTTTTGCAGGGCGGCGCTTCCCTGCAATTTGCCATGGTGCCAATGAACCTCCTGCGCGGCAGAACATCCGTCGATTACCTGAACACCGGCGAGTGGTCGAAAAAGGCGATCAAGGAAGCCGGGAAATTCGGCGCGGTCACGGTCATCGCCTCGTCGGAGGATCGCAATTTCACCTACGCTCCACCACCATCACAATGGAAGCTCAATCCGGACGCGGCCTACGTGCACATCACGCAGACCGAGACCATAGGCGGCGTGGAAATCTTCGATGCGCCGGATACCGGCAGCGTGCCGCTGGTTTCGGACATGTCCTCAATGATCCTGTCACGTCCCATCGACGTGTCGAAATACGGGCTAATCTATGCTGGCGCGCAAAAGAACATCGGCCCGGCGGGACTGACCATCGTCATCGTGCGCGAGGATCTTCTCGGCCAAACCGTCGCCGGCACGCCGACAATGATGGATTACAAGATCCAGGCCGACAACGATTCGATGTACAACACACCGCCGACTTATGCGATATACATCGCCGGCCTGGTTTTCAAGCAGCTCAAGGCATTGGGCGGACTTGCGGCGACGGAAAAAGCCAACCATGAGAAGGCGAGGATTCTGTACGACGCGCTTGATGCTTCAAGTTTCTTCCAGTCGCCAGTAGCGAAGGAAAACCGTTCGCTGATGAACGTTCCGTTCACCCTTGAAAACCCGGAGCTTGATGAGGAATTTCTCAAAGGTGCCAAGGCGCGCGGTATGATCCAGTTAAAAGGCCACCGCTCCGTAGGCGGCATGCGCGCCTCGATCTACAACGCCATGCCGGTTGAGGGCGTGCAGGCGCTTACCGACTACATGAAAGAATTCGAGAAAACTCGCTCCTAAAATCGCAGGAGAAAACATGACTTACCGAATCAAGACACTCAACGCCATTTCGAAGCAGGGACTCTCCCGTCTGCCGGACACCTGGACTGTCGGCAACGATGTGCCTGTTCCCGACGCTATCCTAGTGCGCTCGGCCGACATGCACACGCTGAAGATTCCCGCGAGCCTTCTGGCCGTCGGCCGCGCCGGCGCGGGCCCCAACACCCACCCGGTCAAGGCGATGAGCGAAAAAGGTATCGTCGTCTTCAACACGCCGGGGGCCAATGCCAACGCAGTCAAGGAACTGGTCATCGCGGGCATGCTGATCGGAATCCGCAACATCGTGCCGGCTATTCACTTCACCGACGAGCTGCAAGGCAATGACGACGAACTGCACAAGCTGGTCGAGGGCGGAAAGAAGCAATTCGTCGGCCGGGAGTTGCGCGGCTCCACACTGGGCATCGTCGGCCTCGGAGCTATCGGCTCGATTCTGGCCGAATCCGCGCTCTCACTCGGCATGAAAGTCATCGGCATCGATCCCAACCTTACCGTCGAAGCCGCGTGGCGGCTGCCGTCGCAGGTCAGAAAAGCAGCCGACATCGAGTATCTACTCAAGCACTCGGATTTCGTCAGCCTGCATGTGCCGTTACTGCCAGCGACGAAGAATCTGATCAACGCAGAGCGCGTGAAACTCATGAAAAAGGGCAGCATGCTGCTCAATTTCTCTCGCGAAGGCATCGTCGACACACCGGCGGTAATCGACGGCCTTGCCGCCAACCGTCTGCACGCCTACCTCTGCGACTTCCCTGCCAACGGCCTCTTGCACCGGCATCCGCGCGCCATCGCCATTCCGCACCTGGGCGCCTCGACAGAGGAAGCCGAGGAAAACTGCGCGGCGATGGTCGCCGACCAACTGGTCGATTATCTGCAAAACGGCAACATCACAAATTCGGTCAACTTTCCGGATATCTCGATGCCGCGTGGATCGCGCCATCGCCTGGCGATCGCCAATGCCAACGTGCCCAACATGCTCGGGCAGATTTCAACCGCGCTGGCCCACGCGGGCCTCAACATCAACAATATGGTAAACAAATCGCGCGACGAACGGGCGTTTACACTGGTCGACGTCGAAACCGAGGTTTCACCAAAGGTAATCAACGAGATCGCGGCAATCAATGGCGTATTGCGCGTGCGCTATCTGCCGTGTCCAGAGGGCCGATGACAGAAAACAGAACGATCCGATCCTGTTCCTGTCCCAAACCTCTCTTCCGCTTGTGGGAGAGGGGGGGCGTCCTCTACGTGTAATCCACCGGCTTTCCCGGCGTGTCGCGGTACCACAGCAATCCCGTTGCCATCCCTTTCGAGAGTAGACGGACGCAGGCCTAACCATTTACCATGCTCGCAACGCGTCGAGAAATTAAGCCACGCCCAGCGCAAGCGGCTGGCCTACATCGATTTCCGGCTTTGCTTTCCCGGCGGGATAGACCGCCCCGATCTGATCGAGCGCTTCGGTGTGGCCCCGGCGGACGCGACCCGCGATCTGGCGCTCTACCGCGAGATCGCCCCAAAAAACATCGAATAACATTGGAATGAGACAGATAGCACATCGACTTCTGACACATCACCAGAGCCAATACCTTGCCTGGCTGCTCACCCGTATTGAATGGGAGTTGTCATGAAAAACCGTGTCATCACCCTCAAGGGCGCTGAAGTCACCATCGCCACCCGGCATGAGCAGGACTACATCTGTCTCACTGACATGGCGCGTAACTTTGACGGTGGCAGCGCCCTGATCGAGCAATGGCTCAAGAACAAGGACACCGTGTTGTTCTTGGGTGTATGGGAGCAACTCAACAACCCGATTTTTAATTCCCTCGAATTCGAGGGAATTAAAAACGAGGCCGGGCGTAACAGCTTCTTCCTGTCGGCCAAGAAATGGATAGACGCCACCGGCGCAATCGGCCTTCACGCCAAAACGGGACGCTATGGTGGCGGCACTTACGCCCACCGTGACATCGCCTTCGAGTTCGGCTCTTGGCTCAGCCCGGAATTCAAGCTCTACCTTATCAAGGAATTCCAGCGCCTCAAGGACGCAGAATCACAAGCCGCTTCGCTGGAATGGAACTTCCAGCGCACGCTGGCCAAGGTCAACTACAAAATCCATACCGATGCCATCAAGGAACGCTTGATACCGCCGCGCCTCACCAAAGCGCAGATCACAGCCGTTTACGCCAGCGAAGCGGATGTGCTCAACGTCGCTCTCTTCGGCATTACCGCCGCGCAATGGCGGCAATCCAATCCCGGCGAGCGCGGCAACATCCGTGACGCGGCCACGCTGGAGCAACTGGTCGTGTTGTCCAATCTCGAAAGCATCAACGCAGTGCTAATCCACCAAGGTTTGTCTTCGGCAGAACGCCTGACTCAGTTGAATGGCATCGCCATTACGCAGATGCGCTCGCTTGTGGGGAGCGATACGCTAAAGAGCTTGCCAAACCCGGGTTCTCAAAGGAGAGTAACGGGATGACACTCTACCGGAACCTCATGAGGGACGCGGTGCTGTCCTCTGACGTGGAAGCCCGCAAGACCGGGCTGCAGCGCGAGATCAATCAGCGCAACCCCGATTACTTCGGGCAGGAAGTGCAAAAACTGGACGCTTGGGCGGACGACCTGAAACTAGGTCTTAAGCAGGAAATCAAGGAGGTACGCTGCACGGCGTCTGTTTCTCCCATGTTGGAAGAAAAGCTATCATGGCAGAAGAAGTAGCGGGAACAGGAAGGTAAGCGCGGCAAACTGAGGTGGGATCTGTTTGCGAGGCAGGATGAAGAGGAAGAACAGCGCAACAATCTGATTGGCGAATTGGAAGAGCAGCTTCAGCAACAGGAGGAAGCGCGGACGCTGTTTACAATTAATGGGAGTTACAGTGATTTTGTTGTGCCATGAATAGCCATACCGTTACTATCAAGCCCGAACTTCTGACTTGGGCACGAGAACGCGCCGGACTGGATGCGTTTGCACTGGCAGGGCGATTTCCAAAGCTTGCCGAATGGGAGGGAGGTGAATTGCAACCCACCTTGCGACAACTGGAAAATTTCGCGCACGCGGTGCACGTCCCTATCGGTTATTTGTTCTTGCCTCAACCGATAGAAGAAAGCCTGCCTATCCCCGATTTTCGCACACTGGCGGACCGTACCATTACACGACCTGGCCCCAACGTGCTGGATACACTCTATCTCTGTCAGCAGCGACAAGATTGGTATCGTGATTACGCTCGCATGACGGCGCTTCCCGAGCTTGATTTCATCGGTAGCGTGACTACCGGAAACGATTCGGTAATGGTAGCAGATGCCATGCGCACAAAGCTGCATCTTTCCACTGAGGAACGCCAGCAATTACCGAATTGGAGTGAGGCGCTGCGTCATTTCATTGCCAAGGTAGAAGAGGCGGGCGTATTGGTAATGGCAAGCTCCATTGTTGGCAGTAACAGTCACCGCAAGCTGGACGTGGGGGAATTTCGCGGCTTTGCGCTGGCCGATAACCTCGCGCCGCTCGTCTTTCTCAACGCGGCAGACAGCAAAGCCGCGCAGATGTTCACCTTGGCGCACGAACTGGCACACCTCTGGCTAGGAAAGAGTGGTATTTCCGATACCGAAACAGGGCGTTTACCCGACCAGGACATTGAACGCTGGTGTAATGCTGTTGCCGCCGAACTGCTTATTCCCATGAGTCTTATCCGCGAAGCCTATCAGCCTGACTTGCCTGTACCAGAGGAAATCCAGCGACTGGCACGACAATTCAAGGTCAGCACGCTTGTCGCCTTGCGGCGCCTGTTCGACGCTGACTTCATCAACGAAACCTCGCTTTGGCAAAACTATCGTAAAGAAGTGGAAAGAATCCGCGCGCTGAATCGGGAGACAAGCGGCGGCGGCAATTTTTACCGCACTCTGAGTGCACGTACTGGCAAGCGATTCGCACGGGCAGTGCTTGCCAGTACGCTGGAAGGGCAAACGCTTTTTCAGGATGCATTCCGTATGCTGGGCGTAAAAAAGAGCGCCACTTTCTATAACGCAGCGCGTGAACTGGAGGTGATGTTGTGACCTACCTGCTCGACGCCAACGTTTTCATTCAGGCCAAGAATTTGCACTACGGACTGGATTTCTGTCCGGCTTTCTGGCAGTGGCTGACAGACAGAAACGCGGCGAACCTGGTGTTCAGCATCGACAAGGTCGCTGATGAAATCGCAGCTGGAGCGGACGAACTAACCGATTGGATGCGCCAACAAAACGACAGTCTGTTCCGTAATACCGATGCGAACGTTGCTGCGCAGTTCACCAAGGTTGCCACTTGGGTGACAGGACAAAATTACGAGCCTGCTGCCATTAACACTTTCTTGCAAGTGGCGGATTTTTACCTGGTTGCTCACGCATTGGCGGAAAATCATGTAGTCGTTACCCACGAAGTGCCTGCCAACTCCACCAAGCGCATCAAGATTCCCAATGTTTGCGCCGGGCTGAATTTACGTTTCATGACGCCTTATGAAATGCTGCGCCGGGAACAGGCACGGTTTGTGTTGGGGAAACCATGAGACCTCCCGCACGCCCCGAAACCCCGCTATCCGCCACGCTGGTCAGCCAAATCGCCGAAGTCATCCGGCATGCCCGCAGTCATGTGCGCCAAAGCGTCAATCAGGCGATGGTGGCGGGCTACTGGGAAATTGGGCGTTTGATCGTGGAACACGAACAGCAGGGGCAGGCGCGCGCCGCTTATGGGCAGCGGCAACTGGCGGA
>JAITGN010000090.1 GCA_031280565.1 Accumulibacter sp. | reverse complement strand
CGGCCTGAAGGCCGGGGTTTCGACCGTAGCCATTGGCAAGGGGATGCAAACCCCTTGCCAATGATGTTAGAGCGACAGCGCCTTCCGGGCTGTCGCTAATTTCTTGCTTTCGAGAGCTTTTCTACCAGCGGCATAATTTTTCCGTTCAGTGTTTCGCGCGTCATTGGGCCGGTATGTCTAAAGCGGATGACGCCGTTTTTATCGATCACGAAAGTTTCCGGAACGCCATAGACGCCGTAATCAAGGCCAACGCGTCCGTCGATGTCGAGGAGAGTAATGGCGTAAGGATTTCCATGACGTTTCAGCCAGGTGCTGCCGCGTTCGCGCGCAAGTTTTATCTCGTCGCCGGGCGAAATTTTTTCTCGGCCCGCCTCCACGTCGCCGCGCACTTCCTTGTAATTCAAGCCGACCAGCGGAAGCCTGTTTTTTATTTCAAGCAGCAGGGAATGTTCCGCGCGGCAGGAAGGGCACCAGCTCGCCCAGACATTAAGCAACCAGACGGTGCCGCGCATTTGATCCGGAGAAAACGTCTTTTCTGCAGACGCATCCAGCGGAGGAAGCGAAAAAGCAGGCGCGGGCCGGCCGATAAGCGGTGAAGGAATATCGCGCGGATCGCGTTTCAAACCGCTGGCCATAAAAATGACCAGCGCGATAAAAAAAATCAGGGGCAAACGGTTCAAGCACCCCTCTCCAAGGAAGTGCTTTCTGGAGGGGAATTCCCGGCGTTTCCGGAATCTTCGCCGGAATGCCGTCGAAACAGCGAAACAAGACCGCCAAGGGCCATCAGCGCGCATCCGCCCCATATCCAGTTGACGAAAGGTTTGATGGAAATCCGGAGCGCCCAGACGCTCTCAGAAAACGTTTGACCGGCAGGTTCGCCAAGCGCGACATGAAGATTGCGTCCAAAATCGATCGCCGTCTCGGTCATCGTGAGTCCGGAAGCTGGATAGAAACGCTTTTCCGGAAAAAGTTTGCGTTGCATCTGCCCATCGCGGATCAAATCGATGTCGGCGATAAACGCCTGGTAATTCGGGCCGTCTTCCCGCCGGATGGCGTTCAGGCGAAAAGCATAGTCTGCCAGCCTCACCGTTTCACCCGCGGCTATCCGGATATTTTTTTCTTCCGGATAGCCATTCGAGAGGGTGACGCCGGCGATAAAGACGGCAACGCCCAAATGCGCGACAGACATTCCAGAGATTCCGGATAGTCCGCGAAAAGCGCTTTCCCGGCGAGGACGCTTCGCGCGCCAGATGGCGGGAACGCAGGTCAGCGCAAGCCAGGCGGCAAGCGTCAAGCCCAGCGCGGGCAGGGGTTTCCACACGCCGAAAACGGCGGGTGACACGAGACCGGAAGCAAGCGCGAAAAAAGCGGCGCGGCGCGGCATCATTGATCCCGGGGCGCCAGGGGACGCACGTTTCCAGCATGCGGCGAACCCCGCGAGGAAAAGCGCTGGAATCATCAAAGGTGCGAAAACGGTTTCAAAATATGGTGGCCCAACCGAAAGTTTGCCCAAATCCAGCGCATCGATCAGGAGCGGATACAGCGTGCCGAGCAGGATGGAGGCGCAGGCGACGGCGAGTGACGCGCTGCCGGCGAGCAGAAAAGTCTCGCGTGAAACAAGGCCAAAACGTCCGCCGGGAGAAAGACGCGGCGCGCGCCACGCGAACAGCGCCAGCGAAACACCGATAACAAAAGTGAGGAAGACAAGAAGGGAAGCGCCACGCTGTGGAGCGTTGAAAAAGCTATGTACCGAGATCAGCACACCGGAACGGACAAGAAAAGCGCCGATCAACGACAGGCCGAACGCGATAATGCCAAGAAACAGGCACCAGGCGCGGAAAGCGCCGCGTTTTTCGGCGACCGGCAACGCATGAATCAGCGCGGTTGCCGCGAGCCAGGGCATGAAGGAGGCGTTTTCAACCGGATCCCAGAACCACCAGCCGCCCCAGCCGAGTTCGTAATAGGCCCAGAACGACCCCAGCGCGATACCGAGTGTCAGGAATACCCAGGCGGCAATCGTCCACGGACGGGAGCCTCGCGCCCAGGCGATGTCGGGCCTTCCCGAGAGCAGCGCTTCGACGGCGAAAGCGAAAGGAAGCGCGAGACCGGAATATCCCATGAAAAGCATCGGCGGATGAAGAATCAGGCCGGGGTCCTGGAGCAGCGGATTGAGTCCGGCGCCTTCGATTATTTCGGAAGACAAGCGCTCAAAGGGGTTGAAAATGAAGATGAGCATCAACAAAAGCCCGGCGGAAATCGCGCCAAGCACGCTGGCGATACGATCGGCCGCCTCGTCGGAAAAAGGTTTTGAAAAGGCGCGGAATGCCGCCGTCCACAGAGAGAGCGCGAAAACCCAGAAGAGCAGTGAACCTTCATGCCCGCTCCATGCGGCGGCGGCGCGGTAGACGGGTGGAAGGCGCGTATTCGAATGCCGGACGACGTAATCGACGGAAAAATCGTTGGATACAAGCGCGCATATCAGACAAAGGAAGGCAACGGCGATACAGAGCGTCTGCGCGAATGCGGCCGCGCGCGTTATCCGCGGAAAGCGCCAGGCCGCGACGCTTTGCGCCAAAGCGACGCACAGCGCAAGCGCGAGCGCGAAGCGGCCAAATTCCGGAATCATCGTTTTGTCCAGAAAAAGAAAGATATTACTCTAGGGTTTTTCATGACTTCTTTCCATCGGCATGTAGCGCTCGTCGTGCCGGGCGAGAACCTCGCTCGCGGTAAAAACGCCCCGCGCGTCGATCTGTCCCTGAACGACCGCGCCACCGCCCTCGCCGAACAAATCGGGAAGTATTCCATCGTAAACGACGGGAAGGGAATGTTTGTCGTCGGCGATTTCAAAACGCGGAGCGCTTCCGGCGGACCGGAGCGAATTTTTCTTGACATGGCCGCCAATCCGGAAGGTTTTGCCTATGGGGGCTTTCCCCGCGGCGATTTGCGAAGGCGAAAAAAAATAAAGCAGATTGTTCCGGAAAGCATTGAAAATCAGCGCGGCGATCAATGCGAGAACGCACAGTCCTCCGAAAAACAGCAGTTGTTTTTCACGGCGCGCGTCCATCATTCCACGGGCGTTTCATGGCCGGATGAAAGAGCGTCGCCTCGCGCGCGCTTCCGGAAGAGAACAAGGAGGCTCCGTCGTTTGCGGATCAGCAAAAAGGACTCCAGCGCCATAAGAACGGCCATGACAAAAAACGCGCCGAGCAGGTAAATATCCTGTCCCATGACTTATCCGTTTTCCGCCGGTATCGCGCCGCGCGGCCATCCAGCCATTCCCTCGCGCTCAAGGAGGAGATTCCCGAAACGCGTCAGCGAAACAGCGGCTGTGTACATCGCGCACGCGAAAACGCACAGCAGAAGTGTCCAAAAAGCGGCGGGAGCCATCGCCGGCGGGCGGGTCAAGGTAATCGAATACCCTTGGTGCAGCGTCGTCCACCAGCGAACCGAAAAATAAATGACGGGGATGTTGACGAGGCCGACCAGCGTCAGCAGGGCGACAGCCTTGTCCGCCCGCCGCGGGTCGTCGACAGCCGATCGAAGGGAAATAATACCGGCATACATGAACAGCAGGATCAGTTCCGAGACAAGACGCGCGTCCCACCAGACCCACCAGGTTCCCCAGGAAGGTTTTCCCCACAATGCACCCGTCCATAGCGACAAAAACGTAAAAAGCGCCCCCGTGGGCGCGAGCGCCGAGGACATCACATGGGAAAGGCGCGAATCGGCAAAACATTCGCGTTTTGCGGAAAAAAGCCCCCATCCCGCCCAAAAAGCCATGCAAAGATAAATGAAAAGCGACATCCACGACGCGGGGACGTGGAGAAAGATAATCCGGAAAACGTTTCCGTGCCGCGCGTCGGGAAGAACGGCGAAAAAAGCGGCATACAGCCCGCCCACGCCGGAAAATGCCGCCGCCTGCCAGAAACGCGGAACCGCTTTTTCGGCGAATCGCCAGGCAGCCAGGGATTTTTCGTCCATGGAAGCGGATAATTTTTCTGGAAGCGGTGTTTCCATCTCTTGTCTATTCCATCATGACGCGCAGGGCCGCGGCGGCGGCGGGTGGCGCGAAAAAAACTCCGGCGAGTGAAAGCGCGGCCAGAAACGATAATCCGGCCTCCGCGCTGGCTCCGGCGAGCGCGGTCTCAACCGCGCCCGCGCCGAAAACGAGAACCGGAATATACAACGGCAACGCCAGCAACGACAGCAAAACGCGGCCGCCGCGAAGCCCCAGCGTCAACGCCGCGCAAATCGCACCGATACCGGAAAGCGCGGGCGTTCCGGCGGCGAGCGAAACCGTCAACACCCAAAGAGGGTGTTCCGGCAGGCCGAATTGCAGTCCGGCGAGCGGCGCGATCAGGGCAAGCGGCAGACCGAAAACGAGCCAATGCGCGGCGATTTTTCCGAAAACGGCGCACGCGAGACGTTGTGTTCCGAGCGCGTATTGCTCAAGCGCGCCATCGCGGTAATCGTCATCGAAAAGGCGTGGCAGCGAAAGCAAGGCGGCAAGCATCGCTGAAGTCCAGAGAGCGCCCGGGGCCAGTTTACGCAAGGTTTCGGGCTGCGGCCCCGCGCCGAGTGGAAAAAGACTCGTGACGACGATGAAGAAAAAAAGGAGAGAGAAAATATCCGCCTGACGGCGGAGCGCGAGCAGGAATTCACGGCGGACAACAAAGCATATGAACCTTAGCATGGGCGTCCCAGCCAAAATTCGCGGCCCCCCGGAAGGCCGGAAACATCGTCGCGAGGCGACGCCAGAACAGCGATTCCGCCGCGCCGCAAATGCGCGCCGATCAACGAAAAAACCTCCCCGGCGGCCTCCGTGTCGAGTGCCGCGCACGGTTCGTCCAGGATCCAGAGCGGCCGACCCGGAAAGACAAGACGCGCCAGCGCGACACGGCGTTTTTGACCCTCCGACAGAAAACGGCACGGAAGATTTCCGGCGTCAGAAATGCCCAGGCGCTTTAACGCGTCGAACGCGCCGCCGCGATCAAACGGGATGCTGCCGGTCTGGAAAAAGAATTCCAGATTCTCAAGCGGCGTCAACTCTTCCTTGATCGCGTTACGATGACCAAGATACAGCACCCGCGAATGATATGCCCGCCCCATTTGGGCAATCGGCGCGTTATTCCAGCGGATTTCGCCGGCGAAAGGCGGAACGAGAGCGCACAGCAAGCGCAGCACCGTTGTTTTTCCCGAACCGTTCGGGCCATGAACGCGAAGCGACTCGCCGCTTTCGAG
>JAITGN010000085.1 GCA_031280565.1 Accumulibacter sp. | reverse complement strand
GTAAATCAGCCGCTGCTCGCGCCGTCACTTCCAGAACAAAATACTCAAGCAACTTTCGCTGGATACTTTTCTTTAATTTACAGTGAGTTATCGCCATGTTCTAGATTAACATCATCGCTAATCTAGTACAGATCCTTATTTTTTATTGGTAAAAAACTGAAAAAGCAAGAAATTAGCGACAGCCCGGAAGGTGCTGTCGCTCTAACATCATTGGCAAGGGGTTTGCATCCCCTTGCCAATGGCTACGGTCGAAACCCCGGCCTGAAGGCCGGGGTTTCAAGCTCCGCACCGCCCTGAAGGGCGGGGTTTCAAACCGGAGTTGGTTTTACGATGAATAATAACAAACGTTTTCAAAGAATTTTGTTGAATTACTTCAACGATATATTAAAGTTATTTGTTCTATTTAATAATGTTTTTAAAGGATTTTGTACTTAATACAATATAGAATGCCTTAAAAACGTCCATTATATTTATTTTGGCTATTTTGATATGGTTTTACTGTGGCCGTGAAAGGTTTTCCGGACTTTTTTATTTCGCGTTCTATAAAATGAACGGGATTCGGCTATCACATGTCACACGAGATTGCCGCTTTCCTTTCAGGGCGCTTTGCGCCGGAAAATCCGGGATAATCCGGATCTGTCCGCGACTGTCGCCGCGCGAAGGACGCTTACGCGGATAATGTTCCGGATGGTTTGATTTATTCAAATAGGTACTGAATGAAAAAGGAATTCTTTTCAAAATTTTTCGCTGCTGCTGTGGTCGCCGTCCTGGGCCTTCAGGCCGCGCCATCTTCGGCGAATCAGGTCGAAACGCCTTCTCCGGGCAGGCCCGGACGGGTGGTGACACTGGTCATTCCAGCGGCATCGATGGTTATCGCGCTTGACCGGGGGCCGGAACGCCTGATTGGAATCCATCCCGCATCACGTCCGGAAATCACCGATGGAATACTTGGCTGCTTTTTCCCTGCCGCGAAACAGATTCGCGCCGACATGACGGGCGAGGGATTTGCACCGAACGTCGAAGCGCTGCTTGCTTCGCGTCCCGATCTCGTTGTCCAGTGGGGCGACCGGGGACGCGCCATTGTTGATCCGATCGTTAGGGCTGGTCTGCCGGTTTTGACGCTGCATAGCGACGGCGGCGGCGAACTTGCGGCCGGATGGCTGCGCCTTCTGGGGCGAGGTCTCGTAGATCGCGAGGCGCGCGGCGAGGCGCTGGCCGAACGTTTTCTTGCCGCGCGCGACGCGATTGTGAAAACCGTTGCGGAAATACCGGAGTCGTTGCGTCCAAAGGCCGTTTATTTGTACCGAAGACAGGGGAATGTTTTTCAGGTCGCGGGTAAAAAGACGACAGTGGATTCGGATATCCGTCTGGCCGGAGGCGTCAATCCCGCATCGCATCTGCCAGGTTACGCGCAGGTCAGCGTCGAGCAGTTGTTGGCCTGGGCGCCGGATATCGTTCTTTTGGGCAATTTCGACAAGGACCTTCGCCCCGCTTCGCTTTTCGGTGACCCTGTATTCGCTTCGCTGCCCGCCGTAAGGGAAAAGCGCGTCTATCTTTACCCCCGGGGCGGTTTCCGATGGGATCCGCCAAGCCATGAAACACCGCTCGCGTGGCGCTGGCTGCTGACTCTCTTTCATCCGGACAGGCCTTCAGCCTCGTTGCGCGCGGAAATGACGGAAAGTTACCGGCGTCTTTATAACCGTGCGCCTACGGATATGGAAATAAATACTATATTGAGAATGATTGATAATAACGAGAGTCTTTATTACCATAGAAAGTTTAGCCGTTAAGTTAAAGGAAAAATGTGAATCCGGAAAACAACTGCCACATTCCATCCCCCGGAAAATTTCCTCCTCACGCGTTTCGGACGGGCGAGGGTGCCATTTCTTCAAGCGCGGAAAAAACACCGCGAAAAATCGCTGTTTATGGAAAAGGCGGGATCGGTAAATCGACGACCGTTTCCAACCTTTCCGCCGCGCTCGCGCGGCGTGGGCTGCGCGTTCTGCAGATCGGTTGCGATCCCAAGGCGGATTCGACAAAGACGCTGACCAACGGAAAGCCGGTGCCTTCGGTGCTGGATGTCTTGCGTGACAAGAAAAAAGGCGCTTTGCGTCTCGAGGATTTCGTTTTCGAGGGCTATCATGGCATTTTTTGCGTCGAGGCCGGTGGTCCGCAACCCGGCATCGGCTGTGCCGGCCGCGCGATCATTACAGCGTTCAACCAGCTTGAGGAACTCGGCGCTTATGAAAAGCTCAAGCCGGATATTGTCCTGTTCGATGTGCTGGGCGACGTCGTCTGCGGAGGCTTCGCGATGCCGATGCGTTATGGTTACGCGGATGAAGTCGCCATTGTCAGTTCGGGTGAAATGATGGCGCTTTATGCGGCGCATAACATCGTCCAGGCGCTGGAAAGTTTTTCGTCGCGCGGGTATGCGCGGTTGGCCGGAATCATCCAGAACTCCCGCAGTATAGTGAATGAGGACGCGCTTGTCCGCCAGGCGGCGGAAGAGTTGAAAACCCGTGTCATTGGGATTATTCCCCGTTCCGGTCTTGTGCAGGAAGCGGAAAATCTCGGAAAAACCGTTGTCGAATGTTTTCCGGATTCGCCACAGGCGGCCCTGTATGCCGGACTGTCGCGTTTCTTTTATCCTGATCTTCTGAAAAAAGGACTCGACTGTTGATGCATACCGCGCCTGTCCGTTTTCTTTCGGATTTCGCCTGCCAGACCATGCTTATCGGCGAAGGTGATCCGGACTGTTTATTGGGTAACGACGCTTCGTCGAGTTGTCTTCACTATTGCGCGCCGACGCACGGCGGCTGGGGCGTAATCCGCACCGCTCTGCTTGTTCCCGAAATGTATATGCTCTTCGTCTGTCCCGAAGCCTGCGGGCGCCACGGCGCGATTGCGGCCTATGAGCACGGCGGAAAAGATCGGGTCGGCTACCTGTGCCTGGAAGAAGATGAAATCGCGATGGGCCGTTACGAGCAGGGTATCCGCGAAGCGGTGCCCGGCTTGTTCAAAAGTCTGAAACGGCGTCCCAGGGCTTTTTTGATCGTCGTGTCGTGCATTGATGATCTCATGGGGACAGACTATGACGAAATGATTTCCGGTTTCGAGGCGGAATTCGGCATTCCTTTTCGCATCGGGCACATGAATCCGATTTCGCTCGATGGAAAACTGCCGCCGGGAAAGCGCATTCAGCGCGATATGTACGATTTCATCGAGGCGCCGGAGGGGCGCGATGACAGCGTCTGTCTTGTCGGCGCGTTTCAGCCGATCGCCAAAGAGGCGGAAATTCGTGAATTATTGCGCGCCAACGGCATGTATTCGCTGCTTCATATTTCCGAATGCGCCAGTTTCGACGAGTACCAGAGGCTTGGTCGCGCGCGCTTGAACCTCGTCGTTCGTCCCGAAGGAATGGACGCGGCGAAAAATCTGCGGGAAAAATTCGGAACGCCTTTTCTGTTCGCACCGGTCGCTTTCAGCGAATCGACGATCGCGAAACGTTATGACGAAATCAGCCGTTTTTTCGGCGCGAATATGGCGAACAACATGGCGAACGATGCGGTGAACAGCAGGCGGCAGGCCGAAAAGCGCGTCCTTGAAGCGGCTGGCGGAAAAACGATCGCCATCGACAATACGGCGACATGCAGTCCGTTCGACCTCGCGCGCGCCCTGATTGAGGCGGGTTTTAATGTCAGCGAGATTTTCACGCAGAAATTTCCGGTGTTCGACCGTCCTTCCTACGGCTGGCTTGCGGAGAATGCTCCCGGCATTCGAGTGACGTCGCCAATCCATCACAGCAATAGCTGGCTGCGTCCGGATACGCCTACCGCCGATATCGCGATCGGCTTTACGGCGGCCTATCTGACGAATGCGCCCTGTGTGGTTCCCGTTGCCTTCGATGAGGGAATGTATGGGCATCATGGTATGGTCATGCTGCTTGACAGCCTTGAGCTGGCTCTTCAGGGCCGTATTCCGGGCAGCCTGGAACAGATGGTGCGTGATTATGGTCTTGTCGTTTGAGGAGCGTTTGTTTTGAGTTACCTGTTTCAGTATCTTCCCCCGTTCGCCGCCGATTATTCCGGCGTGGCTTCCGCGTTGCACGATCTCGGCGGCCTTGTCGTGATTCATGACGCGTCGGGCTGTACCGGCAGCTTTACGGGCTATGATGAACCGCGCTGGTTTTCGGGAAAATCAAGCGTCTATTGTTCCGGTTTGCGTGAAATCGACGCGATCATGGGAAATGACAGCCGATTGCTCGACAACATCCGCAGTATTATCGAAAAAAAGCAGTTCAATTTTGTCGCCGTCGTCGGCAGCCCTGTTCCAATGCTCGTCGGTTTTGATTTTGACGGCTTCGCGCGCATATCCGAGGAGGAATTCGGCATTCCGGTTTTCGGTTTTCCGACGACCGGCCTGGCGCGTTACGAACAGGGGATGTCGGCGGCATTTCTCGCGCTTGCCCGGCGTTTTGTCGGGGAGCCGGAAGAGAAACGAAAGGGCGCGAATATCCTTGGCGCGTCGCCCCTGGATAATTTCGATGGCGATACCCTCATGCGCTTGAGGGAATTTCTCGCTGAAAATGGCTTGCCAGTCGTTTCTGTCTGGGGCCAGGGAGATGAATGGGAGTCAATGCCGAAGGCATCCAGCGCGTCGATCAATCTCGTCGTTTCCGCAGCGGCGCTGCCGCTGGCGGAGTATATGAAAAACCGCTGGGCGATTCCCTATGTCGCGGGACTTCCATTGGGCGAAGAGACTGCAAGGGAGTTGAAAAGTCAGATCAAGCAAGGGGGCGGCGGCGCTGTCGCGCGATCCGGCGCGATTTCGGAGACGGATAAAAGCGCGCGGGTTTTTCTGATTGGCGAACAGCTGCGAATGAACGCGTTCCGGTCGGAATTGTTGTTCCGTTATCCATCGCTTGATGCGGTTGCCGGCAGTTTTTTCGCGTGGAACGCTTCTCTGTCGAGCGATGGCGACTGTTTTATTGAAAATGAATCGGCGCTGATCCGGTGTCTGGAAGAAGGAAACTTCGATGTTGTCGTCGGTGATCCACTGCTGCGCGAATTGATGCCCGGAGGATTGGCTGGACGTTTTGTCGAAGAGCCGCATTACGGGCTTTCCGCCCGTCTGTATCGGGAGCATTCACTTTCGCGGCGCTTCTGTTCGGCGTCTTTCATGGACGGAATCGCCGCGCTCGCTTTGGGTGCGCCCGCTCCCGGCGGGGAACGGGCTGCCGCATGATTTCCGGAATGCGCGGGAAAACCGCTCCCTGTCTTCTGCTGGCGATTTTATTGTTTTCGATCTTTTTGTCGTTGTCGCTGGGGCGTTTCAATATTCCGTTGAAAACGGTAGCGGGTATTCTTCTTGAGCCTGTTTTCGGCATTCAGGCATTTTGGAGCGAAACTGAAGTCCAGGTCATCTGGGCTGTGCGCTATCCCCGCGTCGCGCTGGCGGCTATTGTTGGCGCGGGACTCGCGCTGGCGGGGGCGGCCATGCAAAGCCTCTTCCGGAACCCGCTTGCCGATCCGCAGATTCTGGGCGTTTCTTCGGGAGCTGCTCTGGGCGGCGTTACCGGCATTTTGCTTGCGGGTACCGGCTGGCCCGCGATAAGCGGTTCATTCGTGGGCGGACTCGCCGCACTTGCGGCTGTATTCTGGCTTGCGGGAGGAAGCGGGGCAGGGCGGGGCGGCACGGTGATGCTGGTTTTGTCCGGACTTGTCGTCGGCGCTGTCGGCGCCGCCGGAATCGCGCTCGCAAAATATGCCGCCGATCCCGACAACCAGCTTCCGGCAATCGTTTTCTGGCTTCTGGGAAGCCTGGCGGCGGCGGACAGACAAAGCCTCTATATCACCTTGCCGCCGGTTCTGTTATCGGCCGCGTTGATTCTCGGTCTGCGCTTTCATCTTTCGGCGTTTGCCGTGGGCGAGGAAGACGCGCGCAATCTTGGTGTCCCTGTCCGCGCCGTGCGTCTTCTGGCTTTGGGCGCGGCGGGACTCGCGACGGCGGCGGCTGTCGCGGTCAGTGGCGTCGTTGGGTGGGTCGGACTGGTCGTTCCTCATTTGGTGCGCCTAGGGTTCGGCGCGAATCATCGCTGGTTTTTTTTGAATACCTTGCTCGCCGGAGCGAGTTATCTGATTCTCGTCGATACAGCGGCGCGAACGCTCGTCGCCGCTGAAATTCCCTTGGGGGCGCTGACGGCTTTGCTTGGTGCGCCGATTTTCGCTGTCCTTTTGCGGCGTCTCCGCGGGAAAACCGATGTCTGATCCGCTTGTCGCGCATGGCCTTGGATACCGCTACGGGCAGGCATGGGTTTTCCGGCATTTGGATTTTCATCTTCCGGCCGGCTGCCTGACGGCGATTCTCGGTCCGAACGGCTGCGGGAAATCGACGCTGCTTGCTACGCTCTCCGGGCTTAAAACGCCTGTTGAAGGCGCGGTATCGCGCCAGAATTCCGGCTTGGCGCTGGTTCCCCAGTCGCTTGAACCGGCCTTGCCGTTTTCCGGACTCGATATGGTATTGCTGGGGCGCGCGCGCGCGATTTCGCTTTTTTCGGCTCCGGGCGCGGCGGATTATAAGGCCGCGCGTGAAGCGCTGACGCGGCTGGAGGCTGCTCATTTGGCTGACCGCCCTTTCGATGTCATGTCCGGCGGAGAGCGTCAGCTTGTATTGATCGCGCGTGCTCTGGTTTCATCAAGCGCGGTGCTGTTGCTCGATGAACCGACCGCTGCTCTGGACTGGCACCGCCAGGCGCATGTGCTGAATTTACTTCGCCAGCTTGCTGACAGCGGCCTCGCGGTGGCTTTTACCACGCACGCGCCGCAGCACGCGCTTGATTTCGCCGACCATGTGCTGTTGATGGCCGGGCCTGAGCGCCAGTTTTCCGGAATTCCCGAGGATATTCTTAGCGAAGAGGCACTGTCACGGCTTTACCAGCTTCCCGTAAAGCGTTTGCGGCTTTCCGGTCTGGCATGTTCGACCGCCATTCCGGTTTTTCGCGGCTATTTGTCTGGAAGCGCTGTTTCCCCAGAAGGGGAAGCGTGATGAAGGCAGTTTCCATTTTTTCCGGTAATCGTAGTTGTCAACGGATTTTTCCGGCGCTTGCTGTTTCGCTGTTTTTTCTCGTTGCGCCGGGACATGCTGGCGGCGATGAACGCATTGTCGTGAAGCTGCCGCGAAAAGACAGGGAACTCATGCAGAAAGACATGATTCGCTTTATGGAACAGAAATATGCGCTGATCGACGCGCTTGCCAGCGGCGATATGAATCGCGTCAAAAAAGTCGCAGGGCAGGCCAAACCGCCGCTGGCGAGAATCCGGGCGCTGGCTTCGGGCAAGCCACTTCCTCCCGAAGGACGGCTGGCGCAGATCAAGGATGACGAGGCGTTATTTCTGAGAATGAGAAAAAATCTTCCTCCGCCTTTTCTCAATATGCTTCTCGGCATGCGCGAAACCTGGGCAAAGATTGAAACCGACGCTTCTAGAAACGGCAAGCAAGAGCAGATCATGCGTCACCTGGCGAGGCTTCAGGGGTTTTGTATCAGTTGTCACAAGCTTTACAGGAACGAGACCGCGGCGGCTCCATGACAGCAGGCGGCGAGCGGTTTTCCGGCCTAAAAAACTGTTTTTCGCAAAACCCGCATGGCGGAGCGGTCAAATCCCATGCGTGCGTAGAATCTCCGCGCGTTTTTGTTGCTTTTGTCGGTCAGTAGGGTGATGCGCGAAAAATCGCGTTCTTTAGCCCATTTGTAGATGCTGTCAATCAAATGACGTCCCAGTTCCCGCCCACGGAAGGCGGCTTTGACGATCACGTCTTCAAGCAGGACGACTCTTTTTCCTTCGGCGGTGCTGATGGTAATCAGGGCGTTTGCCATGCCAACAACATGGCCGTCGACGCGAAGAACGAAAAGCTGCCCAATCTCCGGATTTTCAAGAATGAGGCGTAGTCCGGCCAGTTGCTTGCCGCGCTCCGGGCGAAAGTCTTCTTCCTGTGTGAAAAGTTCGGTCAGCAGTCCGGCCATGGCGTCAAGATCGGCGGCTGCGGCGAATTCGACCCGCGCGGAACGAATGTTTTTTACGTTCGGATTCATCGTAAAACTAACTCCGGTTTGAAACCCCGCCCTTCAGGGCGGTGCGGAGGTTGGAACCCCGGCCTGAAGAAGGCCGGGGTTTCGACCGTAGCCATTGGCAAGGGGATGCAAACCCCTTGCCAATGATGTTAGAGCGACAGCGGCTTCCGGGCTGTCGCTAATTTCTTGCTGGCGCGCGTGAAGCAAATAATTGACGCTGGTATCACGGCTCAGGCTGCAGGCCCATGTTAATGGATTATAGACCAGGCCTGTCAGATCGTCCGGCTCCAGGCGGAATTTTCTTGCCATGCGTATAAGTTCCGATGGGCGGATGAAACGGCTGAAATCATGCGTGCCGGCAGGAAGGATGCCAAGAAGGTATTCAGCGCCGGCGATGGCGAAAAGACGCGCTTTCAGATTGCGGTTGATCGTCGATGCGAAGAAATGTCCGCCGGGGCGGAGGAGTTTCGCGCAGGCGGAAACGGCGCTTTCCGGGTCGGGAACGTGTTCCAGCATTTCCATGCAAACGATTGCGTCGAACTCGCCCGGCATTTCCTGTGCCAGTTCCTCGACTGAAATTCTGCGGTAATCGGCGGTCTGCCCGCTTTCAAGCAGATGCAGACGCGCGGTATCGAGGGCTTTAACGGAAAGATCGATTCCAAGCGCCTTCGCACCGCGCTGCGCGAGACTTTCCGAGAGTATTCCGCCACCGCATCCCACATCAAGAATTTTTTTTCCCTTGATTTCAATATGGCGCTCGATCCATTTCACACGGAGCGGATTGATCCGGTGAAGTGGTTTGAATTCGCCTTCCGTGTCCCACCAGCGGTGAGCGATCCGGTCGAATTTGTCGAGTTCATCCGTATGGGCGTTGATCATGCGGCAGACCTTTTAATGATCAAACGAAAAAGCCCTGCCGGAGCAGGGCTTTTTTTATGAAGACAGGAAATTATTTCTTGGTGCCGATAATTTCGATGTCGACGCGGCGATCCGGCTGCAGACACGCGATAACCTTGGCGCTTTTCGCGCCAGTGCATTCGTCGGCACGGGTAACCGGTTGCTGGCTGCCTTTGCCTTCGGTATATATGCGGTTGGCGGGAACACCCTTTTTGAGCAGATATGCCTTGACGGAAGCGGCGCGGCGTTCGGAAAGCTTCTGATTGGTAGCGGTATTGCCGATGCGGTCGGCATGACCAACGGCGATCACAACTTCGAGAACGAGATCTTTCGATTTCGCAACGATATTATCCAGAGAGGCCCTTCCTTCGGGACGCAGATCCGATTTGTTGAAATCGAACAGCGCGTCAGCGGACAGGGTCACTTTTCCGCCCGAAACGACAGGCCTGGAATCCCGTGGGGTCTTTTCGCAAACATCACGGGGAATGATGTCTTTGTCGCACTCGCAACCAGCCGGATCCTGGGCCGCCGCCGCGGGAGTCCAGTAACCCGTCCGCCAGCACAGGCCGGAGCTGTTTTTGACGACTTCATTGCGTTGGTCGGTTGCATATACGCGCGTTTGCGCATAAGCGGCGAACGAGGCGCAAAGGCCGATGGTTGCGGCAATTACGGCCATCAAGGTGTGTTTCAATGTTTTCATCGAATATTCCTCTTCAGTTAAAAAGTCTGCGGACTGTTGTTATTGGTTTGAGATGCTTGAGTAATGCGTAAAGAAAACGACAAATAGAACAAAGCCACAGCGATTCTGCCATAAAAGAGCCAAGTTTATCAACCTGGCAACCAGCATAAAAAAACTACAGGGTGCTGTCTGAAGAACGCAAGCGATTTTGCCATAAAGAGGCCAGATTTATCAAGACGGTTTCATTGAGATCGAGCAGACGGCCATTCCCGACGCGTTTTTTTCCAGCGACCCAGACATCGCTGACGAATTCCCGGCCAGCCGAATAAACGAGCAGGGAAAGCGGATCGTAACAGGGCATCAGGCGCAGGTCGTCGGTGCGGATGGCGCAAAGGTCGGCCGCTTTTCCTTCCGAAATCGAACCGATTTCCTCTTCAAGCCCGAGCGCCCGCGCGCCGCCGAGCGTCGCCATGTGAAGCGCCCGATGGGCGTCAATTATTTTTGCGTTACCGCTCGCACCTTTTGCCAGCAACGCGGCGAGACGCATTTCCTCGAAAAGGTCAAGGCGGTTGTTGCTGGCGGCGCTGTCAGTGCCGAGTCCGATATTGACGCCTTTATCCACCATCGCCGCGATTGGGGCGATACCGCTGGCGAGCTTGAGGTTCGAGCTTGGGCAGTGAGCGACGGAACAGCCGAATTGGGCGAGAAGAGCGATTTCTTCGGGGGTGAGGTGGACGCTGTGAACGGCGATGAATCCCGGGCCGGGCAGACCAAGGCGGTGAAGCCTTTCCAGCGGCCGGATGCCGGATTGCAGCACACTGTCCGTGGTTTCCTGGAGCGTCTCGTGCAGATGCAGATGAATCGGCAAATCGCATTGTTCCGCGAGCGTCAATATCTGTTCGAAATTTTTGTCGCAGACCGTATAAGGCGAATGCGGCGCCAGACAGAAACTGAGCAGCGCTTCGTGTTTCAGTTCGTCGCGCGCCGCCATGCTTTTGTTCAGATAATCGTCGGCGTCGGCCGCATAAGACGATGGAAAATCGAGTACCAGCAATCCGATGGCGGCGCGCATTCCCAGCTTGAGAGCGGCCCGCGCCGCTTCTTCCGGAAAGAAATACATGTCATTGAAACAGGTGATTCCACCGAGCAGCATTTCGGCGCAAGCCAGTAGAGTGCCGTCATGAACGAACTGCGCCGAGACGTGTTTCGCCTCCGTCGGCCAGATATGGTCTTTCAACCATTTCTCCAGAGGGATGTCGTCGGCAATCCCCCGCAGGAGAGTCATTGCCGCGTGCGTATGGAGGTTGACCAGTCCCGGAATCAGGATGTGATGCGCGAGCTTTTGGGTATCGCGTGGCTCAAAACGGGATTCCGCATCGGATTGTTGCGAAATTGCAACAATTCGGCCTTTGTCGATGGCGACCGCATGATTTTCGAGAACAGCACGCTCCGGTTCGACAGGAATGATCCAGCGGGCTTTGATGAGCAGATCAATGGGGGTTTTCATGGCGCATTTTCCAGTTTTTCAGATTACGCCCGGTAAGGACGGGCAGCAGGAATTGGGAGAGGCAGTATCGATTATCCCTCCAAAGAAAGGAAGTTTCCAACCGGAATCGACTTTCAATGAAGCGTGGCCACAGGCGATTTCACTGGGGCGGCCCGGTGGATTATTTTCGAATTTCCGCAGGTGGTTCGCGTTCTTGCGAAAAGGGTGAGAGGGGATTTCAGGCGTATATTTTGAAGGGGTTTTCGGGATATGCAGTCCGGCTTATTTAAATATAATAATAGTGATAATGGCTTTAGAAGTCTTCTACCCAGAAGATATGATAGACTTAAGGCCGTTGTCCGAGAGAATCGTTGTTTTCCGCACTATGCCAATAGTAATTGACGCGTGTGTCGCCCAACACCAGGGCGACCGTAAAGAACAGCAGGATCGTGTTGCCTTGCTGGAGCATTCCAGAGAAAACGGCGTCGCGCTGGCTATTGTCGCGGATGGCATGGGCGGTCATACAGGCGGCGTTCTCGCGGCACAGCAGGTGATCCACACCGCGCGAACCAATCTCGAACAGTATTCGCCGAAATCCGAAAAACCGGGCGATCTTCTCAACGCGATTTTCAATGAAGCGCATATGCTGATCAAGGCTTCGCGTTTCATTAATGAAAAAGATCCGCACAGCACGGCTGTGATGATGTTGTTGCAGCCCGGAAAAATCAGTTGGGCGCATTGCGGAGACAGCCGTCTTTATCGTTTTTATGGTGACAGGCCGCTTTTTCATACGATTGATCATTCTTTCGTCGAACAGCTTGTCGCAAAGGGGAGGATTTCGCCCGCGCAGGCGCTGGTTCATCCAAACCGGAATGTGCTGACTACATCGCTTGGCGGAAAGAGCATTCCGAAAATCGATTTTGGCGAAGCGTCCGACCTGCGGGCAGGCGATATTTTCATGTTGTGTTCCGACGGCCTATGGGGGTATTTCAACGGCATCGAATTTGGCAGTATCCTGGCCACCTATTCGGCGCGGGAGGCGTCGGATATCCTTATTACGCGGGCGCGCAGCCGTGCGCGCGGATCGGGCGATAATATCTCGATAGCGGTTCTCAAGCTGCTCGAAGCGCCGGTGAAACCGGATGCAAAAAAAGCGAGCTGAAACGGGCGGCGCGGAGTTTGTTTATTTTTTTCCGAGACCGCCAAGTAGAACCGCGACGGGGCGGCGATGTTTTGGCGGATGCGCCGGGGTTTTCGTGTCGTCGAAAATAGGAAGGGATTCCGACGGCGGCCCCGTATATTCATAAGGCTTTGAAAAATCGAATCCGTCCGGGGCGACGTTGGGCTGACGGCGGCCCGGCTTGGCGGATGAACGCGGAGCGCCGCGATGTCCGCGCTTTTCCGGAACCATTGGCGCGGGCGCGCGGTTCGGCTCAAAGCCAGGGATGGCGATCCGCTCAATTTTCCGTTTTATCAGTTTTTCGATTTCATCCAGATATTGGAATTCTTCGGAAGAAACGAGCGATATGGCCGTGCCATGACGGCCCGCGCGTCCCGTGCGGCCGATGCGATGAATATAGTCTTCCGGCGTGCGCGGCAGCTCGTAGTTTATGACGTAGGGCAAATCATCAATGTCGAGGCCGCGTGCGGCGACGTCGGTCGCCACGAGAACGGAAGTTTTGCCGCTTTTGAACGCATTGAGCGCTTTCAGGCGATCCAGTTGCGTTTTATCGCCGTGAATCGAATCGGCGGCGATTCCCGCGCGCTGCAATTCGCGCACCAGCCGCCGGGTTTCAAGTTTTGTCCCCGTAAAAACGAGTGTCTGTTCGAGTTCGGATGAACGGAGCAGGTGGATCAGCAAGGCGCGTTTCGCGTCATTTGCGACGGGATGGATACGGTGCGTGATCGTTTCGGAGACGGTATTGCGCTGGGCGACTTCGACGAGAACGGGAGAAGTGAGTATTCCATCGGCGAGTTTTTTGATTTCTCCCGAAAAAGTCGCCGAAAAGAGCAGGTTTTGACGCTGGGGCGGCAACATCCGGATGATTCGCGTTACATCGGGGATAAAGCCCATGTCCAGCATGCGATCCGCTTCATCGAGAACGAGCGCTTGCACCTGATTGAAATTGAGACATTTTTGTTCCACGAGATCAAGCAGGCGGCCCGGCGTGGCGACGAGAACCTCGACGCCGCGCCGTATTTCCTCGATCTGTGGTTTGATATCGACGCCGCCAAAGGCGCAACAGACGCGGACAGGGATATATTTGCCATACAGTTTGACGGACTCGTAAACCTGGATGGCAAGTTCACGGGTCGGTGTCAGCATCAGGATCCGCACCGGATGGCGCGCCGGAGAAGAGCTTGAATTCGCCAACGGAAGGATGTGCTGGAGAAGCGGCAGGCTGAATGCCGCCGTTTTGCCTGTTCCCGTCTGGGAACCGCCCATCAGGTCGCGGCCAGCGAGAATGACGGGAATCGCTTGCGCCTGGATTGGTGTAGGGGTGACATAAGATTGTTCGGAAACGGCGCGCAACAATTCGGGCGCAAGGCCGAGTTCGTCAAAACACATCGACGATGTCCGCGAATGGGTGAAGGATCAATAGCATAAGGGATGAATTATAGCTGGAATCGAACTGCCTTCGCCGGATATTTCGCGCGCATTATTGAACGCCGGATGCCAATGCTATTTCGGGACAGGCGCTATCCTGGCGGCTGTATCCGGCGGCGCGCCTGCCTCTGGGGCGGTTTTTTCCGTTTCTGCGGCAGCGGCGGCTTGAGCCTTCACCTTCGTTTTTTTACGAGGTTTGGGCTGAGGCTGAGGCGGAGGTGGAGAGGGCGGTGGCGTGATGGGTGGAAGCTGGGCGGAGACGGTTTCGAGATTGTTTTCCCGCATGTAAATATCCATATCGCGCCAGCCGGCGTAGATATAGGATTTGACGAGCCATGAATAAACCGAATAGCAATCTTCGATCGCGCGGCCCGATTGCCTGCATGCCCCCCCCACGGCGCGGCTGTCGGCTTCCATTTGAGCGGAAGTCGTTTGAAGTCCCACCTTTTGCAGGGCGTTATCACATCCCGCCAGGCCGATGAAAAGCGCCACGGCGAGCGGCAAAAACATCTTTCCCGTTTTGTCCGGCACGATGCCCTCTGAACATAAATCCCGAAAACGATATTCTAGACTATAAACGTGCCTTCAACTCCCAAACCCATCGCTCAAACTCGAAAAGAGAATGTCCAAATCCTGAAAGAACGATATGTGCATGGGATTTTTTCCGATTCTTTTTCGTCGGAGCAGTTCTTCTCAGCGCGGCAATGGGATTCGCCAAACTCTTTTTGTTGGCTTGTCCAGCTTCAGAAAAAGGGCGAAAGTCCCTTTTGCATTGCTGCGCTGGAGCGATTCACCCGCTCAAAATGAGCCGGATGCGCTTCGGGCCGTAAAATGGCGCGCCTGCGTGTCACAGAGTTTCATCCCGCTCATGAAAGAGTATATTGCCGGTTTGCCGGGAATGCCCCGGACGTTCTGGTCATTCTTTCCGCATCGAACATACCGTAGATAGAAAAAGGAGAATTTCATGCTTTTAAGCAGATGGCTGATCGCTGTCCTGCTGGCGATTGCCGTTTCCACCGGCTACGCGGCGTCAGAGAAAATCGCTTCCCCCAATCCCGTTACAAAAAAGCCGCTTGATCCGCTGTGGATTGACATCGGGCACAGGCTCAACGAAGAGCAGGCTGAACGCCTTCAACCGGCGATTGATGCCTTCAACACAAAATATCCGGAGATACAGGCGCGTCTGCTTCGCCGGGTCGAAGGCGCGTCGCTGAAACACCTCAATCTGTTGACGCGCGACGAACACGCGCGGTTTGTTGCCAGAAAAGCGCGATTCAAGGCGATTGGCGGTATTCTGCGGGAAGCGAAACGGCCATTCGATGCCAAAGAGCTTTCTCCGGAGCTCCAGAACGATTTCATCATCGCCGGGGAGGAGCTGCAAGCCCTGCCACTGGCCTTTTCCACGCCGGTGCTTTACATCAACAAAGCGATTTTCCTCAAGGCAGGGCTTGATCCGGAATCGCCTCCTCAAAGCTGGGGCAAGGTACATGAAGCCGCGCGTAAACTGTACGCCAAAGGCCAGGACTGTCCTTTTACGACATCGTGGCCGGCCTGGGTCATGCTCGACAATATGAGCACCTGGAACGGCGCACCATTGATTGATAGTAACGATCGGCTGGAGTTTGGCGGCATGGTGCAGATCAAGCATCTCGCGATGCTGGCGGCCTGGCGCAAGGCAGGCTATTTCCGGACTTTTGGCGGGGACGACGAGGCGGATTTACGCTTTGAGCGAGGTGAATGCGCGATGCTGACGAGTACCGCATCAATCTATCCGGTTCTGCGCGGCAAGTCCATTGATGTGGGCGTTTCGGCTTTTCCATGGCACGACGATGTATACGGCGCGCCGAAAAACACGCTCGCGGACGGCGTGTCGCTTTGGGCCGCTGGTGACCTCAAGCCAGCGGAACAAAATGCCGTTGCCCGGTTTGTGGACTATCTGCTTTCCCCGGAAATTCAGGTTGAAATTGGAGTGAACAGCGGCTTTCTGCCAATGACGCGATCCGCCCGCACGACGCTTGATGGCCGTCCGCCCAAGGGCGAACTGGCCGCCTTGCGGGTCGCGCAACGCCAATTGAAAGGCGGGCTGCCGGAAATGACGCGCATCCGCCCCGCGCAGATCGAGGCCGTACGTCGCATCGTCGAAGCGGAATTCGATGCAGTCCTGGCGGACGTGAAACCGGCCAAGGAAGCTCTGGAAACAGCGGCCCGGCGTGGAAACGCCGCGATGAAACTCGCGAAATGAAAGGTGAGCCAAGGCAAAAGTGGTTCGATAACCCCGAAAAACGTCGCGGCCCGTTATGTTTTTCGGGAGGAGTTAATCAGGGAAAGCGAGACGGCCGGGCCTGGGTTTTCCGGGCAGACTGAATCCGGATATATCCGGAGGAGGGCGGAATCGCTGGACGTTTTTTTTCTTCCATGCAAAAAAAGACGGCCCTATAAAAAAACTTATGACATCTCCCGAAAGGACTGGAAATACGATAGATAAAAACTATTTATCCAGAGAATTATTGAAATATGAGAAAGCTGAATACGGTTTCAAGCGGATTTTAATAAAAATCATGTGAAATATAAATCAGAAAAGCGATAAAACACACGATGTCAAAATATTTTAAAAAAACAGCTTCAAAAAATACCTTGAAATCGTTATCCGGTTGAAAAAGGTGTTGTCAGACCGGTGTCAGTCCGCTGTCAGTTTGATGTCAGATGAAAGTCTTTCCGCTTGAAAGGGGCATGAATTCCGAAAAATTTTGAAACAATCTGAAGGTTTTAAAAATCCGTAAAAGAACTATACTGTTATCAACGCCGGCCTGAAACACGATGACATTTTCATCTGTCCGCGCGCCGTCGTGAAACGGACGCGCTGAAAGGCGCGAAGAAATATTGTCTGGGAAAATGAGGTGTTGCCATGAAATGGATCAAATACTGTGCGCTGATGCTTATTGTTTTTTTCTCGTTTGCCGATAACGAGGCCTGGGCGCGACGCCGCCATTCCCATTCCCGCGCGCGGGTGAGCGTCGGAATCGGTCTGGGCGTTCCGGTTTTTCATTCGCACTACCGTCCGTACCGGTCATCGTTTGGATTCTATCCCTATTATTCCTACCCTTATGCGCCTTATACGACCTATGCGCCCTATGCGCCCGCGCCCGTGGTGGTTGAGCGGCCGGTTTATATTGAAAGAGCGGCTGTTGAACCTGAAGTTGTAACGGCCGCGCCGGTGATGCCGCAAGCGGTGGTGCCGGATTCCTACTGGTATTACTGTCCGGCCTCGAAGGCTTACTATCCTTATATCGACAAATGTCCTTCGGGATGGAGAAAGGTGTCGACGCATCCCGCGGGCGTCCGTTAATGTGGAGAGATTGAGATGAAACCATTTTCTTTCGCAGTGATTTTACCGGCGCTCGTTTTGGCCGGATGCGCTTCTGTTCCCACTGGCCCGCGGGTCATGGTCTTGCCGGGAACAGGAAGATCGTTTACTGAATTTCAGGCGAGCGACGCCATGTGCCGCCAATACGCGTCACGCGTCATCGGTCAAACGGTGAACGATCCGGCGATCCGGGAAGCTGTCGTCGGCACGGTTGTCGGCGCGGTCGCGGGCGCGGCCATTGGCGGAAGCCATGGCGCGGGGGTTGGAGCGGGCACGGGCCTGATCGTCGGAAGCTCGTCAGGGGCGGAAACGTCGCGCCTTTCCGGTTACGAAGCGCAATACCGTTACGATGAAGCATATGTCCAGTGCATGTATGCGAGCGGACACCGGGTGCCGGTTCCCGCCTCGGTCGCCTCGTCCATGACGCAATATTCCGGGGTGGTGGCTCCGGCCCCGGCCCCGGCGGCAGCCGCAGGCAAAAAAGCGCCTTCAGCGGAAATTCCGCCGCCGCCGCCTTTCGCGCCGCCGTCTTCGCCCCCGCCGGACTACGTGCCGCCGAAATCCGGTTCGCGCTGACATATTCCGGCGCGCGCGGCGGGAAATCCAAGGCGCTTTTTTGGGCCTGGAAGAGCGGCTGTCTTCCGAAAGATAACGGGAGATTCAGAAAATCGGGTTGCGGCATGTTATTATAAAAGACCGGGCGCGCCACCGCGGTTGCGGCGGGCGCGCCGTTTATTTATAAATCTGTTCGCGGCGCTGGGCCGCATAGCGCATGCGCCTGACAAAACTAAAACTTGCCGGTTTCAAATCGTTCGTAGATCCGACCCTGATTTCCCTGCCGGGGCAGCTTGTCGGTGTTGTTGGCCCGAACGGTTGCGGAAAATCCAACGTAATCGACGCCGTTCGCTGGGTACTTGGTGAATCGAAAGCCTCCGAGCTTCGCGGCGAATCGATGCAGGACGTGATTTTCAACGGATCGGGCGCGCGAAAACCGGTTTCACGCGCTTCGGTCGAACTCGTTTTCGACAATTCATCGGGACGAATATCCGGACAGTGGTCGAATTACGGCGAACTGTCCGTCAAGCGCCTGTTGACGCGCAATGGGCAATCAGAATATTACATCAACAATCTGCATGTCCGCCGGCGGGACATTACCGATCTTTTTCTTGGAACGGGGCTGGGTCCCCGCGCTTACGCGATTATCGGCCAGGGAACGATTTCGCGTATTGTCGAAGCGCGTCCGGACGAACTGCGCGTATTCCTTGAAGAAGCTGCGGGCGTCACGAAATACAAGGAGCGCCGCAAAGAAACCGAAAACCGCCTGGCCGACACCCGCGAAAATCTTGTGCGCGTCGAGGATATTCGGCAGGAACTCGGCGAGCGGATGGAGCGTCTCGAAGAACAGGCCGAAATCGCGCGGCAATACAAAGCCTTTTCCGGCGACCTGAAACACAAGCAGCAGCTTTTGTGGATGCTGCGCCGGAACGAGGCGCGGGCCGAGCGCGAACATTTCTCGAAGGAAATCGAAAAAGCGGCGCTTGCGCTCGAAACGCGGAACGCGGCCCTGCGCGACACCGAGGCGCGGCTCGTCGAAGTCCGTGAGCGTCATTTCGCGGCGAGCGACGCGCTTCAGGAAGCGCAAAAAGAATCCTACCGTTCGGCAAGCGAGGTTTCCCGCCTTGAGACCGAAATCCGTCACCGCAAGGAATCGCATCAGGAATACGAATCGCGCCTGGCGCAATTGCGCGATGACCAGGTTCTGTGGCAGGAAGACATTGAAAAACTCGACAAAGACAGTCTGCATTGGCAGGAGCTTCTGTCATTGGCCGGAAACCGGGTCGAGCAGGGCGAAACTTACCTCGTCGAGCGGCGCGAGTGCTTGTCCGGGGTGGAAAAGACCTATGCCGAAGCCCAGGAAAACATGAACCAGGAACGCTCCGCGATGGCGCAGGCCAATCAGCGTTTGCAGGTGGAATTGACGAATCGCGCCCATGCGCAGCGCTCGCTCCAGATTTTCGGAAGCAGGCGTGACCGCCTGAATCAGGAGCGTGACAACCTGCCCGTTCCCGATACCGCCGGTTTCGAAACGCGCCAGAAAACGCTTGCCGGGCTGCGTGAAAAAATCGTATTGGCGCAACAAAACGTTGCGCGCCGCCAGGAAAATCTACCGCAGATCGAGCAGGAATGGCGGAACGCGCTGGGCGCGCTCCAACAGGCCCAGCACGAGCGGGCCGAGGCGAACGCGCGCCGCGTCGCGCTGGAACATTTGCAGAAACGCGTTCGGAACGAAGGGCAGATGGACGCCTGGCTGGAACGCCGCCGTCTCGTGTCGCGCGAACCGCTCTGGGCGTCGCTCCATGTCGAGCCGGGCTGGGATGACGCCGTCGAGGCCGTGCTGCGTGAGCGTCTTGGCGCGTTGCCGGTCGACGATGCTGACCCCGCCTGGAGCGGCGACAGGCCGGGCCGCAAGCAGACATTCGTCTTGACGCCGCCGGAAAAGAGCGCGCGCGCCGGAGGGAATGAAAACGCGCTGTTCGCAAAGATACGCTGTGACGACGAACGTTTTTCATTCGCCGTTTCTTTCTGGATGGACGGTGTGTTGACCGCGCCTGATCTCGCGAGCGCCCTGCGGCAACGGGAAGAATTGCAGGAGACGGAAATCTGCGTGACGCCGGCGGGCGATATCGTCGACCGTCATGGCCTGACATTGTTCGCCGCCGATTCTTCCGAGCATGGTCTTCTGGAGCGGCAGCGGGAACTTGAAGAACTGGCGCGGACGATCGCGCGATGTGAAGAGCGCGTCGAACGGGAGCGGGCGCGTCTGGCCGAAGCCGAAACGCGCCGCGAAGAAGCGCGGAGTGCTGAGCAGGCGGCGCGTGGCGAACTCGACGAGTTGCAGGAAGAAGAACATGCCGTTCAGGTTGAAACGCTCAAGCTCTCGCAGGCGATGGAGCGCTTCACCGAGCGTCAGGCCAGAATCGACGTCAGCCTGGCCGAAATACGGGAAGAAGAGGCCGCCGAAAACGAACATCTGATCCGGATAGACGCGCTTGTCGCGGCGGAACAGGAAAAAATCGGCCAATTGCAGCATGCCCTGGATACGGCGAAAACACGTTTCGATGAAGCCAACCGGGTATTGAATGAAGAGCGCGAGCGCGTAAATGGTGCGGAGCGCGACTTGCGTGAGGCGCAGTTTTCACAGCGCGAATGCCAGGGAAAAATCGGCGAAATCGATAACAAGCGCGAATTGGCGCGCAAGCAGATCGACCGGATCATTGAAGAGCTGGCGCGATGTTCCGAGACGGTGAAAGCGTTGCGGACGGAAGACATCGAACCCCTGTTGCAGGAAGCCGTGGCGCAGCGCGTTGAGCGTGAACAGGCGCTTGTCGCCGCGCGGGACGCGCTCGAATCCGAAACCCAGGCCTTGCGGAATCTTGATGAAGAGCGGATGAAAGTCGAAATTGGTCTTGACCCGCTTCGGGAGCGGATCGGCGAACTCAAACTCAAAGAGCAGGCGATGGTGCTCAACGCCGATCAACTGAACGTGCAGTTGATCGAGAGCGGAGCGGACGAACACATCTTGAGCGAGGATCTGCCTGGCGCGCGCGCCGACGTTTTACAGAAAAATCTCTCTTCGTTGCAACGCTCGATCGAATCGCTCGGGCCGGTCAACATGGCGGCGCTCGACGAACTTGAAGCCGCGCGCGCGCGAAAGGTTTTTCTCGACACGCAGTTCGACGACCTGACGCAGGCGATGAATACGCTTGAAGAGGCGATCCAGAAGATCGACAGGGAGACGCGCGAACTGCTCCGTTCGACATACGACGTTGTCAACACGAATTTCGGCGCGCTTTTCCCCGAACTTTTCGGCGGCGGCGAGGCGCGTCTCGTCATGACGGGCGAAGAAATCCTCGACGCGGGCGTGCAGGTTACGGCGCAGCCGCCTGGAAAGAAGAACTCAACGATTCATTTGCTTTCGGGAGGCGAAAAAGCGTTGACGGCGATTGCTTTGGTATTCGCGCTTTTCCAGCTGAATCCCGCGCCGTTTTGCCTGCTTGACGAAGTGGATGCGCCGCTGGACGATACGAATACCGAGCGTTTTTGCGAAATGGTCCGGCGCATGTCGGAAAAAACCCAGTTTCTGTTTATCAGTCACAACAAGATCGCGATGGAGATGGCGCAGCAGCTGATCGGCGTGACGATGCAGGAATCGGGCGTTTCGCGTATCGTAGAGGTCGACATGGAGGAAGCGTTGCGTTTGCGTGAACAGATCGTTTAGGACTGACGAACATGACGGAACTGCATTGGGGATTGATTGGTCTGGGTGTCGTTGTCGTAGCATGCGTCATGATTTACAACGCCTGGCAGGAATACAGGCACCGGGAGGAATTTTCCGATACCGGGCGCGTCGGCGACCCGCTGTTCGGAGGAATTTTCGGGAAAAAGCCGAAAACCGACGCCCTTGACGCATTGTTACGGCCTTTGCGCGAAACGAAGCCGGATGATCGCGCCGGGCGGATCGAACCCGCCCTGGAAGAATTCATTGACATGCCGCCGGCGGCGGCGCGAGACGGCGTCGGATCGTCCGCTTCGGAAGATACATCGGTTATCGATTGTGTCGCGGAGTTCGAGACAAAAAAAGCCGTTTCCGCGCGCCGGATAATCGAACTGGCGCGTGATTCACTTGCCGGAATACAAAAACCGCTGGCGCTGTCTGGCCAAAACAGCGATTTCCTGCATTGGGAACCGCTCATCGAGGAACAGAAAAACGGATATCGCCGCTTTCGTATTGGCGTGCAGCTCGTCGACCGGCAAGGCGCGATAACGGCGGACGGGCTTTCGGCTTTTCATCTGGCGATCCGGAATCTTGCGGAAGAATTGTCCGCGAACATGCGGATTCCGGGCATGGAAGAAACGCTTGAAACGGCGAAAAAACTCGACGCTTTTGCGGAAAGCGTCGACATCCAGATCGGCATCAATGTAATCGCCGGTGACGAGGTTTTTCAGGGAAAAAGCCTGAAACATCTTGCCGAAACGGAGGGAATGACGCTCGAAGGCGACGGACGTTTTGTCGGAAGGGATGCCGAAGGTGCCATCCTTTACTCGCTCATCAATGGGGAAGCGCCTGTTTTTTCCGGCGAATCGGTCGAAACGCTGAAGACGCGCGGCATCACGTTTCTTCTCGATGTACCGCGAACCGCTTGCGCCGAGCGCGCATTTGAGCAGATGGTCGGCCTGGCCCGCTGTTTCGCCGCAGCCTTGAAAGGGACGCTGGCCGACGACAGGGGGCACGAAGTTTCGGAAGCCTCCCTGGAACCTGTCCGCGAACAGATCGTTCGCTGTCAGTCGGCGATGGTGGAGAACAGGCTGCCTCCGGGCGGGGAGTTGGCGCGGCGTCTCTTTTCCTGAGGGAAGCGTGATGGAAGCGGGCGAACGGGCGGCGGCCCTGCGAGCGGAAATCGAGGAGCATGATTACCGCTATTACGTCCTTGACGCGCCGGTGGTCACAGACGCGGAATACGACGTGCTGTTCGCGGAACTCCAGGCGATTGAAAAAGAGTATCCCGGACTCCAGACGCCGGATTCGCCGACACGCCGTGTAGGGGGAAAGCCGCTTGATCTCTTCAAGCCTGTTCGTCATGCTGTTCCGATGTTGTCGATCCATACCGAAACCGATTTCGGACCGGAAGGCGCTTTCGCCTTCGATTCCAGGGTTCGCCGCGAGCTGGCGGAAAATATTGCATTAGAATACGCCGCCGAACTGAAATTCGACGGGCTGGCGATTAACCTTCGTTATGAAAACGGCCTGCTCGTTTGCGCGGCGACGCGCGGCGACGGTGAGACAGGCGAAGACGTAACGGCCAACGCACGGACGGTCGGCCAGATTCCGCTGCGGCTTCGCGCGGCGCTTTGTCCGGAGATTTTCGAGGTTCGCGGTGAAATTTACATGAAACGCCGCGACTTTGAGCGCTTCAACGCCCGCGCCCGTGCGCGCGGCGAAAAAACCTTGAGCAATCCACGCAACGGGGCGGCCGGAAGCATCCGGCAACTGGATTCGAAAATCGCGGCGTCGCGTCCGCTTTCCTTTTTTGCCTACGGCCTTGGAGAAGTCAAGGGCTGGGCGGTTCCGGAATCGCACGATGGCGTGCTGGCCGCGCTGGAAGAAATGGGATTTCCAGTGTGCGAAGAGCGCGCCGTGCTTTGCGGCCCGGCCGGACTCGCGGATTTCCACCGGCGCATCGGCGAAAAGCGTCCCCGGCTTCCGTTCGACATTGACGGAGTTGTTTATAAAGTCAATTCGCTCTTCCTCCAGCGCAGGCTTGGATTTGTCTCGCGCGAACCCCGCTGGGCAGTCGCGCACAAATATCCTCCGGAAGAAGCGTATTCCGAGGTTCTTGGAATCGACATCCAGGTCGGGCGGACAGGAACGCTCACGCCCGTGGCGAAACTTGCGCCGGTTCTGGTTGGCGGAGTTACGGTAAGCAGCGCGACCCTCCACAACGAAGACGAAGCGCGCCGGAAAGATGTGCGCGTCGGCGACACGGTCGTTGTCCGGCGGGCGGGTGACGTGATTCCCGAAATTGTCCGTGTCGTTCCGGAGAAGCGACTGGCCTCGGCGCCCGGGTTTGTCATGCCAAAAACATGTCCCGTTTGCGATTCGGCGGCAGCCAGAGCCGGAGACGAAGCCGCGACGCGGTGTACCGCCGGGCTGTACTGTCCAGCGCAGCGAAAACAGGCGTTGATCCATTTCGCGTCGCGCCGCGCGATGGATATTGAAGGGCTTGGAGAAAAACTCATCGACCAGCTCGTCGACAGCGGGCTTGTCCGGACGCCCGCTGATCTGTACCGGCTTGATCCGGCGGAATTGATCCGGCTGGAACGGATGGCGGAAAAGTCGGCGCGAAATTTGCTGGAAGCCATCGAAAAAAGCAAACAGACGACACTGGCGCGTTTCATATACGCGCTCGGCATTCGCAATGTCGGCGAAACGACGGCAAAGGATCTGGCGAAACATTTCGGAAAGCTCGAAAACATTCTCGTTGCCGATGAAGATGCCTTGATCCGGATCGACGAAATCGGCCCGGTCGTCGCAGCGTCCCTTCTTCAGTTTCTGGGCGAAAGGCATAACCTTGAAATCGTCGAGCGCCTGAAGGAATCGGGAATCGTCTGGCCGGAAAATGAAGGAGAGTCCACGCGCGGAAAATTTTCCGGAAAAACCTTCGTTCTGACGGGGACACTGCCCACACTGACGCGGGATGAAGCAAAAGCCCTGATCGAAGCGGCGGGCGGGCGGGTTTCCGGTTCAGTGTCGAAAAAAACCGACTATGTTATTGCGGGCGATTCGCCGGGTTCGAAAATCACGCGCGCGAACATGCTTGGCATAAGCGTCCTTGATGAGACACAATTACGGTTTCTGATTGCGGAGTGATACGGGAACATGGGAAAAATCAGAAAAGCCGTTTTCCCCGTGGCAGGGCTGGGGACGCGTTTTTTGCCAGCGACGAAGGCCAGCCCGAAAGAGATGATGACGGTCGTCGACAAACCGCTGATCCAGTACGCGGTGGAAGAAGCGGCGGCGGCCGGAATCCGCGACATGATTTTCGTCACGGGGCGCACCAAACGCGCCATTGAAGATCATTTTGACAAAGCCTACGAACTTGAGAGCGAACTGATCGCGCGGGGAAAAACCCGCCTGCTCGAATCCGTCAGAAATCTCCTGCCGAAATCCGTCAATTGCATCTACATACGCCAGTCAGAGGCGCTCGGACTCGGCCACGCCGTGTTGTGCGCGAAATCGGTCATTGGTGAAGAACCGTTTGCCGTCCTGCTCGCGGACGACCTTCTGGACGCCGAGATTCCCGTCATGAAACAGATGACCCGCCTGTTTGAAACGCGCCGCAATTCGATTCTCGGCGTGCAGAACGTTCCGCGTGATGAAACGGCGAGTTATGGAATCGTCGGCGCGACGCCGGTCGCGGAGCGTGTCGGACGCATTGAAGCCATTGTCGAAAAACCGTCACCGGACAAAGCACCCTCGACGCTTGCGGTTGTCGGGCGTTACATTCTCACGCCATCCATTTTCCGGCATCTTGAAAACGCCGCGCCCGGCGCGGGAGGGGAAATCCAGCTCACGGACGCAATCGCTTCGCTCATCGCCGAAGAAGACGCGCTAGCCTACCATTATCACGGAAAGCGTTTCGATTGCGGCTCGAAGCTCGGCTACTTGCAGGCGTCGGTTGAATTCGGCCTGCGGCATCCGGAAATAGGCCCGGCCTTTTCAGATTATCTTTCCGGACTGGAAATCGCATGATCGGCGTTCAAGCGGCAAACGACTTTCTCGCCGGGGCGGAGCGCCTGTATTCCGGAGAGGACGTCGCCGCCGCCGTCCGCCGGGTCGCTGCGGAAATCACGGAAGAACTCAAGGACGCCTATCCCGTGCTGTTATGCGTTATGAATGGCGGCCTGCTTTTTTCCGGACACCTGATGAGCCTGTTGCGCTTTCCGCTGGATTTTGATTACCTGCACGTTACCCGCTACGGGCGCGAAACGTCGGGAGGAAAACTCGACTGGCGCGTATTTCCAGGGATTTCGTTGAAAGGCCGCGAGATACTCATCGTCGACGATATTCTGGATGAAGGCGTGACGCTGGCGGCCATCGTCGACAATCTGAACGCGCTTGGCGTGAAGAAATGTCACACGGCGGTCGCCGTAGACAAACAGCATGGAAGGCAAAAACCGCTCAAGCCGGATTTTGTCGCGCTGCCGGTTCCCGACCGCTTCGTTTTCGGTTACGGAATGGACGCGCGCGGCCTGTGGCGGAATCTTTCGGGCATATACGCGATAAAGGAGGAATGAAATGTTCGCGGTCATTGGAGGCAGCGGCCTGTCGCAGCTTGAAAATCTGAACGTAACGCGGCGCGAGATCATCCGGACTCCCTACGGCGATCCGTCGAGCGCCGTGCTTTTCGGAGACATGGCGGGCTATCCTGTCGCCTTTCTCGCGCGGCACGGGCACGCGCATACGATCCCCCCGCACGAAATAAACTACCGCGCGAACATCAAGGCGCTCTCGCAGGCCGGCGTCAGCGGGATTGTTTCCGTCGCATCCGTCGGGAGCATCCATCACGGCCTGACGCCTGGAGACATTGTCATTCCGCACCAGATCATTGATTACACATGGGGAAGAAAATCGACCTATTTTGAAGGGCGCGGCGCGACGGTCAAACATGTCGACTTTACCGAGCCATATGACAAAAAACTTCGCTGCCGCCTTCTCGAAGCGGCGCACGCGGCGGGCATCCGTGTACGCGATTTCGCTGTCTACGCGGCGACGCAGGGGCCGCGCCTGGAAACCGCGGCGGAAATCGACCGTTTCGAAAAGGACGGAGCGAATGTCGTTGGAATGACCGGAATGCCCGAAGCCATTCTCGCGCGCGAGCTTGACATACCCTATGCTGCGATCAACGTCGTGGCGAATTACGCGGCGGGCCGCGCGGACAGCCGCGACGGAATACGTTTTGAATTGACGCCCGACATTCTTCGGGAATCGATGAAGCAGATCAGGACGCTCATCGAAAAAGCGCTTGAACATGACAGTCAGAGCCGTTCTTAGAATGGGCGACCCCCGCCTTTGGGTGAAAGCGCGTCCGGTCGAGGCGTTCGACACGCCGGAGCTGTGCCGGCTTGTGGGCGACATGAAAGAAACCATGCTGGATCGGGAGGGCGTCGGCCTGGCCGCGCCGCAGATCGGCGAAAGTCTTCGCGTCGTCGTTTTCGGTTTTGACGAAGGCGCGCTCCGTCCGGAGGCCGAAGGCATTCCCTATACCGTACTGATAAACCCCGTTCTGACCCCCTTGTCGGACGAAACCGAAGAGGACTGGGAAGGCTGCCTCTCCATTCCCGGACTGTGCGGAAAGGCGCCGCGCTACAAAAAACTGCGCTACGCCGGCTTTGGACTTTCGGGAGCACCGCTTGACCGTATCGTTGAAGGTTTCCACGCGCGCGTCGTGCAACATGAATGTGATCACCTTGACGGAATCCTTTATCCGGCGCGGATACGTGACTTTCAGAATTTCGGCTACCGCGAAGAACTTTTCCCCGGTGCGGATACGTGACTTTCTGAACAAAAATCCGTTCGCCCTGAGTTTATCGAAGGGTAAGGATTGAAAAACGATTCGAAGAGTCAGACTGGAAAGGCTGGAGCGTCCGTTCCTGCTTCGACAGGCTCAGCACGAACGGGGATAGGCGTTGTCGATGATTCGGCAGACTCAGCACAGATGGGTTTTTAACACGCTCACCACGAATGGAAAAAAACAGAACAGAGTATAAAAACAACGCTCTTAAGCTATTTTTAAATCCAAAAAATGCTTGTCCGGAGAATGCCTTTCCAGTCCGTTCGCCCTGCCCCGTCCTGAGCCTGTCGAAGGAAGCTTGTCGAAGGGTAAGGATTGAAAAACGATTCGAAGAGTACGAATTGAAAAACCATTTGAAGAGTCAGACTGGAAAGGCGGAGCGCCCGTTCATA
>JAITGN010000039.1 GCA_031280565.1 Accumulibacter sp. | reverse complement strand
TTTCGCGCCGACAAATCCCGCTCCATCAGCATGCCACGAAAAATCAAGACCGCCGCCTACAATCCGGACTACTTGGCTAACGCTTTGCAACTTCGGGAAATTTGATGCTCCGGCCCTGGGGGAAACCCATCACGAACAGACTCTTGGGAAGAGTCGCACTGTATAATTGCCGGTTTTGCGTTATATCAATCAAGGCTTCTTGAAAAAATCATCCGGGGAAACGGCCTTCCAGAGAAAAAGGATTCCAGAAGGAAAGCGCATTTCCTGAATTCCATATAAGCAAAGAATTTTTTTTTCGTTTACCCGTGTGAATCGATTTATGTAGATTTGCTCTTTTCTCAAGGAGAAAGCAATGAGCCTGCCTTACAGATTGGCCCGTTTTCTGGCCGTTGGCGCGGTTTCTCTCGCCACATTGGGAACGGCGTCCGCTGAACCCGTGAAAGTCGGCTATTTACCCGCGATCGGGCACGCGAAATATTTCATCGCCTACGAACAGGGTTTTTTCAAAAAGGAAAAACTCGATGTCGAACTCGTCGAATTCCAGAATTCAGCCGACGGAATCAATGCCGTCGTCAGCGGAAAGCTGGATGTGGGTTCATTCAGCACACCCGCTCCCCTGCTTTTCTATTCCAAGGGATCGGATATCCGGATCATCGGCGGCATCATGGGGCAGGATGGCTCCGTCATCATCAAGCCTGAACGCTCCTACGATATCCGCTCAATCGCGGATCTGCGCGGAAAGAAAGTCGCAACCGTCCGTCTGGCGTCCAGTGATGCCGTTCTTCGCACTGCTTTGAAAGAAGCGCAAATCGACTGGCGTTCCGACCTGGAAATTTTCGAACTGAAAAACCCTCCGGCAGTCATCGAGTCAGTCAAATCCGGCCAGGTGGACGCCGGCGTCGTCTGGGGGCCTTTCGATCTGCGCGCCGAACAGCAGGGACTAAAGGTCATCCTTCGTTCAGGTGACCTTTATCCCGGTCATCCCTGCTGCCGCCTGATCACCACCAGCAAACAGCTCAAAGACCCGCAAATCGTCGAGCGCTTCCTCCGCGCCCTGTTGCAGGCCGAGCGTTTTTCCCTGGATCATCGCAAGGAAACGATTGATTCAATCGCCAAATACGTCAAACTGGATCACGCGACGCTCGAAAAAAGCTTTTATTCACCGAACCTTGACCAGACGACGGATCCCAACACAAAAGGCGTGCAGAAATTCTGGCTCTCGCTCGTGGCGTCGGGTTTCATCGATGGAAAACGACCGCTTGATCCCATTTTCGCGGCCGGGCCGTACCGGAAAGCGATCGAATCGCTGGCAAAAGAAAACCCGAAAGACGCGTTCTACCAGTCACGTCTAAAGCAGTTCAAGGAACGCAACCAATGAACGTGGCGACGCGATGCGCCGAGACCGGCGGACTTCGAATTGACAATGTATCCTTTGCCTACAGAAATGAACCTGTCTTGCGCCGCATCGCGCTCAATGTGCCCGAAGGCCAGTTTCTCAGCCTGCTCGGGCCTAGCGGGTCAGGGAAATCAACGCTGCTCCGCTTGATTGCGGGCCTCGAAAAACCGACGCGCGGCCGCATCGCATGGAAAGGCGCGAAAATCGCCGGGCCGGGAATCGACCGCGCGGTCGTTTTCCAGAATTATTCGCTTTTTCCATGGTTTACGGCACAGGGAAACGTCGCTCTGGCCGTTGCGAAAGCGCATCCGGACTTTAGCCGTCCGCAACGTCTCCAACTGGCGCGTGATTATCTTTCTCGCGTCGGTCTCGACGACGCGGCGGAAAAATATCCGTTTCAGCTCTCGGGCGGGATGCAGCAACGCGCGGCCATCGCCCGCGCATTGGCGCTTGAGGCGCCCGTTCTGCTGATGGACGAGCCTTTCGGAGCGCTTGACCCCGTCAATCGCGGAAAACTTCAGGATTTATTGATCGACGCATGGAAAAGCAGTTCGCCCCGCCGGACGATCATTTTCGTAACGCACGATATTGACGAGGCGATTTATCTCGGCGACCGCGTGGCCCTCCTCGGCGCAAGCCAGGGCGGACGCCTGCTGGCTGAAATCGATGTACCGCTGCACCGCCCGCGTCAACGCGCCGATTTTTTCGCGTCCATGGAGTTCCGCGAACTTCGGGAAAACATCGCGGAACGCCTTGACGCGGATATTATTTCCGGTCTCGCCACAATTTAGGGTAAAGTTATATGTTCAGGACAATGACTCTAAAGGAAATCTCCGACGAAATGAGCGAGCTCGAAACAGCACAACCTGCGGAGAGCGGCCTTGTACCGGATGAAGGCGGCGGCACGATAAATGTCCACTCATTCATCGCCTGGGAGGCGATCGCGCTTTGGACGTTCATCCTGCTGACATGGCAAGCCGTTTCCTTTTTCATAGACCAGGAAGCCAACCCCCTTCTGCCCGCTCCGTCAATAGTCGGACAAGCTCTGCTGGACTCCTTGCCTGAACTCTGGAAAGGCACTGTTTCTTCCTTCTATATTTTGCTGCCCGGCTACGCGCTGGCCGTCATCGGCGGAACGGCGCTCGGCCTCCTCGCCGGTGTTCTGCCCGGACTGGGGCGCGCTTTTTTTCCATTCGCCAGGGTCGTTTCGCCAATACCGCCGACCGTCTATATCCCCTATGCAATCGCGGTTCTCCCAACCTTCCGGATGTCCGCCGTTTTCGTCGTTTTCATTGGCGCATTCTGGCCGGTCTTCCACAACGCCGCCATCGGCGCTCAATCGATCGAGGCGCATTACCGCGATAATGCGCGCGTTCTCGGTTTTACGCGCATGGAATCGCTCGTGCGCGTCGTTTTTCCAGGAAGTCTGCCGCATATATTCGCCGGAATGGGCGTCGGTCTCGGCTTTTCATTCATTCTGCTAACGGTCGCCGAATTATTTGGCGCCAATGCGGGACTCGGCCGTTTTATCCAGTATTACGCCGATTTCGCGGATTATCCGCGCATGGTCGCGGGAATCATCTATACCGGCGCGGTGACCTGGCTCAGCATGACCTTGCTGGACAGACTCCGTCATCGGACGCTTTTCTGGCTGCGTTGAAACGCTGATGTCCTGGCGCCATGCCCTTCCGTTTCGTTTCCCGGCGCGTTGGGCGCGGGTTGTCCTGACGTTATTCGCGTTCGCCTTTGCCGTCCCCGCGCTGGCCGCGCTCTTTGGCGCCGACAGCCGGAATATTCGCGAGGAAGTTCACGCGGCCGGACTCAACGGCCGCCGTCTGGCCGTTTTTTTCGAGCTGCCCGATTGCGCCGAATGCCTGAAAATGAAACGCCGCGTTTTTTCCAGCCGCCGCGCGGAAGCCAGCTTCGGGCGTCTTTATCGAACCGCGCGGATCAATCTCGCTTCGGACTCTCCGGTTATCGACGCTCAGGGAAACGCGCGCCGCCCGCAAGAAATCGCGGAACACCTGCGTATCTTCGCCGCGCCGTCGCTCGCCTTCTTTACGCCCGACGGCAAACTCGAATACCGCCACACGGGAAGTTTGACGCAGCCATCCGAATTCCTGCTTCTCGGCCGTTTCGTTTCAGAGGCGGCTTATGAGAAAGAGCCGTTTTCCCATTATCTTCTCCGCCTTTCTCCAAAACATTGAACGACATTCCCATGAACAAACTGATCTCGTTACAAGAAGCAGTTTCCCGCTTTTCTTCGGACGGCATGCAATATGCCAGCGGCGCAGCCCTGCCCGTCGGGTCCGACGCGATTGTTTTCGGGCGCGAACTGCTGCGCCAGAAACGCAAAAAACTCCACGCGCTGTTTCATTGCAATTCGCAGCAGCTCAATCTGCTGGCTGCCGCGGGCGCTGTTGACAAGGCCGAGTGTGGTTTTTCCGGCCTTGAGGTCTTCGGCTTCGCCAACGGTTTGCGACGCGCCGTCGAAAGCGGGCGTCTCTCCCTCGAAGATTATTCGAATCTTTCGATGTCGTTGCGTTTTCTCGGCGGAGCGATGAATTGGCCGTTCGTTCCCACAACGGTGAATATCGGTTCGGATATTGCCTGGCGAAGCGCTTTCGCGCCCGATACCTACCCCGCGACTGAAAAAATTCCAACGATCATCGACCCGTTCAGCGGACAGAAACTCGGCGCGCTTTCACCGCTCAAGCCGGATCTTGCGGCAATCCATGTCACGTTGTCCGACCCCGAAGGAAACGCGATCATGATCGGAACCGAATGGAGCCGTTTTGAGCTTTCGCGCGCGGCGAAGAAAGTCGTGCTTATTGCCGACCACATCGTCGATACCGGTTGCGCGCGTCAGTTTCCGAACCTTGTGCGTATTCCCGGAGTCATCGTCGACGCGGTCGTCTGGTGGCCCTTTGCCGCCTGGCCGCAAAGTTCGCCGGGCGCGTACGATATCGATGAAAAGCACATGCGCCTGATGAACGAGCAGTTTGCTACCGAAGAGGGTACGGCGCGCTACATTGATGAATTTGTGACAAAAACGGCCAGTATCGACGATTACCTTGCCGCCATCGGCCACGATACGCTTGAACGCCTGCAAAAAGGGCCGTCGGCATTCCTGCTCGACCCTTACCGGAAATGGATCAAGTCACGTGAAGAAATCAACGCGCTTCTCGCGCAAAACGCTTCAAAAGGAGATGCGCGATGAGCGACAACCTTCACTACACCCCTCAGGAAATGATGGCCATTGCGACCGGAAGGGAAATCCGCGACGGCGAACTCGCTATTTTTGGCGTCGGCCTCTCGATGTTGGCGGGATATTTCGCGCAGGCGCATCACGCTCCCAATGTCCGCTCGCTGACAGAAGGCGGCGTTTTCGGCGCGACGCCGGTCGGTGGTTTGCCATGGGGTATCGAGTGTAACCGGATTTCATCCAACGCTGTCAGTTTTACAAACGCGCTTGATGCGATCGGTTTTCTGGTCGCTTCCGGCCGCTGTGACGTCGGCGTGATCGGCGCGGCCCAGGTTGACAAACACGGCAACGTAAATACAACCGGAATCTGGGGCGGTGAAATCGGCGAACGCTATTCCCTTCCGAAAACACGCCTTACCGGCGCGGGCGGCGCGAATGACATCGCGAGCGGCGCGCGCCGCTTCGTCATCATGGCGAATCATGAAAAGAAACGTTTCGTCGACAATGTCGACTATATTTCCTCGCCGGGCTATCTCGATGGCGGCGATGCGCGAAAACGCCATGGCTTCATCGGTGACGGTCCGTCAGCGATCATTACGACGCTCGGCATTCTGCGCCCGCATCCGCAGACAAAGGAATTCGAACTGAGTGGCTGGTTTTCCTTTTCAAATATTGAGGAAGTTCGCGCCAATACGGGATGGGATTTGAAAATCGCAAAAGACGCCGTGCCGGTGCCCGAACCCACCGGCGAAGAACTCGCGGCTTTACGGGAAGTAGACAAAACAGGCATGTTGCGTAAAAAATAGCGTTTTTCCGATCGATACCGGACACATCATACTGAAGGAGCTTCCATGACATCAGCCATCCAAGAACCCATCGTACTGAAAACACAGGAAAATGGAATTGTCTACCTGACACTCAATCGCCCGCAGGCACGCAATGCGCTTTCCCAGACCATGATCGACACATTGCAGGAAGAGCTTGACATCGTCGCGTCGGACAAAAGCGCTTTCGTCGTTATCCTCGCCGGCGCCGGCCCGGCTTTTTGTTCTGGACACGATCTCAAGGAAATGCGGGCAACCGGTTTTGACCGAACTTATGCCGAAAAACTTTTCAGCGCCTGCGGAAAGCTGATGCAACGCATCGTTTCGCTGCCCCAGCCTGTCATCGCGCGCGTGCATGGCATAGCGACGGCGGCCGGCGCGCAGCTCGTCGCCAGCTGCGATCTCGCTGTCGCGTCGGACACAACCCGTTTCGCCACGCCGGGCGTCAACATCGGCTTTTTCTGTTCGACGCCGATGGTCGCGCTTTCGCGCAATGTGAGTCACAAACACGCCATGCAAATGCTGTTGACCGGCGATCTTGTCGACGCGCCAACGGCTTACCGCTTCGGCCTCGTCAATGAAATCGTCCCCGAAGGAGAACTCGATGGCGCTGTCGCAGCCCTGGCGATGAAGATCGCATCCAAGTCGCGCCATACGCTCTCCATCGGGAAAGAAGCCTACTACCGCCAGGCTGAACTGCCGCTCGCGGCGGCCTATGCTTATGCGCAAAGCGTAATGGTCAACAACCTTCAGACACTGGACGCCCAGGAGGGAATTTCAGCCTTCATCGACAAACGTCCTCCGGTCTGGTGCAACGGTTGATCCCGCCCGTTTCCGGGCTCATGGAGCGCTGCGCGAAAGAGACATACTCTCTCCACGCAAGAAAGGATTTATGAGCGACATCGTCACGTTGCGCCGCCTGTTGCGTGGCGCGCATACCTTGGCTATCGTCGGTCTTTCGGCCGACTGGTTCCGCCCCAGCTTTTTCGCGGCGAAATATATGCAGGCGCATGGCTACCGAATTGTCCCCGTCAACCCCAAATATCCTGAGATACTGGGCGAAAAAAGCTATCCCGATCTCCGCTCGATTCCTTTTCCGGTCGATCTCGTGGATGTGTTTCGCAAATCGGAAGACTGTGTACCGATAGCGCACGACGCCATCACCATCGGCGCAAAGACTCTCTGGATGCAGATCGGCGTCATCAACGAGGAAGCGGCAAATATCGCCAAAGACGCCGGACTGGACGTTGTCATGGATCGCTGCGTCAAAATCGAATACGCGCGCCTGTTCGGAGGACTTAACTGGATGGGCGTCAATACCGGCGTTATTTCATCACGCCGGCCGCTCACGCTCTGAAAGGGAATGCCATGGCCGACCGCAAATACGGGTTTGAAACCTTAAGCCTTCACGCCGGACAGATTCCGGATAGCGCGACAGGCAGTCGCGCGGTACCGATCTACCAGACGACATCGTATGTCTTCGACACGCCGGATCACGCCGCCAGCCTGTTCAATCTCCAGACGTTTGGTAACGTTTACTCACGCCTCTCCAACCCGACAGTCGCCGTACTCGAAGAGCGCGTCGCCGCGCTCGAAGGCGGACGCGCCGCCGTCGCCGCATCAAGCGGCCTCGCCGCCCAGATGGCTGCGCTTCTCAATATCATCGAGGCAGGCGATGAAATCGTCGCGTCACGCGCGCTCTATGGCGGCACCTATTCACAGCTCGACGTCAATTTTCGCAAACTCGGCATCAATACGACATTCGTCGATTCCGACGATCCCGAAAATTTTGCCCGCGCGATCACGCCGAAGACGAAAGCCATTTACGCCGAAACCCTGGGCAACCCATCGCTCAACGTGCTCGACATCGAACGTGTCGCGAAAATCGCCAACGAAGCCGGACTCCCGCTTTTCGTCGATAACACTTTCGCCTCGCCATGGCTCTGCCGCCCTTTCGAGTGGGGCGCCGCCATCATTCTTCATTCGGCGACAAAATTTATCGGCGGACATGGAACAACAATGGGCGGACTCGTCGTCGAGTCAGGGAAATTTCCATGGGATAACGGAAAATTCCCCTGCATGACAGACCCCTCGATCGGCTATCATGACGTCAGATTTTACGAAACCTTTGGGAATTTCGGCTTTACAGCGAAATGCCGCATGGAAATCCTGAGAACATTCGGTCCCGCGCTTTCGCCCTTCAACGCCTTCCTGCTTTTACAGGGAATCGAAACGCTCGCGCTCCGGATGGAGCGGCATTGCGCAAACGCGCTTGCCGTCGCCCGTTTTCTCGAATCGCACCCGAAAGTCGCCTGGGTCAACTACCCCGCCCTGCCATCAAGCAGATATTACGCGCTGGCGCAAAAATACCTTCCACGCGGCGGCGGTGCGGTGCTTTCCTTCGGCATACGCGGCGGAGCCGCGGCCGGCCAGAAATTCATCGACGGCGTTGAATTCCTTTCACACCTCGCCAACATTGGCGACGCGAAAACACTCGTCATTCATCCGGCCTCAACGACACACCGTCAGATGAGCGAGGAACAGCAAATCGCCGCGGGCGTTCCGCCTGATCTGATCCGTCTTTCGGTCGGTCTCGAAACCATCGACGACATTCTCTGGGATATCGACCGCGCGCTATCAAAAACCTGAACACGGATTCGCACCCCGCGCCGTTCCCACGCGAACAGAACATTTTTTACTGCAGCGGCGCTTCATCCAGCAACTGAACCGCCGTCTCGTACTCGCCCAGCAGGATCTGTTCGGACAGCTTTTCGAAAAAATCCTTGAATGGAGCCGGCCAGGAGGACGCCGCCAGTTCGTTGACTATTTCGTCGATAACGGACATATCCATCTCTTCAAGCGCTTTCCGCAAACTTGCCAGACGTTCTTTCATGGAAGCGGGATCGACAACGGCCACTGGCGCGCGGTTTTTCTCCTCGTTTTCCCGCAATGCCTGTTCGATATTGTCAATGAGCCGCTCCAGCTCAAGAACAAAAGGATCAATGCTGGCGTGCACAAAATCCATATCCCCCCTTTTCGCCGCGAATTCGATCTCCTTGGCCAGTTCCGAGACCAGGAATGATCCGATGCTCGCCGAAGCGCTTTTCAATGCGTGGGCATAGATCGACAGCAGGGAAATATCTCCCGCAGCAAAGGCTTCGCGCATCTGGACGACCTTTTCGCGGCCGTCCTTGCTATAGCTCTTCAATACCTTGAAATAGGAGTCCAGCGAGCCGCCCGACATTGACAAACCTTTTCCTGTATCCACCCCTTTTATGAAAACCTCATTATTTTTCCTCGGCGTATTCTCTTTTTCCTGAACATACTCCAGCTTCTTTTCCTGGGGCAGCCACTTGTTCAGGATGGTATCCAGCTTGACGACATCGATAGGCTTCGTCAGAAAATCGTTCATGCCGTTCTTGAGGAAGGTCTCTTTCATGCCTGAAACTGCATTCGCTGTCAGCGCGATGATGGGAAGATCCTTGAAACGCCCATTTTCAAGAGCGCGAATATTGTTCGTGGCATCGATACCGTCCATTTCGGGCATCATGTGATCCATGAAAACGAGATCGTAATCGTTCTCCTGCACAAGGCAAATCGCGTCTTTTCCGCTTTGACAGGTATCCACATGCATCCTGTAAGGCGTCATCAAACCTTCGGCCACCATTAGATTTGTCGTAATGTCATCGACGATAAGAATACGTGCGGACGGCGCGATGAAATGCATCTGGTATTCCGGCCCCTCGACGCGCCGCATTACTTCCTCGTCGTTCAGAATATTCGCGAGCGCTATGGAATGAACCGGCCTGGGCATCGTGTAAACATTTTTCCGCTCGACGACGTACATGCCGTAATCGACAATCGAAACTAGTTTGGCTGGATACTTCATCCTCTCCAGCATCTTGCTCGCGCCTTCCAGCATCACGTCGGAAACAAGGACATGGCTATAACCCGTATCGCGCTCCAGCTCTTCGTAAAGTCCGGACTGCATGAGAACCCATTTGGCCGGAACGCCCAGACGCTCCAGAGATTTCATGATGTTCTTGCCATATCTTTCCTGCACTTCGTACAGAAGCACCTTGACCGCTTCCGGCTCTTTCACCTGGGCGATCCTTACCGGTTCGACGATGCGTTGCGGTATACGCACGGTAAAAATGCTTCCCTTGCCGTATTCGCTTTCGAAAGTAATATTCCCGCCCATCGCCTGACACAGATTTTTCGCGATGACCAGACCAAGACCGCTGCCTTCGGTACCCTTGTTCTTTATCTTGTCCACCTGCACGAAGCTGTCGAACAGCTTGTCCATGTCTTCCTTCTGTATGCCGATTCCACTGTCTTCGACCGAGACAATGAGCCAGACATTGCCATCGTCGCTCCACTCCGAGGCTGAAATCGAGAAATGAACAAATCCTTCCTTCGTATACTTCACGGCGTTCGTCAAAATGTTCGTCATGACCTGGCGAATACGCACTTCATCGCCATAAACAACCGTCGGCAGGTTGGGATTGATTTCGGCGATGAACTGAAGATGCTTGTCCGCCACTCGCGCCTGCACGATGTTGAGCACGTCGTTGATTACGGAGGAGAGCTGATATTCGATTGGAACGATTTCCATTTTTCCGGATTCGATCTTCGAAAAATCCAGAATGTCGTTGACGATAGAAAGCAGATAAGTGCCGGCGCGCTTTATTTCGGCGATATGCTCAAGCGCCACCGGCTTTCCGTATTCCCGCGTCGCAAGCACGCTCATGCCGATGATGGCGTTCATCGGAGTACGGATTTCATGGCTCATGCGCGCGAGAAAGGCGCTTTTCGCTTCGTTGGCGACATTGGCCTTTCTCGCGGCCTCCTTCAGTTCCTTTTGTGTTTCACGCAGCGCGCGTTCCGTGGCAACGTGCTGGGAAACATCGCGCGCAGTGCCAAGGACGCCCAGCAGTTCATCGCCCATGAAAATGGGAGTGCGGACGATATCCTGAATTTCGATATGACCATCCGCGAATGTAACCGTCTGTTCCGAAAAAGTCGGCTGCCGCGTATGTACAGCGACTTCATCGTACTCCGAGTCGATCATGGCGAAATCCGCGTTGAGAAAATCTTCCGGACGCGCCATCAGCAAATCTTCGGGCTTGCTGCCGAACAGATCCGCGAAACGCTGGTTGACCGCAAGATAATACCCTTCGGCATTCTTGTACCAGATCAGGTCAGGCGAAGACGTAAATACGGTGCTCAGCAGGGTATGCTGCTGTTCCGCCCTTTTCTGCTCATTGACGAGATCCGTCACATCGGTACTGGTCACGATATAACCGATAGCATTTCCGTTTATGTCCCGTAAATAGTCCGCTTTGCCAAGATAATAACGCCGCAGCGACTTCACAAACGTAATATCGGGGTCGCGCCCTTCCAGAAAGGCCACGATTGGAGAATCGGCAGAGTCGGAATAAATGCTGTAATCATCATAGGCCTTGCCGATGATTTCTTCCAGCCGGACGCCGATAGCTTCCTCCGTGTTTTTGTTTATATAGATAATCTTTTTTTCCAGGTTCGTTATAATCAGAGGCGTTTTAACGCTGTCCGCGACGTTATCGGCCATATCGTCGAAAGCGTCCGCGAGCTGGCCGATTTCGTCCTTGACGACCGCGCTGAAACGGAACTGGCGTTCGCCCGACCTGAAACGCGAAATTCCCTGGATGAGAACGGTAATGCTGCGTGTAAACACAGCCGACAGCCATATCGCGATCAGAATGACCAGCGCGATCATGATGGTCGTCGATACACTCAAGCGAACCGCCGTTTCGAACAGAGTACGCGTAATGTTGTCCTGCGCGCTTGAGGCCATGGATTTCAGTTCCTTGTCTGTCGCCTCAATAAACGTGGAAATCTTTTCTTTCGTCTCGACAGCCGGGCGGTGAAAATCTTCCAGTTGAGAGCCGATGGCAACAAAGCCGAAGCCGCGGAGCGACTTTCCATACTGGCCGGTGTAATACTGGATCGCCGCGGCGGTATTGAGTTTCCACAAACCGCTCCAGAAAATCTGAAAGGATCCCGATCCGCCCTTCTCCGTCAGATCGAACCAGCCGATACATTGCGGAGCGAAATTCAGATAGCGGCAATCCAGTCCCACAAGTCCTTTCTCCGTAAGCTGCGGAGCAGGTTTTTTCTTATTGGACTGCTCGACGAATGTCGGGACATCCTTGATGAATTCCGAATAACTTAATCCGCTTGCCTGCCACTCGTTATAAATGCGGTCTTCCAGCCAGGGAATTTGGGGCTCGCCGGTTTCTGGATTGTATCCCGTGATGGAAAAATGGCGGGGATGCACGATACTGCGCCCCTTGTGATCCCAAATGAAGGCATAGTTACCCTCGTGGGCATCCGGAATCTCTATAAACAGATCCGGCGTAGGCGTGATATGCGCGCAGAATTCCAGAATGTGATCGTGATCCAGCGCCAGCGTCACATACCCCACGACCCTGCCTTTTTCCACTACGGGCGTAGCCCAACGCACGATACCCTTGAAGCGCTTGCCTACCGGATTTTCCATCCCCGCATACGCGGAACTTTCGGGATCGAAAGGCTCGCCGGCTCTGGCCGCGGTTTCGGGCGTATACCGGTTGATCACTCTCGATGGCACATAAGCGCCAATCACATCGGAAACGTAGATTTCCCCCGGGGCCAGTTTCTTGAGCTCATCGAAGTAAGTTTCCGCCTTGACATAGGTATTGCGGCGGTCGGAAACATTTTTCAGGCGTGGATCCATCTGGGAAGAAGTCGTCACCTTGAGCCGCTCCCACCCGTTGAGATCTACAAAAGTCATTTCCAGATACAGCGGGCGGCTTTCGTATTCGAAATCGTCTGGCGGACGATAATGAAAGCTTTTATCATTTTCCGTGTTGGACGAAACCACGCTGGTAAAAAAACGCGGATCCGAATCGTCTTTTTCTACGGGTATCCAGGACTTCTGATCCGGCGCCAGCTTCCATTTACCCGGTTTGACCAGATTGCCGCGCACTTTTTCAACGAAATGGCGATATGTCTTTTCATCCCTGGGGAGCGCGGAGACCATCAGGATATCGCTATCGCGGGAATAAAGAAAATTCGCCACGCGCCGCGCCGTATTGGCGGTAAGGCGTTCTATTTCGACCCGCGCCCGCTCATCCATTGCGGCTATCGCGTCATGGACAGCGACATCTCCAGCAGAGGCAAGCGCCGCGTTGGCCTTGTTTGTGATTTCCTCCGTGCGGTTGCGCAGTTCTTCTCCGAGAAGCCACGCCCCCCACCAGGCGACAAAAGCCAGCAGAAGCAGCGGCAGAACCTTGATAACGACAAAAAGAAGAATGAGCTTGCCGCGCATTCCCATTCCAAAACGCTGAAAAATGCGCTCGGAAAACTGAACAAGGTATTCCCACATCGCTTTCATAAAAGGAACCGCCTTTTAGAGATGCCGGTCTTCAGACTTTCCGCGATCGCGCGAAAACGGGAAACACGCCGTCCCGGGCAAACCACGGATTTCACATCGAAAACCGCCTGCGCGGAATCGTCCAGGCATTTTCAACGCTTAACGGCGGATACTATCACAAACGGTTTTACCCGCGAGTAAAAACTGGCGTTTCGCCCCGCCGGGGAAAATCATGCCGCATAATGATCCGTATCCCGGCGGAGCGCGGCGCGGACTCTTGATGCGGGAAAACGCAAACTGAATTTCGAACCCTTGCCAGGCTCACTTTCAATCGACAGAACACCGCCATGCCTCTGCATCACATGTTTTACGATCGACAGCCCCAAACCTGTCCCCCCCGTCTGACGCGAACGGCTGCGGTCGACGCGGTAAAAACGTTCGGAAAGCCGGGGCAAGTGCTCCTTGGCGATACCGGGACCATTATCCTCGACGCAAAAAACCCCGCCGCCGTCGCCTTCAATCGACCAGCGAACCTCAACTTCACATTCCGGCGGCGTATATCGAACAGCATTGGCAACAAGATTCGCCAGAGCGCTCAAGAGTTCCGTTTCATCTCCCGCGATCTGGGCATTGAAACCGTCATCCGCCCTGAATTCGACGCGCCGCCTGTCTCCGGACAATTGAAGGGTCATCCGCTCCACCGCGGCGACAAGGTTGAAAACATCCACCCACGAATCCATGCAGGGCGGAGGACTTCCCTCCAGTTTCGCCAGCGCGAGCAAATCGCTTACCAGACGCTGCATATGAGCCGCCTGCTCTTCCATCAGCTTCAAATAACGCCCTCTCTCGTCCTCTTCCAGAGGAAGGGTTTGCATCGTTTCTACGAAACCGCTCAAAACCGTCAATGGCGTCCTGATTTCGTGAGAGACATTCGCGACGAAATCCCGGCGCATCTGGTCGGCACGTTCGCTCTCCGTAATATCCTGAAGCATCAGGAGTTTTCTTTGGTTTTCATCATAGGAAATCATGAAAACGGCCAGGGAATTTTTATGTTCATGTCCCCAGCGGATTTTCAGGGGTTTCGTCCCGCTGCCGCTTTCCAGGGATTCAAACGATTCGACAAATTCCGGCTGGCGGACGAGATTGGTGATGTGCTGCTCAAAATCCCTCGGAAAAAAAAGGCCGAGATAATGACTCGCGCTGGCGTTGCCCCATATCACCCTGTCGTGCCTGTCAAGCAGAATAAGCCCCACCGGAGCGATTCGCAAAGCGGACAGAATTTGTTCCAGCTGCTGGTGCTCGCGCAGTATTTTTCTGTCGCGCGCCCGTAAAACCCGTGATGCCCGCCTGGATAATTCAGCCCACAGCCCCAAACCGTCATCGCGCGCGCGCGCGTCCCAGGCGGCATCCTCATCCTGAAGCCAATCGAGGACAACCGAAGCGTTTTTTATGTCAAGAAGCCACAGCAGCGCCAGCGCCGCGACAATGCCGCCTAGCGCACACGGCAAACGGCTCCAGGAAAACAAATATCCGAAAAACATCCCTGCGCCAGCGCCCAGCACGCAGGCCGCGAGAAACGCGCACATCCTGTCATGCCGCCATTTATTCACTTTGCGTTTCAGCCGCTCTTAAGCGGTATCCCGTTCCACGCACGGTTTCTATGATATCCGGCTGACCAAGCGCCGCACGCAGCCGCTTTACATGAACATCCACCGTCCTCTCTTCGATAAAAACATGATCGCCCCATACCTCGTCCAAAAGCCGGGAGCGTGCATGTACGCGATCCGGATAGCTCATGAAATAATTCAGCAGCCGGAATTCCGGTTTTCCCATCCGCACAGCCTTTCCCCGGTACAGAACAGTTTGGGCCGCAGGATTGAGTATCAAATCGCCGGCCCGGACTTCCTCTCCCGCGACATCGGGCGATTTCCGTCTCAAGAGCGCCCTGACCCGCGCCACCAGCTCCTTGGGGGAAAAAGGCTTGACGATGTAATCATCCGCTCCGGCGTCCAGACCACTGACGATATCATCGTCATCGCCCCGGGCCGTCAGCATGATGATGGGAAGAAAACGCGTGCGCCGAAAGCCGCGCCACAGTTTGGCGAGGGACAGTCCGCTCTCTCCCGGCAGCATCCAGTCAAGCAGGATCAAATCCGGCAATCTGGCATCCACCGCTGCGCGCGCTGATTTCGCGTCCCGTGCCACTTCGTGGGCAAAGCCCGCGTGTTTCAGATTTACCGAAACAAGCTCCGCGATTTCCGGCTCGTCTTCAACAATCAGTATATGCGCCTGCATGATCGACTGGATTCATGGGTCGAATTCAACGTAAAACGGCATTGACCTGCTCCATCGACGCGTGTCTGATATCCGCGCCTTTTACAATGTAAATGACAAATTCGGCAATGTTTTTCGCATGATCGCCAATGCGCTCAATCGCCTTGGCGATAAAAAGCAGATCCAGACTCGCGGAAATGGTGCGCGGATCTTCCATCATGTAAGTTATCAGTTTGCGCACGAATCCGCCGAACTCGGCGTCAATCAGATCATCTTCCCGAAGAATTCTTGCCGCCGCTTCGACATCCAGACGCGCGAGCGCGTCCAGCGCGTCGCGTATCAGCCGGTCCGCCAGGTTGGAAGCGATTTTCAGTTCCGTCGCGGGCAAGGCTTTCGGTGCACCCGAACTGGAAATCGACTTGACCATGCGCGCGATCTTGACGGCTTCGTCTCCCACGCGCTCCAGGTTGGTCGTGGTTTTTGAAATGGCGATCAGAAGCCTCAAATCGCGCGCCGTAGGCTGCCTGCGCGCGATAACATTGGTCAACTCCTGGTCGATGTCGATTTCCAGCTGATTCACGCGCGTTTCACGCAAAATGACTTCGTCCGCCATGCCGGGGCTGAAACTGGCCAGCGCGGAAATTGCCAAATCAATCTGCGATTCCACCACCCCCCCGAGTTCCATGATGCGCGACGAGACCGCGTTCAGTTCCAGATCGAATTGTGAAGATAAATGTTTCTCGCCCATAATTTCCGCCCAAATCCGTCTTCAGTAAATAAAAAGAACCACCCGGGCTATCCGAACCGCCCGGTAATATAATCTTCCGTCTCCCTGCGCGCGGGCTGGACAAATATCCGCTCCGTAGCGCCCACTTCGATCAGCTCGCCAAGGTACATATAAGCGGTATAGTCCGAACAGCGCGCCGCCTGCTGCATATTATGCGTGACGATCACAACGGTATAGTTCTGTTTCAGGCTGTGTATCAGCTCTTCTATTTTTGCCGTCGAAATGGGATCCAGCGCCGAACAAGGCTCGTCCATCAGCAAAACCTCGGGCTGCACAGCGACCGCGCGCGCGATGCACAGGCGCTGTTGCTGCCCGCCAGAAAGAGAAGAACCGCTTTTATACAATTTATCTTTCACTTCGTCCCAGAGCGCCGCCCGCCGCAGCGCGTTTTCCACACGCTCGTCCATGTCGACCCTGGAAGGTTTTTCGAAGAGCCGGATGCCAAAAGCAATATTGTCATAAACCGACATCGGAAACGGGGTCGGCTTTTGAAAAACCATTCCGATTTTCGCCCTCAACAGCGAAGGGTCGATTTTCGACGACAGCAAGTCCTCTCCGTCCATGACAATCCTGCCCTCGGCCCGCTGGTTGGGATACAACGCGTACATCCGGTTGAATGCCCTCAAAAGGGTAGATTTTCCGCATCCGGAAGGGCCGATGAACGCGGTTACCCTGCGCTCGGGAATTGTCAGCGAAATATCTTTCAGGGCATGAAAATTGTCATAGTAGAAATTGAGATTTCCCACGGTAATTTTCACTTTTTCCTGAAGGGCCACGGATTGCCGCACAAAAATGTTTTTCATAGTCGACAGTCTTCCATTTCTCATCAGCTTTTGTGCCTCATGAACGTTCGCGCCAGAACGTTCAGCAAAAGCACGGCAATCATCAGCAAAAATATGCCGGCCCATGCCAGCCGCTGCCAGGAAGGAAACGGGCTCATGGCAAATCTGAATATTGTCACGGGCAGGCTGGCCATCGGCTCGGACATGTTGGAATTCCAGAACAGGTTGGAAAGCGCGGTCAAGAGCAGAGGCGCCGTTTCGCCCGAAATACGGGCGAGGGCCAGCAGCCCTCCCGTCAGCACCCCCGCCCTGGCCGCCCTGAGCGAAACCATCAACACAACCTTCCATTTCGGCGCGCCCAGCGCATAAGCCGCCTCACGCAGCGAATCAGGCACCAGCTGCAACATGTTTTCCGTCGTTCTGACAACGATGGGAATGACGATCAACGCCAGCGCCGCCGCCCCTGCCCATCCGGAAAAGCCTTTGAACGGCTTGACAAGAAGCGCGTAGATAAACAAGCCAATGACAATTGAAGGCGCAGAGAGCAGGATATCGTTCAGGAAACGGACGATGACAGGAAAACTTCCCCGGCGTCCATATTCGCAAAGATAAACACCTACCAGAATCCCGACCGGAGCAGCAGCCAGGATCGCCAGCAGCACCATCGACGCGGATCCCATGATCGCGTTCGCCAAACCTCCATTCGCGCTCATGGGAGGCGGCGTCATTTCGGTAAACACGGCCAAGCTCAGTCCGCCAGCCCCCAGTCGAACGACATCCCACAAAATCCACATCAGCCAGAATACACCTATTCCCATGGCCGCGAGGGAAAGGCAGAGCGCCAGCGCATTTCTGCGTCTGCGTCCAGCGTATATTTTCAGTTTTTTGTCATCAAGCATCGAAAGGCTTTCCAACGATATTCCGGTTACGTTTCTAGCGCTTCAGTTTCATGAGCATCAGTTTCGAAGACGCCAAAACGACGAAAGTAATTCCGAAGAGTATCAGCCCGAGATAAAACAGGGAGGCCTGATGGAGGCCGCTGGCCGCTTCGGCGAATTCATTGGCCAGCGCGGAAGTAATGCTGTTCGCGGGCTGAAAGAGCGACAGATTCTTCAATTGATTCATGTTACCGATCACAAACGTCACCGCCATGGTCTCCCCAAGCGCACGCCCTAGCCCGAGCATGACGCCGCCGATCACGCCCGGTTTCGTATACGGCAAAACCACATTGCGCATGACCTCCCAGCGCGTGGCTCCCAGGCCGTAAGCGGATTCCTTGAGCATCGGCGGGGTGATTTCAAAAACATCGCGCATAACGGAGGCGATAAACGGGGTGATCATGACCGCAAGAATGATTCCGGCGGACAAAATTCCTATGCCCACAGGCGGCCCGCTGAAAAACGTTCCGAGAAAAGCCGTTTCGCCAAACAGGGCCTGTAAAGGTTGCTGCGCATACCGCGCGAGAAAGGGGCCGAAAATCAACAGTCCCCACATGCCATATACAATCGAGGGAATAGCCGCCAGCAGTTCGACCGCTGTGCCCAGAGGGACTTTCAACCATCTCGGAGCAAGCTCCGTCAGAAAAAAAGCGATGCCGAAGCTGAGGGGGACAGCCAGAAACAGCGCGATCAGCGAAGTCGACACTGTTCCATAAATCATGGCCAATCCGCCATAGCGCTGCCCGACGGGATCCCACTCCACACTCCAGAGAAACGCCAGCCCAAATTCCTTTATTGCAGGCCACGCACCGGCCAGCAGAGCCGCCAGAATGCCCAGCAACAGCAGGGACGAAATGAAAGCCGCGCTTTTGACGAGCAGCGCGAAGATACGATCCCCAAACGAAACGCCCGAGCCGAACGGAAAAATTCCCGGAGAAACCAGCGCATCCGGATTATCCGGCGCCCGATCTTCCACTGTCACGCGTTCCATTGCCCCCCCCTGTATTTAAACAAGCCGCCCGGAGAACCGCAAAGTCCACCGGGCGCGCATGACATCAATCAATTCAGAACAGCGTTTCCCTGCGCGTCAACAATGGACTTCCATGACTTCCGGACGATGTTCTTGACGCTTTCCGGAAAAGGCACATAGTCCAGTTGCCTGGCCGCCGCGTCGCCGTTGGCGTAGGCCCAGTCAAAAAATTTCAGCGCCTGGCGCGCCTGCTCCGGCTTGTCCGTCTGACGGTAGAGCAGAATGAAAGTCGCCGTAGATATGGGCCAGGCTTTTTCGTTCTTCGTGTAAATCAGGCTTTGTCCAAAAGACCGGTTCCAGTCTATGCCGGACGCGGACGCCTTGAAAGTTTCCTCGTTGGGCGCGGAAAATTTTCCCGACGCGTTCTGGAGCAACACATGCGACATCGTGTTTTGCTTCGCGTAGGCGTACTCCACATAACCGATGGAATTGGGCAGCTGCATGACGAAAGCCGAAACACCTTCATTGCCTTTTCCACCCGCGCCGACCGGCCAGTTAACCGCGGTGCCCGCGCCAACTTTTTGCCGCCACTCGTCGCTGACCTGGCTCAAAAACGAGGTAAACGCAAACGACGTTCCTGACCCATCGGAACGGCGAACCACGGAAATAGGCGCGTCCGGCAGGTTGACGCCCGGATTCATTTTCTTGACCGCAGGATCGTTCCAGCGGACGATTTTACCCAGATAGATATCCGCGATAACCAAACCGTTCAGTTTCAGTTCGCCGGGCTTGACCCCCTGAATATTGACGACGGGAACGACTCCGCCGATCACCATTGGAAACTGTATCAGTCCAGCTTCCTTCAACTGTTCCTCCGTCAGCGGCGCGTCGGATGCGCCGAAATCCACTGTTTTGTTCCTGATCTGGTTGATTCCCGCGCTTGAGCCGATCGACTGATAATTGATGCGCACGCCTGTCGCCTTGTTGTACGCGTCGGCCCATTGCGCATACACCGGCGCGGGAAAAGAGGCACCCGCGCCAGTGACGCTCTGCGCCATCGCGCCTGCGGCGATACCGGCACTGGCGGCAACCAAAACGATCATCTTCAAAAACACCGATTTTAACTTTCCGTCATTCATAATCCCGATCTCCTTCCAATGAGTCAAACACGACGAGGGTGTTACGGCGCGGATTATCACGGCTTTCTGTGACAGGAGTGTGACAGACAGATTCAGCGAAGCATTTTTCAGATCGGGACACACCCCGCAAAGCGCTGGAAGGCCGCGAACAGGAGTTTCGATTACCGGGGTGGAAAAAAGAATTCGGCAGGCCGCTCGCGCAAAAAACGCGCGCAGGCCCCGGCGAGCTGCCGCAGGGAAACATATTCGATCCGGCGCGAGCGAAGGGCGACATGAAAGGCCAGCGCGAAACTGACCGCCAGATTGAAAAATCCAATGACCGCCACATCGAACATGGCCCACAAGACATTGATCCCCACCGGTGAAAAATCGAGGCTGACCGCCGCGAAACCGACATACGCCGAAGAGAAGGTCACATGACGGATATCGATGGGCAGACCGGTCAGAAGCCCCATTAGCGTAGCGCCGCCAAGCAGGAAGCCAAAAAGAAAATTACCTGACAGCGCGCCGAAATTCCGGCCGATATAAACGGCGATGCGTTGCGCCCGGTGAGCGCCCCACGCGCGCCTGAGCCATTCGAGCTGCAAAATCCGCTCGGTAACGCGGTTATACGCGACATAGTTATCGAAATAACCATTGATCAGCCCAGCCAGAAAAAGGCAGACTCCCGCGATCGCCGCGTAGCATATCGCCCCGCTTCGCGTCACGCTCTGGCTTTGAAGAAGATACGCGGCTTTTTCCGCTGGAACGAAATTATGGCCGCTCAACAGAAAGAAAAGATACGCGATACCCCAGGAAAGGGAAATCGCCAGCAGAACGTTGCCGAAAATCGCGACCATCTGCGTCCTGAAAGTCCGCGCGACGAGTTCAGCGATAGACTCGATATGACAGAGTTTCCCTCCGGCAGATTCGACGCATGCCGCGATGACATTCGCCGTCATTGCGGGCTGTTTTGTCGCCACGGCACCGTGAAGGACATGAATCAGACAAAAGCCAAGTCCGTAATTCAGGCAGTTGGCGAACGCCATCATCAGCGGCGGCAAGTTCGTTTTTCCGATCAGAATCTTCAACGCCGCCATGAAGGCGATGATTCCGCCCCCGATCAGGGCGGAGCGGGCCATTCCGGCGTATTCCCTCATGTTTTCAGCGATGTAGTGCTCACCGTGAACACTCGCGTTCTCGGTAATCCGGAGGGCGATCAGCTCGGTATTCTGCCGCCAGTAAGGCATGATGTCGTCACGCCTGCATTCCTCGCAAACCAGCGACACAAACAAACGCACCAGAGGTTGACGCGCGCTCCGGCCTTCCGGATCGATTCTCAGATTTTCCGCGACATTGAGCAGATCCTCGCAGCGCTGTATGAGTTGACCGAGCCGCTTGACGTGATACGTCAAGCGAATACTCGTCCCGTCGCGGGCCGCGCGGTTATGTATACGGTCGATGACCTCGCGGCATTGCTCGAAGAGCACATGTAAATGTTTATCGTCAATCCCCGGGTTTGCGGGATTTCTCCAGGAAAGCATATACGCTTCGAGATACGCGTCCAGCTCGGCGCTCTGCGCGGCGAAAGGCGATTCGTGAACATCAAGATCGGGGTCGAGGCGAAGAAGTTCCGGTTCGAGGCCAGAGGCGGCAATCCAGTACGAGACAATCCGCAACGACCGCAGGATTTCGGAAACACCATGCGGAAGCTCTGTCGACGCATTGTTCTCTTCATCGAAACGCAAGGCACCCGCCAGTTCCAGCCACGCCTCCTCACCAACGCCCGCGACCCACAGATAATCCGAAGAGCGGTAAAACACGCGCCGGAAAAAACTCCTCAGATAGGCGGGATCAAGCGCCTCCGGCAAAAATCTGTCGCAAATCCGGCGGAATATTTCATTGAGAAATCCGGTATTCGGCAAGATGCCGGACGTCGTATAAAGCATGCTGTGCCGGCGTATCCCCTGAATATGCAAAATGGCTTTACGCAGGCTGGCGCGGGTTTCCGGATGTTTTTCAAAAATCAGCCCGAGAAATTTCAGGCTGCGCCGCGCGGCCTCCACATCATCCGGCTGTCCAGGGCGGATCAAATCGACAAGCTGAACAAAAAGCTCCTCGACGTTGATATCCGGTTCGGAAAAACGCGTCAAAAGATTTTCCATTGAAATTCCGTAAGCGCGAAAATCACCGCAAGATTAATTGTTTTTAAACACGCCGGATTTTCACAAAAAAACACTGTTAAAAAACACCGGGCCATCCAGCGTCCTCGGCCGTCTCCGCTTCTGCACGCGAACGCGGAACAGGCGCGTATTCCCGCTTGCCAGCGCCCTCTCCGGAGCGTTTCCCACCGTTTTATCTGTCATTGGGTCGAAAATTTTACATGATACCCGCACATCCAATCAAACAGCGGCATTCATATTTTCCAGAAAAACACACGCCGCTTCCGGCTCCAAAATCGCGCACCCGCGCAAGCGCCGGTTGAGCACGAGAAGCGACCTGTCGCGCGTCACCAGCAGAGCAGCGGCACAGCGAACGGCAAGACTCAGAAATTTCTGGTCGTCCGCATCACGACAACGCGGAATAGTTCCGCCGCCGCACGGCGGCCTTCCGCTGCCTTCGGCATCATCCGGCCAGAAAAAAACAAAGCGACGGTAATTTTCAAGCAAAATCCGCCGCCCCTCACCAGAAAGACCGAATTTTGAATAAGCGGCCACCCGCTCCAGTTCAGCGAAACAGGCGGAATCCGTAAAACACGCCGCGCCGCGCTTTCGAATCGAGGCTTCCAGCCGCAACACCCGAAAATCCCGGAAATACAACAGATCCATGACGACATTGGTATCAAGTACAAGGCGCGCCGTTTTCTCGCCGCCCGTTCCTTCGTCTTCCAGTTTCATCGCAATCACCGGATTCTTTTCAACACATGGCTTCAACGCTTCTCCAAGTTTGGGCAATTGCTGGCATCTGATGCGCGACGCCGGAATCCGTCCTTCGCGGCATGATCTCCTTCCCCCCAATCCCTGACCGAAAACCGGACAGCTTTTGCACCGCTGGCATGCGCGCCCCTCCCCTCAATGCTCAAACTTGGCTGACGATTCGAATGCCGAAACAACTGGCGTATCTACATCGATGAATTCCACTTCTTCGTCCAATGCCTGACCATGCTTGAAGCGCGGAGCGAAATCCGGCGTCCCGGCGCGGCGCAAACGCCTTTTGAAAAAAGCATCTCCCGCCGGACCGTGAAGTGTTTCAGATCGTCATCCATCTCCGAAAACCTCGGCCCCTCGGCCGGGAGGAGGTTCGCTTTCCGCCCTTTCTCGTTTTCCCAGCTCTTCCATTGCGAAGCGCCCGCGAGCGCCTTCCATACACATGGCATTGAAAGTCGTTGTCAGGCCATTTTATTAGAAAATTTCATATAAAATGCTTTAAAAACGTTAGCATGCATCTTTTAACATGCTGTTGATTAACTTCTTTTTACAATTAAAATTGCTTGAAAACGTATATTTATATTTCAAAAGATACAAGTTTTCAACAAATATTACTGCAAGAATTCAGTAATCAAGACAGATTCACGGTAACGATTCCGGAATATTTTCACGCAGGCATCAGGAAGCACGAACCTAAAATCCGGCTTTCCTTATGGTTTATTATCTTCAAAAACAATAATGACATATAACCCGGAAAAATGGAGCGTCTCCACGATCCATGTTTTTTCTCCACTTGAACCTATTCATTTCTTCGCACATATCATAGCCGCTTTCGCTCGACGGCCGCTGTATATAACAGGCGCAGGCAGAACACGCCAGCCAGCTCAACCCTCTTCCAGAAGACGTTCACGTTCCGCCTTTTCGTCGTTACACTTGATGTTTTCATTCTCACTTGTTAGGGAACATGACCCCCCTGTACCGTTCCAGCGAATTGCGCAAGATCGAGTCGCTTGCGGCGGATAATCCGCTCATGTGGCGCGCGGGCGCGGCAGCGGCCGATCTATCCATGAAAATCGCCAGTGGACGCGGCGCGGCGATTTTAATTCTCGCAGGCCCGGGAAATAACGGCGGCGATGCTTTTGTAACAGCGCATTTTCTGCGCGAACGTTTTTTCGATGCGCATGTCGTTTTTAGCGCGTCTCCGGAAACGCTGTCTGGAGACGCAGCAAACGCCTTCCGTCATTTTTCGGATTCCGGCGGCCGTTGTCTTTCTGTCATCCCCGAAGCGCTTCGCTGGTCGTTGATTGTCGATGGCCTGTTCGGAATCGGCCTGAAGCGTGAGATTTCCGGCATCTATGCCAGCCTGATTGATCGCGCCAACGCATTGGCAAGGCGGGATGCCTGCCCTCTGCTCGCGCTCGATTGTCCCAGCGGACTTGACGCGGATACCGGCGCGCGGCGCGGCGCGGCAATCGCGGCAACCCATACGCTTACTTTCATCGCTTACAAGCCGGGGCTTTTTACGGCGGATGGGCCGGATTGCTGCGGACGGATTTCGCTCGCGCCGCTCGGCCTGGACGTTGAGGATTTGCTGCCGCCACCCGGACATATCGTCACTTTGGACTGTTTTTCCCGTTATTTGACACCGCGTTTGCGCAACAGTCACAAAGGGAATTACGGGAACGCCGGCCTGCTGGGAGGAAGCGACGGGATGATCGGAGCGGCATGGCTGGCGTCCCGCGCCATGCTCCGTCTCGGCGCTGGGCGCGTTTATGCCGCTCTGACCGCGAAAAACGCTCCGCCTGTCGATCCGCATCAGCCCGAAGTGATGCAAAAATCGCCCGACGATCTGCTCGATCTCCCCTTGAACGCGCTAGCGTGTGGCCCCGGCCTCGGCACACGTGCCGGCGATCTGCTCTCTCGCGCCTGTGCGCTCGATATTCCGCTGACGCTTGACGCCGACGCGTTGAACATCCTCGCTGAGGACAAGCTTCTTCATATCCGTGTCGCGAAACGCGCCTCGCCCACCATCCTGACGCCGCATCCAGCCGAGGCCGCGCGGCTGCTCGCTTGCGGCACGGGAGAAATTCAATCTGACCGGATTTCGGCCGCGCTCGAACTCGCGAACCGCTTCAGGGCGTATGTCGTCCTCAAGGGATGCGGTACGCTGATTGCCGCGCCGGATGGAAAATGGTTTGTCAACACCAGCGGCAATCCGGGACTTTCAACCGCGGGAAGCGGCGACGTGCTGACAGGGCTGATCTCCGCCCTGCTCGCGCAAGGCTGGCCGCCGCTCGAAGCGTTGTTATGCGCCGCGCACCTGCACGGCGCCGCCGCGGATCGCCTCGCCGGTGAGACCAAAGGGCCTGTCGGCCTGGCGGCGGGAGAACTGATCGACGCCGCGCGCGCGCTCTTCAACGAATGGGTTTACGGGAAATTTTCCGTCTGACGGAACGAAAAAGCGCTAAAGAGCGCCCTTTCACCGTCAATCGTCGTCGTCGCAATCATCGCAACCGCAACAACCACCCTCTCCGCAGGCATGGCCGAGGCCGCGCGGGTGAGCGCCGCCCGCCCCGATTTCTTCGGGAGTGGCCGGGCGGACATCCGTCACGGTACAGGTAAACACCAGCGCCATTCCGGCCAATGGATGGTTGCCATCAAGAACGACCTTGCCATCGGCGATTCCAGTGACGCGATAAATAAGCATATCGTCATCATCTCCGCCTTCGGGCAACCCTTCAAACTGCATTCCAACCTGCAATTCCCTTGGAAAACGCCCACGCGGCTCAATCTGGACGAGTTCGGCATCGTATTCGCCAAAAGCCTCATCGGGCTGCATTTTGACGACGATCGACTCGCCGGTCTTTTTTCCGTGAAGCATTTCCTCGATTTTCGGGAAAATATCGTCGTAACCGCCATGCAGATAAACGATCGGATCCTTACCCGCATCGACAACCTGACCATCCGGGTCGGTAACGTTATAGTCAAGTGTGACGACCGTATTTTTTGCGACCTGTTCATCCATCGTAGAGTCAACTCCTGTTTAAAATCCCGCCCGGAAAAGCCGGCGACAGCCCTCCTTCAGGAAATCCTTCAAAAATACACCGGCACGGCTGGCATCGGCTTTTCGCTTTTAACGCGCCTTTCGCTCAAATGGCCCCGATGCGCTCTCCCCACCGCTTGTCGAAGCCTGTGAAGGGCTTATCGAACCATATGAACGGACGCTCCAGATCGTAAATGACCTTTCCAATTCTTACTCCTCGACAAGTTTCCTTCAACACGCTCAGGACGAAGCAAGACGAACGGATTGGAAAGGTGGAAGCCACTTCTCTCCCGCCCCTTCGGGGCGTCCTCTCCCTTCCGCAAGCGGAAAAAAATAAGTTCATTTCTTTCCAATGTGCGGGCAAGGACTCTTCTCCCCTCGCCCTCTTGTGGTAGAGGGCGAAACGCCCGCATCCCGCCATTTGAATCGAAAACGCCTTAACATCATGCCCGGACGGAAAGTTTACAAAAATCCCGCGACAAGCCATTCGTTCCAGGCGCATTCTATCCTTCTCCGAGCCACCCGTCTCGAAAATACGCCTGTCAGGGGAGCTTTCCACGTTCCATCCTTTCCGCGAACCGCCAGTCCGCCGCGCGGTCCGCGATCTTCACTCCCGCCTGACCGATTCCATTCCGTTCACCGCTTCTTTCCGGGAAATCCCCATTGAGTTCTTTCGCTTGCCGATTCATGTACTGAAAGTTAGTATCCCGCTTTTCGGACAGAGGTATTTTTCCATTTTTCGGACGCGGAGGACACCCGAATGTTTGTCATGGTCGTTTTTTCTCTTGTCGTGCTTCTCATCCTTCTTCTCGCAGCGTATGGCCTGCTCAGTTTTTGGCGTTCCCTGCCACGCAACAAGCCGCGCTTTCAAGAAAACTCCGCCAACGCCTCTGACACGTCCGCTTTGGCAACCTCTCTTTTACCGGATACCGCTTCTTCGACCGCCCCGCTCCTTCCAGACAAATCCAGCACCGAGACAGCTCCGATTTCCAGCCCCCCCTCTTCCATAACGTCCATGTCGGTTTCCATCCATTGCGTCATCATCGTTCTTCTGACGCTTGGTTTGCTTCTGCCGCTCAATTTTGTCAAAGAAATCGTCTATGAACGTTCCAGTATGCAAAAAAGCGCGATCCGCGACATTTCCAAAAGCTGGGGCGAGCGGCAGACCGTCAGCGGCCCGGCGCTGATTATCCCTTTCCTGCGAAAACAGACGTATACCAAGGAAGAACAGGGCAAGTCCGTCACCCGGGAATCCACGGTACGCGAATACCGCATCATCCTCCCGAAAACCCTGCGCTTCAAGGCGAACATCAAACCGGAACGGCGCGCCTACGGGATTTATGAATACGTGGTATATACCGCTCCGCTCGAAGCGGCTGGAACGTTCCAGGTTCCAAAA
>JAITGN010000021.1 GCA_031280565.1 Accumulibacter sp. | reverse complement strand
GTCAGTAAGCTGTAGCTTTCGGCCGCCGAAGATTGGGCCGGGTCAAATTTCATGAAGCCTCTCCTTTTCCGGATTTTCAAGGTGGTTTGCGCAATGCCGCGAGTTTCTCTTCCGCTTTTTGGGCGCGTTTCACCGCCTCAAGCAACATGTTGGCCGATCTTGTCCATTGCGCCTGGAGCTTTTTCTTTTCCGCCTCAAGTAAATCGATCGTCTCTTCGTATTTCTCTATGTGCTGCGCAAAATCCCGCGCCGAATCCTGACCCTGCGGCAGCGCTTGAGCTTCTTCGTCCGCCGCCTGCTTCGACGAAGAGTGTCCGGATCGCGGCGCTTCCGATACTTCGAGCCTCGTTTCGGCGATCATGAGTTGCGCTTTTACAATCGTCAGTTCTCTCCGGAGCCTCGCGTTTTCCTCACAAAGCACATCGGGAACGGAAGCGTCGCGGCTGGATGGCGGCCTGGGAAACGCGTCGCCGCCGTTTTCCTGGCCGGATTTTTCCGGCGAGTCTGGATTGTCTGACAGGTTCATGTCGCTGCTCCACAAGTCAATATCCGCCAGCGGACGCGTTTCAGCATGCCGTTATGCGTAATGAGATGTTCCATGCCGTTGAGCATCCTATCACAGGCTGTTTTTTTCGGGCTTCGACGCCGCGCAAGCGCATTTCCTGCGCCGTCAGCCAGCGGCAACGCGCCGGGCGATGTGCGCAAGCGCTTCTTCAACCTGATCGACAAGAACCAGGCAAACATCGTTTTCTTTCAATCCTTCAAGCGCCATATCGATAGCGGAAAATTCGCCGCGAACTTTGCGGATATCGCTTGCGCGTTTCGTATTTTTCAATCCCTGTTCGAGGAGGACGAGCACTTCGCCATCGGCACGGCCGCGCTGGCATTGATCCTGATAAAGGATGAAACAATCGAAAACGTCGCCGAGAATCCGCGTCTGCCGCCGTATGTCATCGTCACGCCTGTCTCCTGCGCCGCTGATGACGGCCGTTCTGCGCCCTCCTGCCGGAACGGGCATTCTTTCGATCGCGTCGGCCAGCGCCTGCACCGCGTCCGGATTATGGCCATAGTCCGCGATCAGCGTCGCGCCGCGGTATTTGAAGAGATTGAAACGTCCTGGCGTGGTTTGCGCGTCGGCGACAAAACCTCCCAGTCCGAGGCGGATGATTTCCCAGTCGATAGCCAGCGCCCAGGCAGCAGCTACGGCGGCCATGACGTTTTCGATCTGGAAAGCGATTGCACCATTCAGCGTAATCGGGATGTCTCTCAGCGGTATGCGTTGTTCGAATGAGCCTTCGGAAGCGACGATGGAGTCGCCACCGAGAAATACGACGCGTCTTCCCCGCGCATGATGCATCGCCATGACAGGGTGTGCGCAATCGCTGGCGAAAAAAATGACTTTTCCGGGACACGCCTCTTCCATGGAAGCGACCATGGGATCCGCCGCGTTGAGCACAGCGAAACCAGTTTCGGGACAAACATTCTGAACGATAACGCGCTTGACGACTGAAATGTCCTCGACCGTATTGATGTATGAAAGGCCGAGATGGTCTCCATTTCCGATATTGGTAACTACCGCGACATCGCAGCGGTCGAAACCAATCCCTTCGCGCAAAATACCGCCGCGCGCCGTTTCGAGCACAGCGGCATCGACATCCGGATGGCACAGGACGTTGCGCGCACTTTTCGGGCCGCTGCAGTCGCCCGTGTCGATGCGCCGGCCTTGAATATAGATGCCGTCCGTGCTTGTCATGCCGACGCTATGGCCGCCGCAGCCAAGGATATGGGCGATCAGGCGGACGGTCGTCGTCTTGCCGTTGGTTCCCGCAACAGCGACGACGGGAATGCGCGCGTCGCCGCCGTTGGCGAACATGCTGGAAACGATCGCCTCGCCGACGGGACGGCCTTTGCCGTATGAAGGATAAAGGTGCATCCGCAGTCCCGGCGCGGCATTGAGTTCAAGAATGCCGCCTCCTTGCTCCTCAAGCGGACGCAGAACGCTGTTGCAGACGACATCGATTCCCGCGATATCCAGGCCTATCGTTTGTGCGGCGGCGATGGCGCGCGCGGCGAAATCGGGATGAACGTCGTCGGTGACATCGGTTGCCGTGCCGCCGGTCGAAAGGTTCGCGTTATTACGCAGAACGACGCGCTCGCCTCTGGACGGAATTGATTCTACTGTCATTCCCTGGTTCGAGAGGCAGGCGATGGCGATACTGTCGAGACGTATTTTTGTCAGTGACGTGGCATGACCATCACCACGCCGCGGATCGCTGTTGATCTGTTCGACGAGTTGCGCGACAGTGTGTTTTCCGTCGCCAACGACGGCCGGCGGCTCGCGCCGGGCCGCAGCAACCAATTTGTCTCCAATGACGAGCAAGCGATGGTCCTGTCCTGAAACATAACGTTCGACGAGAACGCTGCTGCTGATTTTCAGGGCGGCGGCATAAGCATCTCCGATCTGTTCGCATGTCGTCAGATTGACAGTGACGCCTTTGCCCTGATTGCCGTCCCGGGGTTTGATGACGACAGGAAGGCCGATCTCGCAGGCAGCTTTCCAGGCGTCCTCCGCGTTTTCAACCGGACGGCCAACCGGTGTCGGCACGCCGGCGGCCTGAAGAAGTTTTTTCGTCAGTTCCTTGTCCTGGGCAATCGATTCCGCGACAGCGCTTGTCATATCCGTTTCGGCGGCCTGTATCCGGCGCTGCCGCTTTCCCCATCCGAACTGGACAAGGCTGCCGCGCGTCAAACGGCGATACGGAATATTGCGCACCGCCGCCGCGCGGACGATGGAGGCCGTGCTTGGCCCAAGGCGGATATCCTCGTCAAGCTCGCGCAATCGCCGGAGCGCGTTTCCGATATCGAAGGACATTCCGGTCAATGCGCTGGAACACAATTCCCGTGCCAGATCAAGGGCCATCCGTCCAACATCCTCCTCGCTGTATTCAATGACAATCTGATAGGTTCCTTTTTCGACCGTTTTCGAAGTGCGGCTGAACGTAACCGGACAGCCGGCCTGCGATTGAAGACATAACGTTGACAATTCGACCGCATGGGCCGCTGAAACGGGGGATGAATAAGCGCTGAACGGCGCAAGCGCGGGGAAGCGCTCGCGCAAACGCGCTTCGAAACCAGGCAGACGCGAAATATCCATTTCATCGTCATTGCAGATGACGATAGCCTCAATCGACGTATGGCGGCTCCAGAGGTTCGGGCCGCGAAGCGCTCTCGTTTTTGAAATTTCCATGATGGCTTTGTCCTGTTACGCGGGCTGGGCGCGCATGGTGGATTTTTCTCCTGCAGGCCGGTAGGTGACGATGCCCGTCCGGATCATTTCCGGAGTCAGGTTCAGCGCCCAGGCGGCGGCAACAGCGGCAAGCACTGCTTCGATATCGTGGAGACCTGCTTCCTCGCCGAACGCCGGCAAATCCTGAAACGCGGCGAGATATTGTTCGCTATCCCCCCTGGCAAGAACGATGCCGCCATTTCGAGTGAATACAGCACGGCCGTTCTTTTTCCGGTGATCATCCAGCGCCGGATTTTCCGGCGCGGCACAGAAAAACAGCGTCTCGCCATCGGAAAGTCCAGCCATTTCGACAAGAAGAGGATCATCCGCGTTCAGGATAGCCGCGCCTTCAGGAAGAACAACGTCAATCTGGGTGCGAAACGTGGTGTAAAGCTGTTCCATGTTGCGAACGTCAAAAGCGCTCAGCGTCTCGTCGTTATGCCGCATATTGGTGACAATGCCGATCTGGCAGCGGTCGTAGGCCAGTCCTTCGCTCAGGATGCTGGCCGCGCCGTTTTCGATCAGTGCCGCCGTAATGGCGCTTGCCATCAGGATACGGCGCGTCGAGTGCCAATTAGCGCTGTCGGCGCTCCTGACTTTCCGCTGGCCAATGAAAAGACCATCGCTGCACGCCATGCCGACGTTTTTTCCCGATAGTTGCAAAAGGTGCGCGAGCAGGCGCGCGACCGGTGTTTTGCCAAACGTGCCTGTAATGCCAATAACGGGTATACGTCCATTTTTCTGGCCGGGGAAAAGGTGATCGACAATGGCCTGACCAACGGGACGGGGCTTCCCGACGCCGGGTTTCAGGTGCATCAGCAGACCTGGGCCGGCGTTCACCTCGACGACCGCTCCGTGCTGCGACGACAATGGCCTGGAAATATCCTCGGCGACGATGTCGATTCCCGCGATATCAAGGCCGACAATCCGCGCGGCCAGGGAAGCGAGCGCCGCGTTCTCCGGGTGTACTTCGTCGGTCACATCGAATTCATGATTGGCGTTCCGCTGAATCAGCACCTTGCGGCCGCTTTCAGGAATCGAATCCGGCGTCAGATTCTGACGCGACAGTTCGATACGCGCCGCCGAATCCATACGGATTTTGCTGAGCGGATATTTTTCGTTCGCACCCCGGCGCGAATCGCTGTTGATCTGTATTTCGATGAGTTCGCCGACGCTTGTCAGCCCGTCGCCGATCACGCTGACTGTATCGCCGCGACAGGCCGCGACAAGTTTTCCTCCGATAATCAGCAAACGATGCTCGGTTCCGGGAACCGAACGTTCGACAAGCACGCCGCTGCCCTCTTCGACCGCGATGGAGTAGGCTTTTTCAATTTCCTCGCGGTCTTTGATATCGATAAAAACGCCGCGGCCGTGATTGCCGTCGAGCGGCTTGACGCAGACAGGAAGACCAATGTCCTGCGCCGCCTCCCACGCATCCCCCGGACTCTCGACCAGGCATCCTTCGGGAACGGGAACGCCACAGGAAGCAAGAAGGCTTTTTGTCAGATCCTTGTCACGTGAAATACCTTCGGCAATCGCGCTTGTTCTGTCGGATTCCGCGGTCCAGATACGGCGCATCGCCGAGCCATAGCCAAGCTGAACCAGATTGCCAGGCTCAAGAAGACGAATATGCGGAATGCCGCGATCGTCCGCCGCGTCAATGATGCTTGCTGTCGAAGGCCCGAGATACAGGGAGTCGACCTTGTCCGCGAGCTTCCCGACAGACGCGCTGACATCGAAATCCCTTCCTTCCATCGCGGCCATGATAAGTTCACGCGCCTCGCATAGCGCGGCGCGCGTGACTTCTTCCTGCCACGCGCGGACGACAACCTTATAGACGCCGCGTTTCGATGTCTCGCGCGCCTTGCCGAAACCGCCGGGCAATCCGGCGAGATTCTGGAGTTCCAGCGTCACATGTTCGAGAATATGCGCGGGCCAGGTACCTTCCGCGAGACGGCGCAGAAAACCGCCGCGTTCGCCATAGCTGCACCGATGTTCGATGAGCGTGGGCAGCATTTTTTCAAGGCGTCCGGGATAACCGGGAATCCTGTTCGACGGAAAATCCTCAAGTTCGCCGATATCGACAATGGCTTCGATGACGGGGCGATAAGCCCAGATATTGGGGCCGCGTAAATGGCGAATTTCAAGAAAACGGATATCTTTCATCATTTTATGGAATGGATAAGCGGCGCGCGCCGGCAAATTTCACGGGACGCAATGAAAATAACGCGGCATACGGGGATCGGGCCGACAAGGATGGCATTTATCGCCTTTCCAGGCGTCATGCGGGCTGTTTCAGAGAAAACGGTCAAGATATTTCCTGCTTTGTCTGTCCAGAGATCTGCTGTCGCGGATCAGGTAATGGATGCCCTGACGGTCGGTTATCATGAGTGCCGGCGGTGTGAGACGGCGGATATCCTCCTCAACGCCGAGAAGCAGCCGCGTTGCGCCGCGATCAGTTTCAATCTCCCAGACACAGGGCGTCGCATAGCTCGAAACTCCAGTAATTCTCAGGATTTCCGGCATGAATTCGCGTCCGGCAAGCTCTTCGCGGATCAGCGCGCGTGTATCCTCCGGCAGCGTATCAAGCCGGTCGATCCAGGCCAGCTCCTCTCCCGCGGGGCCGATGAGCGAAAAACCGGACTCTGGCGATGTAACCGGAAACGCGCGCACAGGAACAACATTCTCATAGGATTTTCCCGAAGCGTCGATCAGCGCGAGGTATCCAGTGTGCGCGCGACAAAGGCGGAAAGGCATGTTCATTCGCCCTCCCCATAATCGGCATTCTGTTTCTGCGCCCTGCATAACTGGTAATAATGGCCCTTGCGCGCGACCAGCTCTTTGTGGGTTCCGGTTTCAACGATTTTGCCGTGATTGAGGACAACCAGGCGGTCGGCTTTTCGCAAGGTCGAAAGCCTGTGAGCAATGGCGATGGTCGTGCGTCCATAGGCGAGGTTATCGATCGCCTTCTGGATTTCTTTCTCGGTCGCCGTATCGACGGAAGACGTCGCTTCATCAAAAATCAGGATTTTCGGATCGATCAGCAGCGCGCGGGCAATCGAGATGCGCTGACGCTCACCGCCGGAAAGAGACTGGCCGCGTTCGCCGACGAGCGAGTCATACGCATGCGGAAGACGCAGGATAAATTCATGCGCGTGCGCGGCGCGCGCGGCCGCGACGATTTCTTCGCGCGTCACCTCCGGTTTTCCATAAGCAATGTTTTCGGCGATGGTACCGAAAAACAGAAAAGGCTCCTGGAGAACAAGACCGATATTTTTCCGGTACTCGGCGACCGGAAACGAACGGATATCGACGCCATCGACCCGGATTGCACCTTCGGTTAAATCATAAAAGCGGCAAATCAGGTTAATCAGCGTGCTCTTTCCTGAACCGCTGTGACCGACGAGTCCGATCATTTCACCTGGCTCGATGGTCAGGTCGAGATGGCGGATCACGTTCCGCGCGCCGTAACGGAAACCGATATCGCGCAGTTCGATCCGCCCGTTTATCCGGCCGGGATGCACCGGATTTTCGGGTTCAGGAACGCTGGAAACATGATCGAGCACTTCGAAGATCCGTTTCGCGCCCGCGGCCGCTTTCTGCGTCACCGATACAATCCGGCTCATTGAATCGAGCCGAAGATAAAAACGGCCGATATACGCGAGGAAGGCGGTTAGCACGCCGACGGTGATCGTATTCTTCGAAATCTGCCAGATGCCGAATGTCCAGACGACGAGAACGCCTGTTTCAGTCAACAGAGTGACCGTCGGCCCGAAAAGCGACCAGACTCTATTGACGCGGTCATTGCCTTCCAGATTGCGGCGGTTGGCCGCGCGGAAACGCGCGGCTTCGCGGCTCTCCTGCGCAAAAGCCTTGACAACGCGGATGCCGGGAATCGTATCGGCAAGCACGTTGGTAATCTCGGCCCAGATGCGGTCGACACGCTCGAATCCCGTGCGGAGCCTTTCGCGGACGGTATGGATCATCCACGCGATGAAAGGAAGCGGCGAGAGCGTCACAAGCGCCAGCCAGGGATTGATCGAAACGAGGATACACGTTGTCATCGCGATCAAAAGCACATCAGTCGCAAAATCAAGAAAATGCAGCGAGATAAATACATTGATCCGGTCAGTTTCGGAACCGATTCTGGCCATCAGGTCACCCGTGCGCTTGGCTCCAAAATATTCCTGTGACAATTTCAGCAAATGCTCATAAGTGCTTGTCCGAAGATCCGCGCCGATACGCTCGGACACCCAGGCTAGGATACAGGTTCGCGCCCATCCAAGCGCCCAGGCCGCAAGCGAGGCGGCAAACAGGCTGACGAGGTAGAAGGCGACTTCACGGTTATCGATGGGCTTCCCGTTCTGATAGGGAATCAGAATGTCATCCATCAGCGGCATCGTCAGATAGGGGGGAACCAGAGTCGCGCCCGTCGACGCCAGCGAAAGCGCAAACCCCGCGAACAGCCGCCAGCGGTAAGGACGGGCAAAACGCCACAGACGAAAAAGCACCCAGGCCGAAGGCGGCGCTTCGGTGGCAGCGGATGAATCACCATGCATATCGCCCCCGGCAACAAGCTCTTCTCCGGAATGCGGATATGCGCGCCAGCGCTCGAAAGCGTCGATGAGACGTCCCGCCGCGTCGTCGCGGCCGATCGTATACCGCCAGGCCGCAAGCCGCGCCGCGCCATCGAAAAGCTCAAGCGTGCCGACGCCCGCATGATCCTGGCGCGTGAGCATCGTTCCAGCACCATAAGGGAAAAACCGCCAATCACCGGAGCATGTCGCGGCAAGCAGACGACGGTCGGTCAGAACGACCAAACCGCCGGAATAGCGTAATCCGGCGTCAAGATCCGTTTCGAAATACGCAAGGACGCTCTCGCCGCCTTCGAGCTGTTTCATGAGCGAATCCGCCCAAAACGCCGGTGGTGAGGGGGAAAGCGAAACCTCGCATTCCGGAAAGTCGGCGTATTGAGTCATCGGTTCGGCGCTGAATGTGTGAAAACAGGCGAAAGCGGAAATGGGCCAGTATACCTTTTTACCCTCCCTCCGCGCATGTCCACGCATGGCAAGAACGCGCCATCGCCTGAGGCGGCGCAGCGCTTTTGCCCATCTTCGTTTTTTTTGTGAAATAGGCACAAAATGGCTAGAAAACGTTATTTTTTAAAATCCGTGATCCTTATATCATTTGTCATTGTTGCTTGCGGGTAGCACGGCTACGCATCCAGCCCTGCAATAGCCGTTCAAAAGTGCCGCCCTGTTTGACTGTCGGTGCTAGCATGCGTACCGTTTCCTCTAACATGGTGGTCAAGAGGGACGCGGCTTGATCATTGTGGCCTGGAAGCGGCGGCTCACTGCGTTGCCGAGAAGCCGGAATATATCCTTCGCGTCTTTAGCGACACGCCCTTCCCAGAAACTTCGCGTTGGCCTCGGCAAAGATCGCTGCCGCCAGATTGTGCATCTCCGGCGGATGCCGGAACCGAAGAAATAAGTCGGCACTTGGGTCGCCAGAACTTGCTGCCCGTTAGAGAGATTCCAGATACAGGCCGTTCCCGTCAGGCAAACGTTGTCATTTCCCGGCAGGTTTGGAATTCTTGATCGTGATGTCTGATAGTGGAGACGTCACATGGCCTTTCAGCAAGAAATCAGCGACAGCCCTTCAGGTCGGGGTTCCAACCTCCGCACCGCCCTGAAGGGCGGGGTTTCAAACCGGAGTTAGTTTTACGATGAAAGCCCCTCCATTATGGGGCTGCCTTTTCAAAGGAATTGAAAATCTCCCCGGATGTCAACGGATTATATCGGACGGCTTCGGACGAAAAAAAGGCCAGAACCATTGGAAACACTGGAGATTCTGGCCTTCTTTGAACTGCTCCGGACGATGATGTGGTGGTGGAACAAGTCCGCCACGGAAACTGAGATTCTACACCCAAATAGCTAGGCGCGGAAAGACTGCGGTTCTGTCGAACATCAACTGCCGCTTGTCCGGCTTTGCTCTACTCCCCGCATTGCAACGTCACTTGTCGCATAGAGGGGCTTGGAGGGCGTGATTCGATGAGAACGCGTTTCAGCGCAGGTCGTACCAAACCCCTCGGCCACTGCCATGCTGGTTCAGTGTGCCGCGTTCGACCAGAGTACGGAAGTGCTGTTTGAGGGTATTGCGACTAGCTCCAGTCAGCTTGATGGCATCGCCAATCGTCATGCGGCCATGTTCGCGGGCGAACTCAACGATCTGTAGCTGCAGTTCTGGCATGGCCGCCAGCACGATCTTCTCGCGCTCGACCTTCTTCTCCAGACGCCGCATCTGCTCGGCCAGAGATCGCAGGAAGAACACCAGCCACGGCTGCCAGTTCGGTGATTCCGTGCGGATCGTGCCTTGGGTCTGACGCAACGCCAGGTAGTAGGCTTCCTTGCTGTGTTCGATCACGCTTTCCAACGAACTGTAGGGCACATAGGCGTACCCGGCCTGCAGCAGCAGGAGCATGGTCAGCACTCGGGAGAGGCGCCCGTTGCCATCTTGGAAGGGGTGAATCTCCAGAAAAACGACAACGCACAGGGCGATGATCAGCAGTGGATGCAGCCGGGCAGCCTCGCGCTCCTGATTTACCCAGGCCACCAGTTCTGTCATCAGGCGCGGCGTGTCGAACGGCGTGGCCGTCTGAAACACGATGCCGATCTGCGCCCCGGTTTCATCGAACGCCGCGACGCTGTTCGAGTTGGTCTTGTAGTTGCCGCGATGCCAGGTATCCTTTTCGCTGTGGTGCAGCAGGATCTGGTGCAACTGCTTGATGTGGTTCTCGGTAAACGGGATGTCCTGCCACGACGAGAACACCAAGTCCATCAGTTCAGCGTAGCCGGCCACTTCCTGCTCATCGCGAGTAGCGAAGGATTTGATCTCCAGATTCGACAGCAACTGCTCCACCTCCCGATCTGACAGTTTGCTGCCCTCGATGCGGGTGGAGGAACCAATGCTCTCGATGGTGGCAACCCGTCGCAGGGCCGACAGGCGGTCGGGCGCGAGTGTGCCCAAGGCGCGCCATGCGCCTTTGAACTCGTCGATCCTGGCAATCAGACTCAGGATCTCCGGGGTGATCTGAATGGAGTCGGTTTTCAGCATGAACCAATGCTACACCCATTTACACCCAATAACGAGCCATATCCATTCCTGCGTCCATTTACACCTATTTCCCGGTCATGGTGATGATTAGCACCGTCTGCTACCCCGCCCACCTCCCACCACTTGGCTTCGCGCCCCAACAGCGCCTGAATGCACCTCCCTACAACCACTGAGGTGCATGATGAAAAAAATTGCAATCAATGAGCAGGAGTTGGCCGAGCGCTGGGGTCCGAGGCACTTGAAGCTCTCCAAGCGGGTGACCTATCTCGTGGAGGAAATCTAGGCGTTCGAGATGGAGTCGATGCATTCGGCCACTTGGGGAAAAAGGCAGTGATGTCGTGCTGTCCAAAGCCCAAAATATGATGTTGGTCAAGGAAATTGCCGAGATCATGAGCCTCCCGATGTACATCCTCACCCATCCAAACATGCGGGAATCGCTCGGCATTCCCTTTTTGCATGTTGGAAAACAGATCCGCTTCAAACTGGATGAGATTAAAGCCTGGATGCTTCGCTGCTCCGCCGAAATGGAAGCGCACGGTGGAAGCGCACGGCATCGAAGTGCCGAAGGATTCACGCGCCCAGCGGCGTACATTGCTTGATGCCTTGGCCCGATTGCCGGCATGAGCACTCGATTGGATGCGCCGCCGAGCAGGTCGGTGGCCATTCGGCGATGATCCGTTTATTCGTCACTTACTTTATTCAGACGAATAAACGGATCATACTTCCAACCATGCCTGAAGCCACTCAAACCGAGCGCGTTATCGATCTGCTTGCCCAGAAGGGATGCTGCGCCCAATCGACCTGGGCGCAATCGGCATCCCCCGGGTGGTACTGACGCGTCTGGCCGCCTCAGGCATGGTGGACAGAATCGGGCGCGGTCTATATCGCCTGCCGGGCCACTCAGTCTCTGAACACGAAAGCCTCGTAATAGTGGCTGCCAAAGTGCCGCAGGCCGTGTTTTGCCTGCTCACGGCCCTGCAGTTCCACGAACTGCCACGCCACGTCTGGGTCGCCATGCCTCGGGGCAGCCACACCCCGAAGATCGACTACCCGCCGATCAGGATGGTTCAGATGACGGGCAATACATACACGACGGCACCTGATCGATAGCATGAAGCTGCAGGTCTACAGCGCGGCCAAGACAGTCGTGGATTGCTTCAAGCATCGCAACAAGATCGGCCTGGATGTCGCGCTGGATGCACTGAAAGATGCGTGGCGGACACGTAAGGCATCCGCAGACGATCTGTGGCGATACGCCCAGATTTGTCGCATCGCCAACGTGATGCGCCCGTATATGGACATGGTTACGCACTCATAGATCCTGTATATCGACGAGCAACACCGGAACCGGCACTACTTCATGCTGCCACGTTGAATAGGTTCAAGAAATAGAGAGCCCACCCGTACGTCATTCGACGCAGAGGAGCGAGCCGTGTTGTATCTGATGCGATTCAGGCATCCCTGAAAACACGAAAGCCCACACTTGCGCATGGGCCTCGGAACTGGAGAATCAGCATTGAAGCCAGAGCGTCCGAAGCGCAGTGTATGCAACTCGCCTCCCCTCTGCAGGTACAGTAAAAGCTCCATTCTTCGCGCAATGGCCGAATATCGGCGCTCTTGATGTACTTCGGCAGATAGACGTCCCTCTGCTCAGAGGGCGCTTCCATACAGTCTTTTTCACGGAGACTGTCATGGAGGCAAAAATCTGCAACGCATGTGGCCACCCTTTCACCCCTCGGCCGCAGAACCCCAATCAGACCTACTGCACCGATCCGGAATGCCAACGCGAACGCCGCCGACGCTGGCAGCAGCAAAAGCGGCGCGAGGATGCCGACTACCGCGACAACGACGTCCGTACCAGCAAAACCTAGTTGTTTAGTCCCACGGTGTGCTGGATTGGATTAATCCTGAAGCGTTCAGGCTGTTTTGTCCAGGTTTTGCAGATGAATTCATAAGGGGTGGTCAGTCCCTTTAGCGTCTTCAAGCGCCTGGCGAAGTTGTAAGCCATCCGGAAGGTCTGCAAGTGGGCCTTCAACGGCTCATGCATTTGGTCGTAGTCGCGTTTTACCGTGGCCTCTTTGAGGGGTCGGTTCATGCGCTCCACCTGCCCATTCGTCCATGGGTGACCTACTTGAGTCAGGCGATGCTCGATTCCATGGGCATCGCACACCCGATCAGACGGAATGAACCAATTCCCTTCCGTTGCCTTGCGTACGGCGAACTGGATACCGTTATCGGTGAGGATGGTATGGATTGCGCAGGGCACCACTTCAAGCAGACCGGACAGGAAATCCCGAGCAATCAGGCGCGTTGCTCGTGGATGCAGTTCGGCGTAGGCAAACCTTGATATTCGGTCGATGGCCACAGAGCCGGCCTTCATCGGTCTGCGCTTCCGCGCTATCGATGTGGAAATACCCAATCGGGTAAGCCTTGAATTTCTTCTTCGCCGGCTTATCGCCTTCAACATCCTACCATCGTGAAATGCCATACCTCTGCAAGCATCGGTGCAGGGACGAGCGTGTCAAATGGGGAAGGCTTGACTGCAAGGAGTAGAGGCAATCATCCAATGGCAGGAGCGTATAGCGACGAAACGCCACGATAGCTGATTCCTCTTCCTGTGTCAGCACGGACGACCGGACCTGCTTCGGCCCCCTGGGCGAATCCTCGACATGCTGGCGCTGACGCCACCTGGCTACCGTCTTTGGATTGATTCCATACTGCGCCGCCACAACGCTCAGGCTCGCTTGACCATGCTGTATCGCTCGACGCACTGCCTCTGTCGTGCGAGCGCAGCCGTGTAGTACCTATCCCATAACTCCTCCCGCCGTAGCTGCTCGTAAATTACTCCAGCACACCGTGGGACTAAACAGCTAGCTAGGTTTTTTGGGCCTGTTTGGCCTTGGCCTGATCCACTCGCTCGTTGAGCGTTTTGTCGTCGGCGACGCGCGAGGGCAAATCGTGTCGCTCGAAGAGGCGATAGGGCAAGGGCTTGTTTTTGTAGAGCAGCACGACGGTGTCGTCGCGGCCATCGTCGCAGACGATGATGGGCGCCTTGCGCAGGGGGTAGGCGGCGTCCGCTGGTCTGTACGAGGTAGAGCCGCCCCCGGTATTGGCAGGACAGGGATTTGGATAGCCGCCGCGGGTAGAGTGCGCAGGTGGCCATGCGGAGCGCCTCGTCGCTCATCGCCGCAGGCCGATGGGCATCGTCTGGCGACTGGGCGGGTTTGCCGAACCGGGCGTTGTAGTGGTCGATGAACGGCGGCAGCAGCGCGTTGGCGTCTTCCATTGTGCTGACGTTTGCCAGACGCAATACCGATTCCGACAAGTAATGCCGCAACACGCTTGCCTGCGGGCGATTTCAGCGTTTCGATCATGCGTGCTGTGCTTTGCGCACCCGCGTTAAAAAACATATACGCTGATGCCAACGCGCCCGTTGATGCGCCGCGCCGGTTAAAGTTGACCGTGATTCCCTTGGCAAGATTAGCCGCGCGAATCGTTGAAAGTCCCTTTTCACGCGCCATGGCAAAGACGGCAAGGCGAGAGGCATTTTCAATCGCCGTGTTGTAATCGGACACAAGATTGAGTGTTTGTTTAACGCCCATCCAGTTTCTCGGCCCGCTTTGGTTAATCTCGCGTTCCAATGCGCGCGCGCGTTCCTCGATGCTGTTGAAACGCTCGATAAATCCTGTTTGCGCGCCGGATTCCAGAAATTCCTGAACGATTTTTGCCCATTCCGGATCAACCGCTTTCCCGCGCGAATGTCGCCACATCGCCGTTATTG
>JAITGN010000016.1 GCA_031280565.1 Accumulibacter sp. | reverse complement strand
GCGCAGCAAGAAATTAGCGACAGCCCGGAAGGCGCTGTCGCTCTAACATCATTGGCAAGGGGTTTGCATCCCCTTGCCAATGGCTACGGTCGAAACCCCGGCCTTCAGGCCGGGGTTTCGACCTCCGCACTGCCCTGAAGGGCGGGGTTTCAAACCGGAGTTAGTTTTACGATGAACTATCGCTTTTGCCGCCGCTCGCCAAATGGCGCGGGCCGTCCCCGTATTCAGGTCTGCCTCCCAGAAGACGTTTTGAAACGTTTCCTGAATGATGCCAACGAAAACATGCGCTCGCTTTCCGCTCAAGCCGCCATCATCATCGCGCGGCATTACAAAGCGATGGAGGAGAGGCCATGAACGCCGCGATTCCGTTTCGGCCCTCTGGGCCGAAGGTTTTCTCCGCGGCGTTTCTGGCGCGGCTTGCCGCGGCGAATCGCGTTTATCGCGCGCTGACCGCTAACGGCTGCCCTGTGCGGCGCGTCGATTTTGGCGAAACAGAGATAACGATCGTCGCTGGCCGGAATCCGCACTGGCGGCCCGCGGCCCACGAGGGGATCCGTTTGATCTGGCAAGAAAGGAATTCAAACCACGAAAAGGGCCGCGCCGCGGGCAACGCGGCCGACGCCGGCTTCCTTGAGCAGAAGCTCGAAGAATGGGCCGGCGCGCTGCTCAAACTGCGCGCGTCCTTCGCCCAAATGGTCGCCGTGAAGAACCGCGCCGCCAATCAGAACGACCGTCAGGCGCTCGCGCGCGTCATTGGGCAGAGGGCCGGCGAGTTGGGGGGGCCGTATCAAACGGATTTTATCGACATGCCATGAGGATTACCTGTCCGCATTGCGGCCGTCCCGCGAAGGTGCGCACCTCGCGCGCGATGTCGCCGATCACGCGCGAGGCTTACGTCCAGTGCGAGAACATCGACTGCTGTCACGTCTTCCGGGTGTTTGTCTCGGCGATCGCGACGATCGTGCCGTCGATCCGGCCGAACCCGGCGGTCTATCTCCGGCCTTCGGCCCGGCGGGCGGCGAACGCCGAAGGGCAGGGCGAACTGCCTTTCGAACCGGGCGGAGGGACGGGAAGTCAACTCCTGGCTTGACTTTCCCTCACGCCGCGTACCATTCCTCGCGGATCGTTTCGCGCACGATGTCGGGATTCCGCGTGATGCTGATTTTCAGCTTTTTCCCCACGGGTTGCAGTCCGACGCGATGCGTGGCGCGGGCAAAGTAGTTTTCTTGTTCATGGCGCTCGGCCTTTCGCATGGAGATGATGTGAATTTCCGTGTGCGTGATCGTCGCGATGGCCGTTTCCAGCGCAAAGCTAAAGCAAACACGCCCGACACCTCAAGAGGCCAGGCGAAGTTCCGGGCGCAGACCGGCGCGAGCCGCCAGGGTCAGGAGCATGTCCAGGCTGAAATCTTCCGTCTTGCCCTTGACGATGCGGGAAATACGCGGCTGTGTCACCCCCAGCCGTCGCGCCGCCTCGACTTGCGTCCATCCGTTTTCCTTGAGTTTTTGCGCCATGCGGCGCATGACACGGGCGCGGAGCATCATCACCTCCGCCTCGGCGGGGTCAAAGCCTAGGTCGACGAACACATTGCCGCAACTTTTTATGCGGCTTTCATCCAGCCAGCGGGGGTCTGTTTTTTCCATGATTCATTCTCCTATCATGCGGTAGCGTTTGGCGGCAAGCTCTATATCGGCGGGGTCTGTCTTTTGCGTTTTCTTCTGGAAAGCGTGCAGGACGTAAATCGCGGAGGCGAATTTGGCAACGGTCATCACCCGGAACACGCCAGAAGTGTCGCGGTAGCGAATCTCGAATACGCCGGAACCCACGACAAGCATGGGCTTGAAATCGCCAGGCATTCCGCCGTCCTGCATTTCAAGCAATGCCTCGCCCAGCGCCTGCCGCGCCACTTTGGGCATCTTGCGCAAATCGTCCAGACTGGAGCCAAGGAATTCCAGAGGTTTCATGGCGTCTATTATATAGATACTTGCATAACCCGGCGAGGCTTCGGGAGAAATTCTCTTGACATCCGCCCAAACCGGGTCTCACGCCGCGTGGCATTCCTCGCGGATCGTTTGCAGAACCATCCGGAACCCCAGCGCTTGGGCAATAAAAGCCGGATTGTCTTCCGCTTCCTCGAAACACGCCTGGAGAAATCCTTGAATTTCCTCTTCCATCTTGAGGTGTTCCAGAACATCCCAACGGCGGGTTTTCAGTTTCCCGGTCATTCAATCCTCCTTTCTTTCCTTGAGTTGCCGCGCCCAATCCAGCGCGACCGCGATGTCGCGCTTCTGCGTGGCCTTGTCGCCGCCGGAAAGCAAGAACACTACGCCGATTCGTCAGGCGCAGGCCGGATCGAGAGGCCATGGCGTGATCCTCGCCAACTGCGCCGACAGTGTGTCCTTTGCCATCTCCGTGTCGAAACGCGCCTGACCGCGCAACCAGTAGCCGTCGGAGAGGCCGAAGAACCGGCACAGGCGCAGGTCGGTATCTGCCGTGATAGCGCGCCGCCCCGTGACGATTTCACCGATACGTTGCGCGGGAACGCCGATTTCCTTGGCCAGCCGGTAATTGCTGATGCCAAGCGGTTTCAAGAATTCTTCCAGCAGGATTTCGCCGGGGTGAATGGGCTTGAATTTCTTGTTCATGTCCGTTCTCCATCAGTGGTAGTTCACGATTTCAACTGCTTCCGCGTCCGTTCCCGCCCAAACGAAGCACACGCGCCATTGATCGTTGATGCGGATGCTCCACTGACCTTCCCGGTCGTCCGCGAGCTTTTCCAGCCGGTTACCGGGCGGGATGAAGAGATCATCGAGGCATCCGGCCATGTGCAACTGTTCCAGCTTGCGCCGCGTGACGGCTTCGATGCGGGCGAATCGCGCCACCCGGAACCGGTTGAACACGTGTTCGGTGTCGGGACAGCGGAAAGATTGAATACTCATGGAAGGATAGTGACGCGATGCGTGATTAACGTCAAGCGTGATTATTGTTTTTTTTCTTGACTTCCGCCCAAACCGGGCCTCACGTCACGGGCGAGAAGGTCAGCTTCAGCCCCAGCGCGCGGGTGACTTTCAGAATGGTGGAAAATTCCGGGTTGCCATCGGCGGACAGCGCCTTGTAAAGCCCTTCGCGGGCAAGACCCGTATCGCGGGCCAACTGTGTCATGCCACGGGCGCGGGCAATATCCCCCAGTGCCGCGTTGATCAGGCGTCCGTCGCCTTCGTCTTCTTCCATGCAGGCTTCGAGATAAAGTTGCATGTCCTCTTCAGTTCTGAGGTGGTCAAGGACATTCCAGCGGCTGAAGCCTTCGGGAATGTTGATCGTCAGGGGTTTTTCCATGATTTACTCCTTCCAGGCCCGCGCCAGGGCGATGGCGCGCTTGATATCGGCTTCCTGCGTGCGTTTGTCGCCCCCGCACAGCAACACAAGCACCGTGTTCCCGCGCCGCGTGAAATACAGACGGTAGCCCGCGCCCACGTCAATGCGCATTTCGGAAACACCATCGCGTAAGGGCTTGTGATCCCCAAGGTTGCCTTCCTCGGCGCGGCGAAGCCGGGCAGCAATACGCGCCTCGGCTCTCCTGTCCTTGAGCTTCGCGGCCCATTGCATGAATTCGTCGGATTGGATGATCTCGAACATGGGCGAATTGTAATTCATGGGTTACGCAATGTCAAGCATGGGTTACAGTGTGGGTTACAGTGTTTCCGACGAGACTCCGATATGTCACCGCTTGACATCCGCCCAAACCGGGGTATCGTGCTCCCGTCCCCGCAGAAAACGGGGATCGGGTTTGGTCGCCCGGTTTGGCATGCGGCAATGAGCCGCGAAGCGTTTGCAAGCGGCTTTTTTGTTGCCCATGATGCGCCCGTTTTTCGGGCGGCGCAGGCGGGGAGCCGCAAGGCTCGCCGGAGCATGCCCCGGTCGACCAACCCGTTCGTTGCCGCCCACCCTCTTGGTCGGGGGTGTGCGGTTCAGTCAAACACTGAACGAAAGGCATGCATCATGTCTCAAAAACCCCCAGGCGCGAAAGCGCCCCAACCCCTTTCCCCGAACGAGCGCGCGCAGCTTGCCGCGGCCGCGATGACTATAGATGCCTGCGCCTGGATCGCGGACGCCCTGGAAAAATCGGTGGATACCCTCCGGGTGGTCGATCCCCTGGAGGTCGAGGCGGGCGTTGCCGGCATCGCCCGCGTGCTGTTCCGCCTGCTGGAAGAGGCCTCCACCGGGCTGTTCGACCTGGCCGATCCGTCCGGTCGGGTCGGCGCGGCGGGATTGTTTTCGGCGTGACCGTTTTCGACCGCCCACTCGAAGACTTGCCCCGCCCACATCCTTACTTTCCTGACATAGACGTGCTTGCCGGCGGCGTCGAGGCGTCGCAGGATTTCCAAGAGTTCGGCGCGGGTGATGGCGCCGACGGCCTTGTCGCCCAGATCGTGATTGAGGTGCAGTTCGAGCGAGCGCAGGGCGTTGGCGACGTAGCCCGCGCTCAGGTCATGGCGACCATGCCAGTAATTTTCGGTGGCCGCCCGAAAGCTGAGGCTGTCGACGGGGACGTATTTCGCTTTACGCGGATTCTTTCCGGCGCGGAGCAGGGCCTTGGCTTCGGCGAGCCGCTGCCGCGCGTCGGCCAGCGAAACGTCGGGGTACGCGCCGAGGCTGAGCGTGTTTTGTTTGCCGCCGTATCGATAGGCGATCCGCCAGAGTTTGACGCCAGCGGGCAAGATGTAAAGATAGAGTCCGCCGCCGTCGAAGAGCTTGCGGGGCTTATCGCCCGCCGCTACGCCCCGACAATGCGCATCTTTGAGCTTGTTTGTAGGCATCAATCCCTCCCCAGTTTTCGATACCTACAATTTTACCTACCGATTCAGTGTGCTGAATAGCGGTGAATCGTGCGAAATTGTGGCAAATAGTGCGAAATCCCAAAAGGATTTCGCTTAAGAATCAAGTAATCCAGGCGGGTCATGTAGAGGAATGTTGCAAATAGTGCAAAATGTTGGAGCGGGCGATGGGAATCGAACCCACGGCACAAGCTTGGGAAGCTTGGGTATTACCATTATACGACGCCCGCGAGCTGCTTATTCTAGGCTTTCCGGCGGCGCGATTCAATCTTTCTTGTCTCGCGCGGCTTGGGGGGAGGCCGGATTTCTGACCTCTAGAAGGGCGAAAATTCTTAAAAATCAAAAATTATTCCGGAATCGTTCATCTGAAAGCACTGTAATTCAAGGATTTATGTAGAATTATTTATCAAAAAATTTTGAAACAGGAAGGACAGATAACGTTTTCAAGCAATTCTAACTGGAAAAATAAAGGATAAATTCAGCATTTCGTTCTCTACGATAACGATATCAAGCGATAATCTTGGCTGTTTCACTATAAAATACTTCAAGATCGCGGTTTCTTTATTTTGATCAGATTCGCGCGTCGCGGGACGGCGAGCCGCGTTATTATTTCATCCCCCAAAAGTCTGCTTTCCGATGCTTTCTTCCTTTTCCGGTTGTTTGACGGCCGACCAGCAGCGTTTACGCGCGATAGCGCGTGATTTGCGCCGGCTGGAGGGCGCGGCGCGAAAGGCGGCCCAGGCCGAATATGACTTTTTGCTCGAACGCTCTCGCGCGGCGGTAGCGGCGCGGCGCGAGAGTCTGCCGCGTCTCGCGTTTCCCGGTGAGCTGCCGGTCAACGCGCGGCGCGCCGAAATCGCCGAAGCGATTTCAAAGAACCCTGTCATTATCGTCTGCGGCGAGACGGGGTCGGGCAAAACGACCCAATTGCCAAAAATCTGCCTCGAATCCGGGCGCGGAATAACCGGCCTGATCGGGCATACGCAGCCGCGCCGGATCGCCGCCCGTTCGACGGCATCACGAATCGCGCGCGAGCTTGAAAGCGAGCTGGGGGATTTTGTCGGATACAAGATACGGTTTTCCGACCGCGTGTCGCCTCGGGCGTATATCAAGGTGATGACAGATGGGATACTGCTCGCGGAGACCCAGGGTGACCCGTGGCTGTCGCGCTACGATACGCTGATTGTCGACGAGGCGCATGAGCGCAGCTTGAACATCGATTTTCTTTTGGGCTATCTCAAACGCCTGTTGAGGAAACGTCCGGATTTGCGCTTGATCGTTACGTCAGCGACGATTGACGCGAAACGTTTTTCATCGCATTTCGCACTTGACGGAAAGGATGCTCCGGTCATTGAAGTTTCCGGACGGATGTTTCCCGTCGAAATCCGTTATCGTCCGATGCGGGAAGAAGTGAATGGGGCGGATGGGAGGGAATCGGCGGAGCCGGCAGAATCGCCGAATTCCGCGCCGCCGCGCGATCCCGGCGACGAGCGCGATCTTTATGGCGCCGTAGCCGATGCGTGCGACGAGCTTGTCCGGGCCGGGCCGGGCGATATTCTCGTTTTTCTTCCGGGCGAGCGCGAAATCCGCGAAATGTCTGAAATTCTGCGTAAACGCGCGTTTGGCCGCGCGGTGGGGAAGGGGGCTGCGGAGATTCTGCCGCTTTTCGCGCGGCTTTCGGTGGAAGAGCAGGCGCGTATTTTCAAGCCACACGGCGGACGGCGGATTGTTCTTTCGACCAATGTCGCCGAAACGTCGCTGACCGTTCCGGGCATCCGCTATGTCGTCGATACGGGGCTGGCGCGGATCAAGCGTTATTCCTATCGCAACAAGGTTGAACAGCTCCGGATCGAAAAGATTTCGCGCGCATCGGCCGATCAGCGGGCCGGACGCTGTGGACGCCTCGAAGCCGGAATCTGCGTCCGGCTTTATGACGCGGATGATTACGGGCGGCGTCCGGAATTTACCGACCCCGAAATTCTGCGTTCATCGCTTGCTGGCGTCATTTTGCGGATGAAGGCGCTTGATCTTGGCGATATCGAATCGTTTCCATTCATTGAGATGCCGCCGCCGAAAGCGATCAGCGACGGATTCAGGCTGCTGCGCGAACTTGGCGCGACAGACGCGGCGGCGGGCGACGCGGCGCTAACGCCGACAGGGCATGAACTGGCGCGTATGCCGCTCGACCCGCGCGTCGCGCGGATGATCGTCGAAGCGCGTCGCGAAGGGTGCGTCAACGATGTTCTGATTATTGCTTCGGCGCTTTCCGTGCGCGACCCGCGCGAGCGAACGGCGGAAAGACAGACCGGCGCGGCGCGGCGGAAATTCGACGACGAAAAGTCCGAATTTCTTTCCTGGATTCGCCTCTGGACGTGGTATGAAAATGAAATCGCGCATAAAAAATCGCGCCGCCAAATCGCGCGGGAATGCGGAGAAAATTTTCTGTCGGCGGCGCGAATGCGTGAATGGCGTGACGTCTATGGGCAGCTTGCCGCGCTCCTCGCGGAACGCGGCTGGGAGGTGAAAGGCGCGGGAGATCACGGCCCGGCGAAATTTTCGGACGCGCTGGACGAAGTGGAATCCGGAAGCGCGGGCCTGTCCCGCACGGATTATGCGGCGCTTCACCGGGCCTTGCTGTCCGGCTTGCTCGGAAATATCGGCCAAAAACTGGAAGAACTTCCGAGAGGCGCGCCTCCCGGTGCTCAATATCTTGGCGCGCGCGGCATCCGTTTCGCGGTTCATCCCGGCTCGCCGCTTGCCGGAAAAGCGGGCAAATGGATCGTCGCTGCCGAGATCACCGAAACGTCGCGGCTGTTTGCCCGCTGCGTGGCGAGGATAGAGCCGGAATGGATCGAGAAGATCGCCGCGCATCTCATCAAAAAAAGCTGTTTCGACCCGCATTGGGAAAAAAACGCGATGCGCGCCATCGCGTTCGAACGCTCGACGCTTTACGGCCTTGTCATCGAACCGCGAAAGCGCGTGAATTACGGGGAGATTAATTCGAAGGAAGCGCGGGACATTTTTATCCGCCAGGGGCTTGCCGGCGGCGAAATCGCGGAAGATTACGCGCGTCGCTGGGGGTTTTACGCGCATAACCGGCGGCTGATACGCGATATCGAAGCGCTTGAGCATAAATCGCGCCGGCCGGATATCCTGGTCGATGATGAACTCATCGCCGCCTTTTACGATCGCGTCATTCCGGAGGGCATCGTGGACGGCCCGGCCTTCGACGCGTGGCGGCGTGAGGCCGAGCGGACGAATCCGAAACTTCTCTACCTGGAGCGCGAAGACCTGATGCGGCACGAAGCGGCCGGCGTGACGACCGATGCTTTTCCGCGCGTTCTGTGCTTTAACGGCGTCGATTTCGCGCTTTCCTATCATTTCGGGCCAGGATCGGCGAAAGATGGCGTAACGCTGACCGTGCCGCTTGCCCAGCTCAACCGCATTCCGGAAGATCAATGCGAATGGCTTATTCCCGGGCTGCTCAGGGAAAAAGTGCTTCAGCTCGTCAAAACGCTGCCCCAGAAAATCCGTGCAAAGCTTGGGCCGGTTCCGGATTTCGCCGCTGCTTTCGTCGAATTTATCGAATCCGCCGAAAACGCGCCGCTGGAAAAACCTTATGCGGAACGAGGGCTGATTCCCGCGCTGATCCGTTTTATCGTCGAAACGCGCGGCATCAATGCACGAGGCTGGGAGCTTACGCCCGATGCATTTCGCCCGGATGTTCTGCCTCCGCACCTTTTTTTCAATTTCCGGCTGGTCGACGGGGAGGGCGGACAACTCGCGATGAGCCGGGATCTTGCCGGATTGCGCGCCCAATGGGGCAGCCAGGCGCGGGAAGAATTTTCCGGGGCACGTGAAATACCTGAAGAATATTCCGGAATGACCGGCTGGACGTTCGGCGAACTGCCGGAATTCATGGAAGTCGAGACAGGCGGCCAGAAAACGCGCGGCTATCCAGGACTTCACGATGACGGCGATTCGGTTTCGCTGCGGATTTTCGACACGTCCGGAGAAGCGCGCGCCGTCCACGCGAAAGGCTTGCTGCGCCTTTTCAGGCTGCATTTCCGGGAGCAGATAAAGTACCTCGAACGAAACCTTCTGAAACCAGAGGGCGCGGGAATGGCTTTCATGACGATCGGAACGCCGGAAGAACTGCGCGCCCAACTGATCGACGTGGCGCTTGCCCGCGCCTGCATGACCGGCCCCTGGCCGTCCTGCGCGGAAGGTTTTCGGGAACGCTGCGCAGCGGCGAAGCCGAAAATCGGCCTGCTCGCGCAGGAAATCGACCGCCTGGCCGCCGCGATACTGGCCGAATGGCGGAACGTCCGGAAAAAACTGTCCGTTTTCAAGGCGCATACCATCGCCGCACGCGACATTGAAAAACAGCTTTCACGCCTTTTTGTGCGGTGTTTCATCGCCGAAACACCGTTCGAGCGCCTGCAGCATTTTCCGCGTTACCTGAAAGCGGTTTCGATGCGCCTTGACAAACTCGGTAACGACCCGGCTCGGGACGCGCGCCTGATGGCCGATTATTTGCCGCTATGGACAAATTACGAACGCCGCGCTGAAACGCTCGCCCGGCAAGGCGTCGATAATCCGCGAATGGAACAATTCCGCTGGCTGCTTGAAGAATTGCGCGTGCACCTCTTCGCGCAGGAATTGCGGACGCCCGCACCTGTCTCGGTCAAGCGCCTGCAAAAAATGTGGGAAAGCGTTTGACCGCGACGGGCGCGAATTTTGGACGGAGACAGGCGTTACCGATGATTCAGCAGACTCAGCACAGATGGGTTTTTCCACTCCCGTTCATCCTGAGCTTGTCGAAGGATACTAATTAAAATAACGTTCTTAAGGCATTTTTAAATCTCTTTGGGTTTCCAGAAACCTTCTTTCCAATCCGTTTATCCTGCTTGCCCTGGGCCTGGAGAAAGCCTGTTTTTCAGTCCGTTCGCCCTGAGCTTGTCGAAGGGCAAGGATTGAAAAACGATTCGAAGAAAGAATCAGGGTTGGAAAGAGTATTTACTATCTGGAGCGTCCGTTCATACTTCGACAGGCTCAGTACGAACGGAGATAGACGTCGTCAACGTGTTCCGACAAACCAACACGAACGGAGATAAGCGTTGTCGATGTTTCGGCAGACTCAGCGCAGACGGGGTTTTCCACTCCCGTTCATCCTGAGCTTGTCGAGGGAAGCCTGTCGGAGAGTGCCTTTTCAGTCCGTTCGCCCTGAGCTTGTCGAAGGGTAAGGACTGGAAAGGTCAAGAACTCTCTTGCCTTGAATTTGTCGAAGGAGGCTGATTAAAGAGGCTTTTGAAAGCCCTTTTGGCGCGTCCGTTCATACTTCGACAAGCTCAGTACGAACGGAAATAGGCATTGTCGAAGGGTAAGGATTGAAAAACGATTCGAAGAAAGAATCAGGACTGGAAAAGAGTATTTACGATCTGGAGCGCCCGTTCCTACTTCGACAGGCTCAGTACGAACGGAGATAGGCGTTGTCGAAGGGTAAGGATTGAAAAAACCATTCGAAGAAAGAATCAGGACTGGAAAGGCCGAAGCGTCCGTTCATACTTCGACAGGCTCAGCACGAACGGAAATAGGCGTTGTCGAAGGGTAAGGATTGAAAAACCATTCGAAGAAAGAATCAGGGTTGGAAAAGAGTATTTACGATCTGGAGCGTCCGTTCCTGCTTCGACAGGCTCAGTACGAACGGAAATATATGTCGTCGATGCGTTCCGACAAAACCAACACGAACGGAAATAGAGGTTGTCGAAGGTTCGGCAGACTCGGCGCAGACGGGGTTTTCCTCATCCGTTCATCATCCTGCTTCGCCCTGAGGCTGGAGAAAGCCTGTTTTTCAATCCGTTCGCCTTGTGCCGTCCTGAGCTTGTCGAGGGAAATCTGTCGAAGAGCGCCTTTCCAGTCCGTTCGCCCTGCCTGTCCTGAGCCTGTCGAAGGAAACCTGTCGAAGGGTAAGGATTGAAAAATGATTCGAAGAAAGAATCAGGGCTGGGAAAGAGTGTTTACAACCTGGCGCGTCCGTTCATACTTCGACAGGCTCAG
>JAITGN010000133.1 GCA_031280565.1 Accumulibacter sp. | reverse complement strand
GCCATTCTGAATCGCGGCCAGCAAGAAATTAGCGACAGCCCGGAAGGCGCTGTCGCTCTAACATCATTGGCAAGGGGTTTGCATTCCCTTGCCAATGGCTACGGTCGAAACCCCGGCCTTCAGGCCGGGGTTTCAAACCGGAGTTGGTTTTACGATAAAAATATGATATGACGGCTCATAGAAATGCCTTGAAAATGCGTTATTTATACGTATAAATTTACACAAATATTGAGGGGAGGAAAACAAAATTACGTTTTCAAGCTATTTTATAGCCTTGTCAACATTAAATAAATCAAGGAAATTTTCGATAAATAAACGTTTTTTAAGTACTCTTCGCGTTAATCACAATAAAATAGCTAGAAAACGAAATATCTAGCAATAAATCAGTGTCAACCCGGAAGCCGCTACGGGTCTAATATCGTTGGGAAGAGCTTTCTCTCCCCTCGCGGGTTACCACGGTCGAAGCCCCGGCCGAGCGAACAGGGTCTCAATCTTTGCGCCTTTCTTGCGGCCGGGGTTTCAAACCGGAGTGGGTTTTACGATGGCCGCTTTGGCGCGTGTCTTGTTCAAGTAAATACAAAATCCCACGCGTGATGGAGCGACGCTATTCCCTCTCTCGTACACGGGAGAGGAGAAAAACCGCAGCCGCCTCTCTTTCCACAAACGGAAAGGAGGAAGCCCGCGAGCGCCTCTCTTCCGCAAGCTGAAAAGGGACACTTCGTCCTCTTCCATTTGTGGGAGAGGGCGGGAACGTCACATATAACAGGCTTGGCGTAAGTGGATTTTTCAACAGCAGTTCATCCTGCCCCGTCCTAAGCCTGTTGAAGGAAGTATGTCGAAGGGTAAGGATTGGAAAGGTCAGGAACTCCTTTACCTTAAATTTGCCGGAGAGCGCTGATTAGAGAGGATTTTGGAAGGCTCTGGAGCGCCCGTTCCTGCTTCGACAGGCTCAGTACGAACGGGAACATATGTCGTCGATGTGTCTCGACGAAATCACCACAAACGGAGATAAGCGCTGTCGATGATTTGGCAGGCTTGGCGCGGACGGGCTTTCCCCACCCGTTCATCCTGAGCTTGTCGAAGGATGCCAATTAAAGCAACGCCCTTAAGCTGTTTTTTGTCTCTTTGGGTTTCCGGATATTCCCTTTCCAATCCATTCATTCTACCTGACCCTAAAAATACTACGTTTTCAAGCAATTTTTATCGTTTATCAAGTCAAAATATTTAGAGAGCGTTATATTTTAATAAAAATTCAGCGATTCTGAGTTCCTTGTTTTCATAAAATAGCTTAAAAACGTACTATTTAATTCCATAAAATCCGTATTTTTTAATGAAATTCATAAAACAGGCCGTATTTCATGCGCTTATAGAGGCCGTCATACTGTTTTTTTTGAAGATATTCCGGTAATTGCCGCCTGTTCCTGTTGGTTGGCGGCGCGATAGCCAAAGTCCGCTGGTCACAATTTCCTCACGATTGTCCGACAAAAACCGCACACCCGGTTTGACAGACTAATCGAATATGAAATATTCGATTTTTCCACCTGGATGCCTGTGCCGTCTGAGCGGTCTTTTCCGCGCGATTCCACGCATGGTGTCACATTGGCCCTGCGATCAAGAATTCTTGATCCTGGCGGTCAGTTTTTGGATTACCCTGACCTGCAACGCGCCTTTATGGCGCGCCGTCCTGAAAGGGCGCGATCTGACAACGCCGGATGGCTGGCTTTTCTTCACCGGTTTCGGCGTATCGCTCACTGCCCTCCATTTCCTTCCGCCCGCATTGTTGGGAAGCCGTCGTACACTGAAAGCGTGTCTTGCCCTGTTTCTGTGCATTGCGAGCATTGCCGGTTTTTTCATGGAACGCTTCGGCATTTTCATCGATTCCGACATGGCGCGTAATGTAGTACGCACCGACTCGCGCGAAGCAGGCGAATTTTTGACATGGGGTTTATTCGTCCATCTGGCGATCTTCCTCGCTTTCCCGTTGTTCATTCTTCAGCGGATCGAATTGACGCAACGAAGCTTGAAAAAAGCCATCTTCATGCGCGGAACGAGTCTGGCCACCGCCGTTGTTTTTGGCGCGGCCGGCTTGATGTTGAACTTTCAGACGCTGGCGGCCATGATGCGGAATCACAAGGAAATCCGCTATCTGATAACGCCCGGCAATGTCATTTATTCATTTGTGAGGGTCTTGAGTGGAGATTCCGCAAACGCGCCGCCGCGCAAGCAGGCCGTCGCGCCGGACGCTTCACTTGGCCCGGCCTGGAAAAAACGGAAAAAGCCGGTTCTGTTCGTGATCGTCGCGGGCGAAACCGCGCGGGCCGCCAACTGGGGCAATCGCCTCGGGCCGGACGGCGCTCCGAGACAAACGACGCCAGAACTGGACAAACAGGACATCATTTCCTTCCCGCAGGCCACAAGCTGCGGCACAAGCACGGAAATTTCCCTGCCCTGCATGTTCTCTCCTCTGGGACGCCGCCGCTACAACGAAAAAGCCATCAACGCAAGCGAGTCCTTGCTGCATGTGCTTGAGCGCGCCGGATTCCGCATTGTATGGCGGGACAATCAAAGCGGCTGTAAGGGCGTCTGCTCTGGTCTGGAAGAACAACGCTTGCACAAAAGCGTAGACGCCGAACTTTGTGATGGAACATATTGCCTGGACGAAATCCTGCTCAAGAATCTTGAAACGCTTACCAACGCGCAAGAAAACCTGGTGTTGACGCTTCACCCGCTGGGCAACCACGGCCCGGCTTATTACAAACGCTATCCGCCCGCTTTCCGGCGTTTTACGCCAACTTGCGATACAGCGGATTTGTCCAAATGCGGCAAAGAGGAAATCATAAACAGTTACGACAACGCGATCATGTACTCTGACCATTTTCTGGCGCGCGTCATCGCTTTTTTGCAAGCGCAGGAAAAAGAGTATGACACGGCGCTCTTTTTCGCTTCCGACCACGGCGAGTCACTGGGAGAAAACGGCCTGTTTCTTCACGGCATGCCCTACGCCATCGCCCCGAAAGAACAAAAGCATGTCCCCATGTTTATTTGGTTCTCTACGGGCTACGCCCGCGCTTTTGGATTGAACACCGCCTGTTTGCGCCGGGTCGCTGAAAATCCCGTCAGTCATGACAATCTGTTTCATACTGTTCTGGGCATGCTGGATATCGATACGCGCGCGCGTGATCCGGATCTGGATTTATCCGCCGCCTGCCGTGGCCGCTAGCGCATTTTCGGTTTGAATGAATATGCCTTCTGGACTTTCCTGGCGCTGCCCTCTCTCCCGGCCCTGCGGACGGCTCTATATAATGAGTTGAACTGAAATGCCTCAATACGATATGCCGGAAATGGCTCACACGCGCTTGAAGCCGCCGCTCAACTGGCTTGCCAAACTTTCATGGCCGCGGCGTCAATGGCTGTTGCTTCTGGTTTCCGCCCTGTTTTTGTTTCTGACGTTTGAATATAGCCCGCTTGACATGGTGCTGGAACGCCTGTTTTTCGATCCCATAAACAACGTATTTCCAGCGCGCCGCACATGGTTTTTCGAGAATTTCATGCATGATGGGATACGGCGCGCGACCATTCTCGCCGTATGCGCCGCCAGCGTCATCTGTTTTTTCGGCATTGCCGGAAAACTTCACTGGCTACCGCGCCGGAATTCCTGGCTCGCCCTGTTGGGTATGCTGATCATCGCCGGAATGACGCCTCTCCTGAAAATCATCACCAACCGCCATTGTCCCTGGAGCCTGGTGGAATTCGGTGGCTTCGCACCCTACGATACCTTGTCGAGTCCAGCGCCAGCCAGCCTGAAGGCCGGCAGATGCTTCCCTTCCGGACACGCTTCTTCCGGCTATTTATGGCTTGCCTGGTTTTTCGCCCTGCGTCCGGTCAGGCGGCGTTCCGCCCGCCTCGCTCTTGCTGCCGGGTTGTTTCTTGGCGGACTATTTGGCTTGAGCCGCATGGCGCAAGGGGCGCATTTTCTCTCACACGTTCTCTGGAGCCTCTGGTTTGCCTGGGCGATCAGCCTGACTCTAACCCTCCTGCTCAAGGTGGAAACGAAGTGTCCACGCCGGCCGCCATAAATTTTCGATCCCATGCACAAGAATCACCAGACCATTTTAATTAACGTTTTCAAGCGAATTTTAGGATATTTTACAAATAAAACCTCTTGAAAGCGCTATCTGCTTATTAGACATTGTCATTTCATGAATCTTGTTTCATAAAAAATGCCTTGAAAACGTATGTTAATTCTTTAGAAAAGCTGGTTTTTTTGTAAAGATTCCAACAAAAATCAAGTAAACAACGGCGCTGTATTGAAATGATTCGGGAATAATTTTTTCAGGTATTGAAGAGGCCGTTCATGTTCCGACAAACTCAATACGAACGGCTCTTTCCTTTCAATTCCGGCTCATTTATCTCGCCTATTCTGCCTGTCCTGAATGTATCGAAGGAAGTTTGTCGGAGACCTGTTTTCCAATCCGTTCGCACGGCCTGCCCTGAGCTTGACGAAGAAAACTTGCCGAAAGGGGATGGATTGAAAGGCATCATCAGTTCAAGGCATTGACTACTTTCCCGGCGATTAGCGTTTGGCTCATGCGGCATAAGGCACGGGGCATGCCTCCCCCAAGTGGCAAAGTGGCAGCCACGCCACGCACATCCGTATTGACCATCGTCGTCTCATCCCCCTGTGGGTTTCTGCCATTTCCACCTTGACGCGGTTCACAATTTCGGGACAGTCCTCCCCGGCCGCTTTTCTATAGTGACGGGAATATGCGCGCAGCCGCGGTCAAGACGGTATATCCGCTCTATCCGCGTTTCTCTGCATGCGGACAATGGCAATCACGAGGCTGGCGGATTGCCCTCAATAAAGCCGTTAAGCGTCTCGTCATCCACCGTTTCGCTCTGTGTTCCAGGTGTAGCGCTAGAAGTTTTCCGCGAACGAGGTTTGTCCGACGCAGGCTTTCAGTTTGCATGGAAGAAAGCGGAGCAGCGCATACCCCGCGTCGGGGCTGGGATAGTGTTTTTCCCATTCTTTTTGCCATGCTTTTTCGCGCAAAACAGCATCCGTCACAATCTCGACCGTGCCCATCAGTAATACCGCGCTGAAGGTCGTCTGATTGAAAAAATACAGGCTTGCTTTCGGATTTTTCCGGATTTCAGCCATTTTCTCGGAAGCGTCATGCGTTGTCAGATAGACGGTCAGCGGCCGTTCTTCCGCTTCGTACAGGGCGAGCGCCGAGAATTGCGTTTTGTTGCGAAGGTTCATCATGAGGCGCGTGGATGGGAAGCCGTCTTTGTCGATCGTTGAAAAATCCACAAAAGGAACGCTTTCGATTATTCGCAGGCACTCCGCCTGCTTTTCGGACAGTTTAACGCTCATTTTTTCTCCTCATCAAAAATTTACTCCGGCTGGAAGTTCTCCCTTCAGGGGATAATCCCGTCCGGGGAAAATACCGCCTCTTCCAGACGGTCGCTCAGGTTAAGGCATGGATTGAAACATTACTATAACGAACTTCTTCCCATTTCCGAACCCTTGGCGCTGGCAAACCAGCCGAAACAATGAGGCGCCTTTTGCGCGGTTTTGATGCGGCAGGCCGCGCGCTTTCTTTTCGTTTTGCAAGAGCAGTAAATACGTTTTCAAGGCCCTTCATTAAAATGGCTGTTTATGAGAATCAATTTGACGATTTAAAGCGATTTTATATGTTTATTTTCCAATAAATGCTCAAAGAACGAAGAAGCACAGGATGGCTGCTGCTCCTCCATTCATCGTAAAACTAACTCCGGTTTGAAACCCCGCCCTTCAGGGCGGTGCGGAGGTTGGAACCCCGGCCTGAAGGCCGGGGTTTCGACCGTAGCCATTGGCAAGGGAATGCAAATCCCTTGCCAATGATGTTAGATCGACAGCGCCTTCCGGGCTGTCGCTAATTTCTTGCTGGCGAGCCGAAGCATGGATGGTCCGCACGTCCGTTCACAGCGCTTCTGGTTTGAAACATTCCGCGATTCTGGATCGATGTGATCATTGCCTCTGGTAATGAATCAGCCATAAAATCGCTCTCAGGAGGTTTTTCAATGGAATGTAAAGTCAAATGGGCCGGAAGCGGGATGTCGTTTCTGGCTGAAACGGGAAGCAATCATGCCATTCCGATGGACGGCCCGCCTGAGTCGGGCGGGCAGAATCTCGCGCCGCGCCCGATGGAATTGCTGCTTGCGGGGGCGGGAGGGTGTACGGCGTTTGACGTCGTCTCAATTCTCAAAAAAGGGCGTCATGTCGTGACAGGATGCGAGGTTTCCCTGACAGCGGAACGCGCCGAAACCGCGCCCAGGGTTTTTACCCGGATTCATTTCCATTTCCGCGTCACCGGAAAATCGCTGAAACCGGAGGCTGTCGCCCGCGCCATTGAGCTTTCGAAAACGAAATATTGTTCGGCATCGATCATGCTCGGCGCGACCGCGGTCATGACACACGACTTCGAAGTCATCGAGACGGACTGAAAGCGCGCCGCCGGGAAGCAGTGCCCGGTCGTTTTTGGAAAGCCGAAGAATGACCGGCCTGCGGAAATTTAAATGATCCACATGCGTTTTTTGAGCAGCCTGCGGAGGCCGTGATAGAATGCGCCTTCGTTTCACCCTCGTTTTTACGCTGTTTCGGGATCGTGCGGCGCGATAGCAAAGCGGCTATGCACCGGATTGCAAATCCGAGTAGGTCGGTTCGACTCCGGCTCGCGCCTCCAGAGAAATCGAATAAAATCAGAATTAAATCAGCAAGTTACGCCATTTTAGCCAGTGGTGTTTTTTCCGTCCAATCTTGGCCAGAACTTGACCGTATTGGCGTGGGGCGGCTCAGTTTCGCGGAACCTCCAGGCTTTCCATCAATTCGGTTTCAAGCTGGATGCGCCGGGCGCTGTCGGTGAGACCGCCGCCTGAAATCAGAAAGTTGTCCTCGACGCGCTCGCCCAGCGTGACGATCTTCGCCGTATGCAGATTGGCTTGATGCCGGGCAAGCGCCTGGGAGATCATGTAGAGCAGGCCGGGGCGGTCGGCGGCGCTGATGGAAAGTATGTAATACGCGCCTTTTTCATCCGGCTGGATGGATACCCGGGGCGCGACCGGAAAATGCCTGACCTGCCGGGAAAGGCGGCTCTGAACCGGCGTTTTCGGCGGAATCTGCCGGATCAGGCATTCGGTCAGCTCATATTCGATGTAGGCGATCATGTCCCTGTCGTCTTCGCGGCCGCCGACGTCGAAGATCAGGAAGCTGTCGAGCGCGTAGCCGTGGCGTGTCGTCTGAACTTTCGCGTCGACGATGTTGTATCCCGAGTGGCTGAAAAAACTCACGAGGCGCGAGAAAAGATCGCATGCGTCACGGACGTAGACCAGCACGTTAATGCCCTCGCCGTTTGGATTGATGCGCGCCTTGACGACAGGCTGTTCGCTGTCGACGCGGTAATGCAGCATCCGCGTGTGCCACGCGATTTCTTCCGGTGAATGGCGGAGGAAATAGGCGGTGTCGAATTCTTTCCAGAGAGTCTCCTGGGCATTTTCCGCGACGGTGAAATAACGCAGAAGACGAAGCGCTTCCCGCTGACGCTCCAGCAGAACGCCCCGCGCCGCCGTGGGTTTGCCGCCGGAAAGCAGGAACTTCCGCGTTTCGCCGAAAAGCGCTTCGAGCAGATGCCCTTTCCAGCCGTTCCAGACGGTGGGGCTTGTGCCGCGGATATCGGCGACGGTCAGCAAATAAAGCGCTGAAAGACGCCATTCATCGCCAACGGCCGCCGCGAAGCCGGCGAGGATATCCGGGTCGGAAATGTCTTTTTTCTGCGCGGTATCCGACATGATGAGGTGATTTTCAACGAGCCAGACGACCCGGCCGGTTTCTTCGGACGAAAGTCCGTGGGCTTCGCAGAATTCGCGCGCGTCGACCGCGCCGAGTTCCGGATGATCGCCGGAACGGCCTTTGGCGATATCGTGGAAGAGGGCGGCGACATAGACGAGCCAGGATGCATCGAGTTCGGCAATCAACTGGCTGCAAAGCGGGTATTCATGGGCGAATTCGGGCAGCGAAAACCGCCGCAGGTAGCGCAGAACCTGCATGGTATGCTGATCGACCGTATAAACATGAAACAGGTCGTATTGCATCTGCCCGACGATCGCGCCGAAATTCGGCAGATAGGCCCCAAGGATTCCGATCTGGTTCATTCGGCGCAATTCACTCAAAACGCCGCGGCCGGATTTGAAAAAACCGATGAATCTCGCCTTGTTTTCCGGGTCGTTCCGAAAGGACTCGTCAATCAGCCCACGCGTGCGCCAGAGTGCCCGGATAGTCCGCGCCGTCAGCCCCTTGAGTTCAGAATGCCGCTGCATCAGCTCGAAAGTCTCGAAAATCGCCCTCGGATTTTCATTGAAGACATTCTCATGGACGATGTTGAGCAGCTGATACGTATTCTGAAAACGCCTGTTGATGGGGATCGGCTCGTGAACGCGCGAGGGAAAGATGACCGAGCCGAGATTCTGCAGAAGAATCGTATTGAACTGAACGACCTTTTTGGCCGTCAGATAATACGCCTGCATCATCTGTTCGCTCGCGCGTTTTGTTTCCGTCGGCTCAAACCCCAGTTGTCCGGCGAGTGTTTCCTGGTAATCGAAAAGCAGGCGGTCTTCGTGGCGGCCGGTATGCAGATGCAACAGGATGCGTAAACGCCGGAGAAAGCTTTCTCCTTCTTCGATGAGGTGTTTTTCGGAATGCGTGATGAATTCCCGTCGTGCCATATCGTCCCACGAACGTCCGATTCCCGCCGCTTTCGCGATCCAGAGGATCATTTGAAGATCACGGAGTCCTCCCGGGCTTTCCTTGCAGTTCGGCTCCAGCGAATAGGGCGTTTCCTGGAAACGCAGATAACGCTCGTATTGTTCCAGCTTTTTGGATGTATAGAACGTCCGTGGATCAATCCGCGCGCCGAATGCCAATTCGAATTCCCTGAACAGCGCGCGGTTTCCGGTCAGATAACGCGCTTCCACAAGCGCCGTTTGAACCGTCAAATCGTCCGCCGCCTCGTCGAGGCATTCCCCGATTGTACGGACGCTTTGCCCGATTTCGAGGCCGATATCCCAGAATATCCCGATCAGGCATTCCAGCTTTCCAGCGGTATCTGCATCCGGCGCGTCCGGCAGCAACAGAAGGAGGTCGATATCGGAGTGCGGCCATAATTCGCCGCGGCCGTAACCGCCGACGGCGACGAGTGCCAGCGTTTCCCGGATTTCCGTTTCTTTCCAGAGGCCGGTCAATATCCCGTCGATCAGGGTGCTGTAGTCCCGAAGCAGCCGCGCCGGAGGCGCTTCGCGTGGAGAGCCGCCGCCATAAACGGCGTCGCGTCCAAGCGCCAGACGGGATTTATAGCGCGCGAGCAATTCGTTCCGCGCGGCGGCCTTCAGAGGCATTTATCTGATCCAGTCCGGTTTGCCGCGCGTTCCGGCTGAGTGAGTCAAAACTTCATAACCGGTTTCCGTGACGAGGATCGTGTGTTCCCACTGCGCCGACAGGCTGTGATCTTTGGTAACGACTGTCCAGCCGTCGGCCATTTGGCGTATCGCTGCCTTTCCCGCGTTGATCATTGGTTCGATTGTAAAAATCATGTTGGGTTTGAGTTCCGCGCCCGTTCCCGGCGGACCGAAATGCAGTACCTGGGGTTCTTCGTGGAAGCGGGCGCCGACGCCATGCCCGCAAAATTCCCGGACGACCGAATACCCTGATTTTTCGGCATGGCGCTGAATCGCGTGTCCGATATCGCCGAGACGCGCGCCGGGACGGACGGCGGAAATGCCGAGCCACATACACTCGAACGTAAGCTCGCAAAGACGGCGCGCCTGAATCGAAACGTCACCGACCATATACATGCGGCTGGTGTCGCCGTGGTAGCCGTCCTTGATCGGCGTTACATCGATGTTGAGAATATCGCCGTTCTTCAGCGCGCGGTCACCCGGAATCCCGTGGCAAATCTGATGATTGACCGACGTGCAGATCGATTTCGGAAACGGCGGGCAGCCTCTGGGCGCATAATTGAGTGTCGCGGGAACGCAGCCTTGAACTTCCGTCATATACGCGTGGCAAAGGCGGTCGAGTTCGCCGGTCGTTACGCCGGGAACGACAAATGGGGCGATGTAATCGAGCGTCTCGGCGGCCAGGCGGCCAGCGAGACGCATCTTCTCGATTTCTTCGAGGGTTTTCAGAATGATGCCCATTGAAATTCCATTGGAAGGGTGGAGTCCTGAAGCATAAATTAAGGCAAGGCGCGTGGCAATCGCGCGGCACGTCATCCTGGATTTTTTCCTGCCATCCGCGCCGGAGCGGTCGAAAAAAGTCCGTTCGAGCCGCATTCAGCACAAGTGTTGTAAATGGATAGATAAAATAAAAGCGCAAAATTATTCCAGAATCGTTAGCCTGAATATCCTGTCATTCATTGATAGCAACGATATTTCTGGTCAAGATATGTTTATCAAGTAAAGTATATATACGTTTTCAAAGGATTTTACTTGATTGAAAGAAGCCTTATACGACAATTTTAAAAAACTGGATAACGTTCTTAAGCGAATCTATACATCATTTACACAAAAAACTCTTTGAGATCGATGATTTAAATATTTTCGAATACAAAAGCCATTTGCAATCTCTTGACTCCGCGCGCGCTCCCTGTCCCGCAAGCAGGAGAGGGAAATCCGCGTCATCATTCTCCCCCTCCTCCATAAAGAGGCAAGGGCGGGAATATTTCATCGTAAAACCAACTCCGGTTTGAAACCCCGCCCTTCAGGGCGGGGCGGAGGTTGGAACCCCATTCTTACGGCCGGGGTTTCGACCGTAGCCATTGGCAAGGGGATGCAACCCCCTTGCCAATGATGTTAGAGCGACAGCGCCTTCCGGGCTGTCGCTAATTTCTTGCTGTAACTCGTCAAGTCGAAAATGTCTTAATTAATAGTTCTCCCCAGCGAGGATTTCCTGGAAAAATCCGTCAGTACCAGCACGCCGAAGAAAAATGCGCTCAGGGCAAATGGGCTGAAAGAAGCGCGGACAACCGCAGTCCGTGGGGCGTGGGTCAGATGCCGAGGCTGAGTAGCTGCTGTATCGCTTTCCCTGTCCAGTCACGGTTGGCGGCGGGGCTTGCGGGGCTTGGGTGCAAAATTCTTCCAATCCGGACGGAGAAGGGGCCGCCGGACAGGGCCATTTTTGCGCGTTCCTCGGCAAAAGCGCCGACGCCGATGATCCATTCCGGCTTGAGTACGGCGACGATTTTCCGCAGATGCGCGTCGCAGGCTGCGTAAAGCGGAAGTGTTTCAGCCACGGAGAGTTTGTCGGGAGTGAGGTTTTTTCCGTGGTTGAAAAAGGCCAACGGACAATAATTGACGACGAAATGATCGGCGAAAAAGGCTTCCGGCACGCCGAAACGCTCGCGCAGCAACCCCCAGAATCTGCGTCCGCTGACTTCGCTGCGCGCGCAATCGAAACCTTGCACCGGATGTTTCGGGTTTTCGATGGCAGGCTTATGGACGGGAGCGAAAATTCCCATCCAGTCTTTCACCGCACCGATTTCGCCAAACGGTATGCCGCATTGCACCATGCCGAACGGGCCGGGGTTCATGCCGAGGAATATGATTTTTTTTTGCGAATTCCCGAAATGGGTCAGGTAGATTTCATAGGGTTCCCAGGCGTAGTCCAGCGGGTTGTAAACGTGTGTGACCGGTTCGGAAAAATTCAGGCAGCGAACCACGCTGGAGAGTTTTTTCGCGGCGTGGATTAGTTGTCGGCTGTACGGATTGGTGGGATATGGGCTGGCAAGATACATGAATTCGTGTCTGAACGGGACAATTCCTGTCTAAATGGGGCGATGAAAAGGATTTTTCAAGGCGCCTTTTTTTCGTTCCAGGGAGCGACGGATGGCAACAATAGCATACCGGGAAGGGCGAGCAGTGTACACAAAAGGAAGAAATTGAACCAGCCCAGAATTTCGACGAGTCCGCCGGCCGCGGCATTGATGAAGGTCCGTGGAACGGCGGCGAGACTGGAAAACAAGGCGAATTGCGTGGCGGTATACGCGGGATGCGTCGCGCGCGAGATGAACGCGACGAACGCGGCCGTTCCAAGGCCGACGCCGAGCGCTTCGATGCCGATGACGGCGGCGAGCGTCAGATAGTGCTCAGCCTCGATCACGGCGCGTGGCCCGCTTCGGGAAAACCATGCGAAACCGAGAATTGAGACGATCTGCACGAGGCCAAACAACCAAAGCGCGCGATTGATGCCAAGGCGCGTCATCCAGAGTCCGCCGAGAATTCCTCCGGCGACAGCCGGCCAGAGTCCGGCGTGTTTGGCGACAAGGGCGATATCGGTTTTCGAGAAACCCATTTCCAGGTAAAACGATGTCGCCAGCGCCGTGCAAAGCGAGTCGCCAAGTTTGTAAAGAAAAATGAAGGAAAGCACGAGCGCGGCGCTTTTCCATCCCCGCCTGCCAATGAATTCAATGAATGGCAGAACGACTGCTTCACGCAGCGTCCGGGGGCGGGATTGGGACAGGGGCGGTTCGGCGGCGCACAAAGTCAGCAAAAGCCCTGGCAGCATGAATAGCGCGGTAATCCAGAAAACCTGGCTCCAGGGCATGCGGTCGGCCAGTATCAGCGAAAGCGAACCGGGGATGAGTCCGGCGATGCGGTAGGCATTGACGTGTACTGAATTACCAAGGGCGAGTTCATTTTCGCCGAGAATCTCGCGCCTGAAAGCGTCAAGCGCGATATCCTGCGTTGCCGACAGAAAGGCGATGACAATGGCGAGCAGACTGACGGGGTGCGTGGCGAGAGTGATCAGGCTTTTCCAGCCTTCGGGCGGCACCATGCCCGATACGGGTTGATTCCCAAGAATGCCGATGGCAAAAAACAGGCCGGTCTGGGTAAAAAGCATCCAGCTCCGCCGCCGTCCGAGTCCCGACAACGCGAAGCGGTCAAGAAGGGGAGACCACAGGAATTTCCATGTGTAAGGCAACTGGATCAAGGCCAGCAGGCCGATGGTCTTGAGACTGACGCCTTCGGTTTTCAGCCATGCCTGGAGCAGATTGCACAGAAGAAAAAACGGAAGTCCGGAACTGAAGCCGGTAAAAACGCAGATCAGTATTTTCCGCGACAGCAGTGCGGCAAGCCAGCCGGAAGCGCGAAAGGTCATCCGGATTTGCGGCCCAGGCGGTAAAACGCGAGGCTGCCGTTCAGATTGGGGTCATCGGCGACGCTCCGGCCGGTTTCATCGAAAGCGAGTTTCCCCCGGATTTCGATCCCGAGGCGTTCACAAAGCGCCTCGAAATCGACGATCGTGAAAAAACGGACATTGGGCGTGTCGTACCACGCATACGGCAGGTCGGGGGAAACGGGCATATGCCCTTCCGCAACCGCCTCGCGGTTGGCGCGGTAGGCAAAATTCGGGAAACTGACGACGGCTTCGTCAGCAACGCGCAGCATTTCGCCAAGAATGCGTTCCGTAGCATGAATGGCCTGGAGCGCCTGTGAAATGATGACGTGGTCGAACGAGCGGTCTTCGAATCCCGAAAGGCCGCCTTCGACGTCGATCTGGAGAACGTTGATGCCGTTGCGAACGCATTCCAGCACGCTTTGCGGGCTGATTTCGACGCCATATCCCTGGATTCCTTTTGTTTCGCTCAGATAGCGCAGGAGATGCCCATCGCCACAGCCAAGATCAAGCACGCGCTCGCCCGCCGGAATCCATCTGGCGATGACAGCGAAATCGAAACGCTCCCGTTCGAGTTTGGAAAGCCGGTGAATATTCATATGCCGATATTCTCAAGGTAGGCGCGAAGCATGGCGTGATAGCGCGGATCGTCGAGCAGAAACGAGTCGTGTCCGCTATCGCAGTCGATGTTCGTGTAGGAAACGCGCTGCCGGTTTTTCATTAGCGCGAAGACGATTTCGCGCGAACGCGCGGGTGAAAAGCGCCAGTCAGTAGTAAAACTGACGATCAGAAAATCCGCTTTCGCCCGCGCCAGCGCGGTCGAAAGGTCTCCGTCAAAATCGAACGCCGGATCGAAATAATCGAGCGCCTTGGTCGTTATCAGATAGGTGTTTGCATCGAAGAAAGCCGAAAACTTGTTGCCCTGGTGGCGCAGATAGGATTCCACCTTGAAATCGACGTCGTAGCTGAACTGATATTCACCGCGATGCAGCTGCCGGCCAAATTTGTCCCCCATCTGGCTGTCCGAGAGGTAAGTGATGTGTCCGATCATCCGCGCGAGACGCAATCCGCTGGATGGCACGACACCGTATTCGGCATAGTGCCCGCCATGGAAATTGGGATCGGACAGAATCGCCTGGCGGGCAACTTCGTTGAAGGCGATGTTCTGCGCCGAGAGTTTGGGGGCAGATGCGATTGCCATGACGTGCCGCAAACGGTCCGGGAAGCGCATGGCCCATTCGATGGCCTGCATTCCGCCGAGACTGCCGCCTATGACTGCCGCCCACGTTTCGATGCCGAGATAATCCGCCAGGCGGGCTTGCGCCAGCACCCAGTCCTCAACCATCACGATCGGGAAATCCGCGCCGTAGCGTTTTCCGTTTTCCGGATTGATCGAAAGCGGGCCGGTTGAACCGTAGCAGCCGCCGAGATTATTAACGCCAACGACGAAAAAACGGCGGGTATCGAGCGGTTTTCCGGGGCCGATCAGGTTGTCCCACCAGCCGATATCGTCGGGCTTTCCGGCGTAGATGCCCGCGAGATGATGGTTGCCGGAAAGGGCGTGACAGACAAGAACAGCGTTTGAGCGCGACGGGTTGAGGGTTCCGTACGTTTCATAGACGAGTTCGAAACCGGGCAGGGTGACGCCGCTTTTGAGGCGGATTGGCGCGCTGGAACAAAAACGCTGGGGAGCAACGATTCCTATGGAGTTTTCTTGTGACATTGTCCGCTTTAAATCGGTCCGGTTTTATTTATTCGGGCATTATGGCCGTTTTCGCGCCACCGTGGTGTCTGCCGCTCAAAACGCGCGAAGGAATCAACGGTTCAAACGCTCGAGACGCTTCATGATTTTCGATGGATCCTCGGTACGCAGCAAGCGCTGAACCGCCGGGACAAGTTTCGAGATATCGCTCTGCTTGATTTTTTGCTTGACCATCGGTATCTGTGCGGGGTGCATCGAAAACTGCCGGAGTCCCATACCGAGAAGCAACCGCGTCAACGCGGGGTCGCCTGCCAGCTCGCCACATATCGAAACGGGAATGCACGCCTTTTCCGCGCAGCGAAGCGTCCGGGCGATCAAGGCAAGCACGGCGGGATGCAGTGGATTGTAAAGAGTTGAAACCTGCTCGTCGCTACGATCGACGGCCAACGTGTATTGAATCAGATCATTGGTTCCTATCGAGAGGAAGTCGAAGCGTTTCAGGAAAAGGCCGATGGACAGGGCTGAGGCTGGAACTTCGATCATCGCGCCGATGGGAATGTTTTCGTCGAAAGCGGTTTTTTCTTCCCGCAGGCTGGCTTTTGCTTGTCCGATCGCGGCCAGCGTTTGTTCGATCTGGTGCGTGTGGGAAAGCATTGGAATCAGCAGCCTGACCCGCCCAAGAGCGGAAACACGCAGAATGGCGCGTAGCTGCGCATGAAAAGTCGAAAGGTCGTTCAATGAGCGGCGAATTGAACGGAGACCGAGCGCCGGATTGCGCTTCCGGTTTCCGTGATCGTCGTCCGGCGTCAGGTTTTTGTCGTTTCCAAGATCGAAGGTGCGAATCGTGACCGGACGCTTGTCCATCGCTTCCACAACCTTGCGGTATGCCTCGAACTGTTCGTTCTCGGTCGGCAGATTGTTCTCGCGGCCAAGAAAAATAAACTCGGAACGAAACAGGCCAATACCTTCGGCGCCGCTTTCGAGCACGGGCTGGATGTCGTCCGTGTCCTTGATATTGGCCAGAAGATTGATCTTGATCCTGTCGAGCGTTGTCGCGCGCGCCGTTTTCAATAATTTGAGCTTTGACTGGTCGCGCTCGAACTGTTCTTTTCTTGACTGATATTCCTTGAGGATGGCCGGATCGGGATTGACGATCAGCGCACCGCGTGTCCCATCGACGATCAACGTTTCCATATCCCGGATCAGCTCGCTGGCATTACGCAGGCCGACAATGGCCGGAATGGTCATGCTGCGCGCGAGAATTGCCGTGTGTGAGGTCGCGCCGCCGACATCGGTAACGAAGGCGGCGAAGTCCCTGTCTTTGATGGACATGATGTCAGCGGGCGAAATGTCATGCGCGACGACGATCTGCGTTTCGTCTTTTCCGCTCCGGCTTGCGGAACGGCTGGCGCGGCGGCTGAGCTTCCGGATGATGCGCTCAATGACCTGGCGCACATCGCCGCCCCGCTCGCGCAGGTAAACGTCATCGATCTGCTCGAACTGCCGGACAAGGTTTTCTCCCTGTATGGAAAGCGCCCATTCGGCATTGCAGAGGCGTTCCCGGATAATCTGTTTGGGCGCTTCCGTCAATTCGCGGTCGGAAAGAAGCATCAGATGCAGGTCGATGAAAGCGCCGATATCCGTTATCGAGTCCGATTGGGATGCCTTGATCGCCATCAGCTCCTTGCGGGTTCGCGCCAGAGCGTCGTCAAAACGCGCGATCTCCTTTTCGACACGGCGCGCTCCGATTTCGACGCGGGTTATTTTGAGCGTCGCGGAAGACGCAAGGCGCGCGCGGCCGATCGCTATGCCTTCCGAAACCGCCAGACCATACAGGATGAAGCTCATGTAATTTATTCTTCCTCGCCGAATTTGTCCGCGACCAGTTCGAGCAGCGATTCGAGCGCCTGTTGTTCATCGGCACCGGAGGCTTCGATGGTAATGACCGAGCCTTTTTTCGCCGCCAGCATCATGACGCCCATAATGCTTTTTGCATTTATCCGGCCTCGGGCGTTCTCCAGCCAGATTTCGGATTTGAAGCGATTGGCGAGTTGCGTGAGTTTGGCCGACGCGCGGGCATGCAGCCCAAGAGTATTGATTATTTCAGTTTCCATGCGCGCCATCGTTTTTCCAGCGGCTCCGATCCATAAAAACGGGCAGAATCCCCGCGTTTCCCGCAGGTGATTGCATGCCCGTACTGTCCGTAATAAGGCGTGTCTCCACAGACATCCGCCAGTTTCCGGATGAAATCCTACGATATTTCAAGGGGTTTGTCATGTTTCAATCGAAGGGCAAACAATGATCTTCGTCCCTCGATCGACAAACTCAGGAGAGGCAGGACAAAACGGGAGGCGGAAAATTCACCATACGAGCTGGATGACTTCCATCGGAGGTGGTTTTCCATCGAATTCCAGACGTTTCAGAAAATCCGCGCTGACCTGGATGTGTCCCGATGAATCGACCCTCAGAACATTGGCAACGTCCAGTTTTCGCGCGAGTTCCGGCCAGGACGGACCGGCGATGAAAAGCGGTTTCGATGTTGCGTCGGAGTGTGTTCCCGCGTTTTCACGGGGCGTGACAAGGACGGTCAGCGAACGGGTATGCGCGACGGGCGCGCCGTCGCGCGGGTCGAGCAAATGGCAGTAACGCTTTCCATCCAGCTCGAAGTAACGCTGATAATCGCCCGACGTGCCGATAGCTTCGCCGTCGCGCAGTTCGACGATAGCCAGCGGCCCGGGCTGGCGGGGGTGCTGGACTCCAACGCGCCAGGGCGCGCCGTTTTTCGTTCCGAGCGCCATGATGTTGCCGCCGATATTGATCAGGGCGTTGTCTATTTTTCGTTCGCGCAAAAGCGCGGCGGCGCGGTCGAGCGCAACCCCTTTCAGATAGCCGCCGAAATCGATCAGTACGCCGGAATTTCTGCTCGTGACCTTGCCGCCCTCAATTGCCAGGTCGCTCATCCCGGGACGGCTCGCGCGCCAGGCGGCGATTTTTTCGGGATCGGGCATGACGGGCCTGAATGTATCGGAGTGGAATCCCCAGAGACGGATCAGGCTGCCGATGCCCGGATCGAAAAGCGCGCCGCTTTGAGCCGAGCGCTGCCACGCGTCGGATAACAGGGCGGCCAGTTCGGGTGAGACGTTCCAGGATCGCCCGGAAGCCAGCGCCATATTCAGTTCATTGAGTTCCGAAGATTCCCAGGCGTGGTAATTCCGGTGCAGGCGGTCGAATTCCGCGAGGACGGCGGCGGCGGCCGGGCGCGCCTTCGCCTCGTCGATGCCGGCCACGAGAATTTCGACGCGCGTGCCAAAAACGGAGGATTCCTGCCGGTGAAGCGAAGGCCGATGGCAGGCGGCCAGCAAGGGGAAAATCACGAGAACCGTCCAGCACAAGGACACGGAGAAAACCTTTTTCCGGTTTTCTCCGTGTCCTTGCGTCTCTATGTTTCCGCGCACTACGGCGTCCCCGCCGGCAGGGTCAGGTAGCGGTACAGCATATAGCCAAAAAACAGAATCATCGAAACTCCGGTGAAAAAGAAATTGAGCCGGCCAGGACGCAAACAGTGCGGCAAAT
>JAITGN010000125.1 GCA_031280565.1 Accumulibacter sp. | reverse complement strand
GCGCAGCTTTTGTAATCGAATCCGATTCCGGAATCGTTGTAGCCGATCCGGCGGATGACTTCTTGCGCGATCTCGCGGTAGTTGATCTGCGCTTTTGTCGTGATCTCGCCCGATAAAACAACGAGTCCTGTCGAAACCAGCGTTTCGCAGGCAACACGCCCGCAGCGGTCTTCCGATAGAATCGCGTCGAGAACGGTATCGGATATCTGGTCGGCGACTTTGTCCGGATGCCCTTCAGAGACAGATTCCGATGTGAATAAATAGGCGTTGCTTGACATTGACTGCTCCTTCCCAAGCGGGACCGCCATGACCGGCACATAGATATTCCGGTTTCAGACGCTTCCCGTTATCCCCCGTTTTTCCGGCGTTGCCGACTCCGGGGTATGAGCAGACGACGCTTTAGCAGCTTTATTCGTTTTGGCTTTTCTGGCGCGTGTCCAGGGCCAAAATCGAATCAGGAATTTTCATTCCTTTCCGCCCTGCAAGTTGTCCTGTTAACTCGGCGGATAGATAATTATAGTTTTTGATCCCGCAATGGTCAAATGCCATATTTTTCGGAGGGTCGCGTGTCATCTTTTTTCAGGGTTCTCAGCCGCTTGCCACTTCGCTTCCTGCACGCGCTCGGCGCGATGACGGGGTGGCTGGCCTGGTTTGGCTCGTCTACTTATCGACGCCATTTGCGCGAAAACAGCGTTCTGGCGCTCGGCGAAGAGAACGCTCGCCGGATTCGTTCCGTGGCAATCGCCCATGCGGGAAAATCGGTGTTCGAACTGCCGAAAATCTGGCTGCGGCCGTCTGGCGAAACGCTTGGACTGATTCTCCGGACCAGCGGCCTTGAGGTCACTGAAGCCGCCCTGCGCGAGGGCAAGGGAATTATCTATCTGACGCCGCATCTGGGATGTTTTGAAATCACGGCGCAATACCTTTCATGCCGCATGCCGCTGACGGTTCTCTATCGTCCTCCAAAGCAAGCCTGGCTGCGGGCGCTGATGGAAACGGGGCGGACGCGCGCCCAACTTTCGATTGCCGCCGCCGACCTGGGCGGTGTACGCGCCTTGTTCAAAGCGCTCAAACGCGGCGAAGCGGTTGGGCTTCTCCCCGATCAGGCGCCCAGAGTCGGCGAAGGCCGATGGGTCGATTTTTTTGGCAAACCGGCCTATACGATGACGCTGGCCGCGCGTTTGACCGAAAGCGGCGCGGCTGTCGTCATGCTTTGGGCAAAGCGCCTGCCCAATGGCGAAGGATTCCATTTGTATTTTCAGCCCCCCTCGCAGCCGATCCACGGAACGACGGAAGAACGCGCGAAACAAATCAACACGGAAATTGAACGGCTTATTCTGCAGTGTCCGGAACAATATTTGTGGAGCTACAACCGGTATAAACACCCACGCGGCGCCCAAGCGCCGCCGCCGGCATGATTCCGAAGCACATCCGGCCGGCGCGGACGGGCGTTATAGCGAGCGTCCCGCGCGCCCGATCGAAAAGTATTCAAACCCCTGTTCGCGCAGAAGTGACGGCTCATAAAGATTACGTCCGTCAAAAATCACGGGCTGTTTCAGCAGGGATTTCATCATCCCGAAATCCGGACTGCGAAATGCTTTCCACTCGGTGACGATCAAGAGCGCGTCCGCGCCTTTTATCGCTTCCATCGGACTTTCCGCGAAGATCAAATCGGAACGTTCCCCATATAGGCGCCTAGCCTCGCCCATCGCCGCCGGATCAAAAACCGAAACCGCCGCGCCGCGCCGCCACAGGGCTTCCAGAAGGATTCTGCTTGGCGCTTCGCGCATATCGTCCGTATTGGGCTTAAAGGCAAGTCCCCAAAGGGCGAAGCGCCGGTTCGCAAGATCGTCGCCGAAACGCTGGAAGATTTTATCCGCAAGAACGTTTTTCTGGGTCGCGTTGACCTCCTCCACCGCGTCCATGATCCGCAGCGCAAGTCCGTTTTCCCGCGCCGTCTGCCGCAGAGCGCGGATGTCTTTCGGAAAGCACGACCCGCCATAGCCGCATCCGGCATAAAGGAAGTGGTAGCCAATGCGCGAATCCGAACCGATGCCCCGGCGGATGAGATCAATGTCGGCGCCCAGTTTTTCCGCGAGCAGCGCGAGTTCGTTCATGAAAGAAATGCGCGTGGCCAGCATGGCGTTAGCCGCGTATTTGGTCAGTTCAGCGGAACGGGTGTCCATCAGCACGAGACGTTCATGATTTCTCTGAAAAGGCGCGTAAAGCGACCGCAGCAAACGCGCGGCTCTTTCATCGTCCACGCCAATGACGATACGATCGGGCCGCATGAAATCGTCAATTGCCGCGCCTTCCTTCAGAAATTCCGGATTGGAAGCGACACTAAAGGCGATGTCAATTTCCCGCGCGGACAATTCTTCCTTGATAATTTGTTTTACTTTGTCCGCCGTGCCCGGCAGAACCGTCGATTTATTGACGATCAGCCGGAAAGCATTCATGTGGCGGCCGATGTTCCGGGCGGCCTCAATCACATAACGCAAATCGGCCGAGCCGTCTTCGTCAGGCGGCGTTCCTACCGCGATGAACTGGATTTCGCCGAAATCGACAGATTTCCTGATGTCGGTCGTAAACGACAACCGCTTTTCAGCGGCATTGCGTTTGAGCAGTCCCTCCAGTCCAGGTTCGTAAATCGGAATCCGGCCCGTGTTGAGCGAATCTATTTTGCGCGCGTCTATATCGGCGCAGAGCACGTCATTGCCGATTTCAGCCAGGCACGCTCCAGTAACCAGGCCGACATAGCCCGTTCCAATAACTGTGATTTTCATTTCTCAATCCAAGCAATCATCCGTTTTCACGGCTTTCCGCCGGGATGCGAAAGCAAGCGGCGCGTTTCATCTGACTCATTACTATCGCCGTTTTGCTTTTTTTCCGCAACAGGCGCTAGCCAGAACAATTCGTGACGGCGCACGGCTTTGCGGAAAAACTCGTTTCCTCCGGGGCGTGGCCAGACGCGCCCCAGCAAAATTCGCTGAATCAGTCGGCGCAAACGCGATTTGACGGACGGCGGCGTTTGCAAATCATGCTGCATCGACAACGCCAGCGCCTTGTTCAAGCGCGTTTCCACGTCAAGCGGCAAACTCAGGGGACGTCCCGCCAGCGGCGTTTCAATACATGGCGGCAGGGGAACGCCATTTTCCGCCGGGCCCATCGGCCAACGGTCACCGCAGGACAAATGATTCGCGTAAAACAGCAGGGTTTCCGGCTTCCAGCGGCTATGCGCGACCGCTTCCCGCAAGGCGCGCGTCGCATGGATATGATCCGGGTGGGGGTCAAGCAAGGGATGTGGCGTAACGACGGTTTCAGGCCGGAAATATTCCAACAACGCGGCCAGGTCAGACAACAGGTTTTTCCAGTTCGGTTCCCCATTGTCATCCGCGGGCAAGGTAAAGGGGTTGAAACAACGCGCGGCGCGAACATCCCGCTCGCCGGATTCGCGCGAACCGAACGCCCTGTCCGGCTCGTCGCGCATCGCCGATAGCTGCAGGCAATAATATCCCAACTGGAAACAGCGGTCTTGCCGAACGCCTCCCCAAAGCGGAATGGCCAGGCTGTCCCATGTCCGCAAGCGTCCTTTCAGGCGGGCGGCTTCCGTTTTGTTCAAGCCGAAACGCCGAAAGTAATCCGCTTCGATCTCGCCCTGCGTCAGAGTGACGATAAACACCTCATCCGCCCGGCTATACAGGCCGAAAGCCGCAAGTTCCGCATCGTCCGCGTGAGGCGCGATGACCATGAGACGGCGTTTCGAGTAGTCCGGGTTATCGAACGCATGCAGCATCGCTTGATTTTCGAGCCGGCAATACAGGCCGCAAATCCGCAAATGTCCGTTCTTTAGCGCTTTTTCCTGTCCGGTCAGATTGAGATAACGCTTTCCTTTGGCGCACCGCTCGAAATCCTGGCGATCGGAAAAATCCCCTTCAATGAGCAAGCGAGGGTCGAAAAAGCAGGCTCTCCAGTCCGAAGAAACGGTGATTTCGAGAATCAGGGTTCCCGCACCATCCGGCAGGCCATTCGGCGCGGCAAGACAGCCGTCCGGTTCGAGAGAAAGGCGCTGCTGGAAATGTTCATCCGGAAAATCGTAAAGGTAATCGCGGCGCGGTGAATAAAACTGGTGATCGGCGAACCACGCTTCATGGATCACCCAGGCGAAAAGCGCGAGCAGCAAAGCCAGCCACCATGGCACGAAATACAGCGCCGCAAGCCCTGCGGGAAATGCCGCCAGAAGAACGGCGCGTTTCCGGCGGCGATACCGCCGCGACAGTTCCCGCTTGCACTCGCTCATGGTCTCAAACCTGGTAAACCGGCGCGTGCCGGCTCCAGCGGTCTTTGTATTCCCTGTCCGCCCGGCCAAACGAGTAACGCAGATTTTTCCCCAGCGCCCTGGCTTCCGCCCAGGCTTCCTGTGTATTGACGAAGCTGAGCACGCTCCCCGGACTCAGATCGCGGGCCTCAGGCGCAACACCGCCATTAATATATTCGATGCTTATCCATTCCGGTGATTCGACCCGGTAAAGAATCTGAATCGCGACAGGCTTTCCGCCAAGCGTTATCAGCGAACCGCACATGAATTCGCGCAAAAGCCCGAACACCTCGGACAAATGCTTCTTGCCGGGCGCTTCAATTCCCCATCGCCGCTGAAACAGATCGGCATAAATCAGGGCACGGTCTTCCGGCGTCAGATCGGTTACGGGGCAAAATACGCCTCCCGCTTTTTCCAGCAGACGCAGTTCACGGCGCTGGTTATAGCGAAATTTCCCGGAAAGCTCATCCGGAGGACGGCTCATCGCCAGGGTTTCGTCCTGCCGGCGCGCTCCGGAAATTCTGTCGCCGCTTACTTCGGAAAGATAGCGTGCGCGATGACGCAGCGATATCCGCGCGTTCTTTGCCACGGGCAGAATGATTTCCGCGTTGCCGAGGTCGAACAGTTTCTTCTTTCCCGAGCGAGCGAGCGCCTCTTTGGAAAGCGCCAAATACCGCCCCCACGCCGGAAGTGCCGCGAGGATTTCGCCACCGGCAAACCAGCCTAGATAACGAACTGGAATACCGGCCAAATCCGACAGCCGCTCGACGATTTGCGGGTGCGTCATCACGCTGCCGCCGAAACGCCGCCATGCCGTCGCATACGCTGCCGCGTCAATCGGCGTCCATCCGCGCTCCCGGAAAAAACAGAGGTAATTGAGCATCCACATGTTCAGTTGGAATCGCCGGAATCATCATTCACCGGATCGTCAGCAAAACGCCGCGCGTGCAGCCGCGCATAATGACCGTTTTTAGCCATCAGCCCGGCGTGCGTGCCCTGTTCGACGATGCGCCCCCGATCCATGACGAGAATCAGGTCGGCTGATTCGATTGTGGAAAGACGGTGAGCGATAACCAGTGTGGTGCGTCCGGCCATGACCTTTTCCAGCGCGGCCTGAATATGCCGTTCAGATTCTGTGTCGAGCGCCGAAGTGGCCTCGTCGAGAATCAGCACAGGCGCGTCTTTCAGAAGCGCCCGCGCGATCGCGAGACGCTGGCGCTGTCCGCCGGAAAGCATGACACCGTTTTCCCCGACTTCGGTTTCAAAGCCTTCCGGAAGACGATCGATGAATTCCTTCGCAAACGCGTCAGACGCGGCCTTATCCACCAGGGTTCCCGGTTTGTTCGCCAAATCGCCATACGCGATATTGTTTCGCACCGTGTCGTTGAAAAGATTCACCTGTTGCGTAACCAGCGCGATGTGCCGACGCAGATTTCCAAGCCGGTAATCTTCCACAGGCACGCCGTCGAGCAGGATTTCTCCCTTGTTGTGCGCATAGAAGCGTGGAATCAGACTGGCCAACGTCGATTTCCCGCTGCCGGAGCGTCCCACCAAAGCAGCCATTTGTCCAGGTTCGACGCGAAAACTGATGTCGTTCAACACCTGTTTGTCAGGGCTGCCCGGGTAACTGAAACTGAGATGTCTTATTTCCAGCACCCCCTGGACGCGCTCGCGTTCGATGACGCCGTTGTCGCTTTCGGCTTCCTGATCAAGCTGCTCGAAAATGCTCTCGGCGCCCGCCAGGCCCCTCTGGATCGTCGCGGTAACTTCCGAAAGCTGGCGGATCGGCTTTGGCAACAGACCCGCCATGGTAATGTAAGCGACCAGATCGCCGATCGTGGCATTACCGCGCAAAAGCAGCACCAGATACAATAAAACGGCCATGCCGCTATAAATGACCAACTGGAGCGTCGGCGTATACACTGCGGACATTTTTGTCATTCTCAGGTTCTTCTTCGTGTTCTCTTCGCTCGCGTGGAGAAAGCGTCCACGTTCATATACCTCACCACCGAAACTTCGCACGACCCGGTAACTTTGAATGGTTTCCGAGGCGACATGGGTCAGATCGCCCATTGCCGACTGAATCTGCCTGCTCTGTTTCCTGAATTTTTTACTGCTTCGCATCACGATCAGGGCAATGACGGGGAGAATCGCCAGCATGACGAAAGTCAGTTTCCAGTTCATGTAGACAAGCGCCGCGAACAAGCAAAATACCGTCAGTCCTTCGCGAATAATTATCTTGACGGCATCTGTCGCCGCCTCGGTCACCATCGTGACGTTATACGTGATGCGTGAAATCAGATGTCCTGAATTGTGACGGTCAAAATAAGGATTGGGAAGCGTGAGAAGATTGTTGAAGAGCGCCACGCGCAAGTCGTGTATCAGCGAGAGCGACACCCTGGCAAGGTAATAATTCCCCAGAAAAAAACCGATGCCCTGCAAAAACGCAGCGCAAACGATCAAAAATGGCACGGCTTCCGGAAAACGCAAGCGGGAAAGGAAAGCGAAAGGCATGTTCTGGAAATGCGCGGCCCCTGGCCCGACGAGACTGTCGACGAAATATTTGAGAATTCCACCAAGCATCGGCTGCGTCGCCGCAAAAAGCATATACCCGCACAGGCTCAGCGCGAACAATCCCCAGTTCGGCAGAACATAGCGCAAGAGGCGAAGATACACCCTGAAGCTGGACGGACGGGTAGAATGGGTCATTTGCCGCGAAAAATCTGGTCGAAAGAATACGATGCGAATTGTAACAGCGCGGGAACTGGAAAACTGGCTGGCGAACGGCGAGACGCTTGAACGGGATACGCGCGGCCCCAAAGTCGTCGCCTTGAAAAATGCGGGGGGGGGGGACGTCTACCTGAAAATCTTTCATACCCGCCGTCTTCCCTTTCTTGCGCGTTTGTTCCCGCCCGCGGCCCGGTTCGCGCGCAATACCGGAATCCTGGAAGCACTGAACATTCCTTGCCCCAAAGTCATTAAAACTTTCTGGATCAATCCATCCGCCGGACTTTCGGCGTGTCTTTATCATCCCCTGCCCGGAACAACGCTTGAAACGCTATTACAACAGAATCCTGAAAAACTCAAAGCGAGCCTGCCCCGGCTGGCGGGTTTCATCCGCCAAATCCACGGCCATGGAATCTATTTCCGTTCCCTGCACATCGGCAATATCGTGCAAATGCCCGACGGAAATTTTGGCCTGATTGACGTTCTGGATCTCAAGCGATGGATTTTCGCGTTGGGCCGCCGACATGTCCGCCGTAATTTCCGGCATCTGGAACGCCATCTCGAGCGCAGAGCGCTGAACGATTTCCCGCTTGAGGAGCTTTACCGATTGTATTTCAAGTAAAATTTCCAGTATGCGGCGCTTTGGCTGAATGCAGGGCAGACGGATTGAAAAGAACATGTAAAACCTCTCCGCGGTGAGCTTGTTGAACTACATGAACCGCCCTGACCTTTAAAGCGGCGCTCTTTTTATAAAAGCCCGCGCTCTTGCGCCGCGAACCGGAATGAGCCAACGCCATTGCGCGTCACGGGCAAGCATTGGTTGAAGAGCGCCATACCTATGCCATTCTCGGGCGGAAAATTGTCGAAGCCCTCAAATCACCGCTTCGCCCCCTCCTGAGCCTGTCGAAGGGTAAGGATTGGAAAGGCAAGATTGATTAAAAACGAATACCCATTCAAATCACTGACCAGGAAGGCATTTGAAAAGCCGCCGGAGCGTCCGTTCATCGTAAAACTAACTTCGGTTTGAAACCCCGCCCTTCAGGGCGGTGCGGAGGTTGGAACCCCGGCCTGAAGGCCGGGGTTTCGACCGTAGCCATTGGCAAGGGGATGCAAACCCCT
>JAITGN010000116.1 GCA_031280565.1 Accumulibacter sp. | reverse complement strand
GGCCGCGGAATCGCCACCCAAACTGTCATTCCAGCCGTCGACGGATGGACATCTGCGCATCCGGGATTTGCGCGTCGACAATCCACAGGGACAAACCCTGATTCATCTCGCGGACATCGGCATCGGACCGGGTGAAGTCCTCTGGATCGACGGCCCTTCGGGATTCGGAAAATCGACGCTCGTCAAGGCGATATCGGGAATCTGGAGGCATTGTGACGGGGCCATCGAACGTCCACGCGGGGAAATACTGTTCTTGCCGCAAAGCGCCTACGTGCCTCTCGGCAGCCTGGCGGCGGCAGTCACGTATCCGTTGCCTCCTGAAGACACGGCACTCATCCATGCCTTGCTCTCCGACGTGGGCCTGGCCCACAAACTCTCCCCCGAACCAGCACACGACGAAAACGCCACCGACTACAAACTCTCCTGCGGAGAGCGCCAAAGACTGATCGTTGCGCGAATCCTGGCGGCAAAACCGGACTGGGTTTTCATGGACGAGGCGACGAGCGCCCTGGACAATGACGCGGAAAAAGAAATCTACGCGCTCTTGCGAAACGCCTTGCCCAATACGGCCTTCATCGTCATCGCGCACCGCGAGCCGCGCGGACTGGGAAACTACCGGCGCGTCGATTTGCGCGAAATGACAAAACAGGACTGAGTAGGCAGCCGCTGAAACGCCGCTCGCCCTGCCTGCCCTGAGCTTGATGAAGCATGCCAATCAAAAATAACGTTCTTAAGCCATTTTCAATCTCTTTGGATTTCCGGAAACCCTCTCCTCAAGCCATTCGCTTGCCCTATCCTGAGCCTGTCGAAGTCGTGTTTTTCAATCCGTTCGCCCGTTCAGTTTGTCAGAAACCTGTTTTTCAATCCGTTCGCCCTGAGCCTGTCGAAGGGTAAGGATTGAAAAACTCTATTTGGAGAAAGAATCAGGGTTGGAAACTTGTCGAAGGGTCAGGACTGGAAAGACTGGAGCGTCCGTTCCTACTTCGACAGGCTCAGTACGAACGGAGATAGGCGCTGTCAAAGGAGAAGGATTGAAAAACTATTTGGAGAAAGAATGAGGACTGGAAAGGCGGAGCGTCCGTTCATACTTCGACAAGCTCAGCACGAACGGAGATAGATGTTTGTCGAAGTTCACACAGGATCAGCAGGGGCGAATTTTTCCGCCCACGTTCATCCTGCCTGTCCTGAAGCTACCGGAGGGAGTTTGTCAGAAGTCATATTTTCCAATCCGTTCGCCGCAAGAATATTGTCTTGAAAACATCTGTTTGTCGGCAAAAAATCAGCGGCAGGCGCTCATGCGAAGCCGCTCAAAACGAAATGGACTTCTATTACCTCCGGATTACCATGCTTGCCCCCCGGCCTTCAAGCCGGGAAGCAAACCGGAGTTGATTTTGCGATGAAAACGCGAAGCGAGAGAAGTGAGTCGGCGGAAACGCGCGACTCTGGGCAGCCGACTGTGCGAAACAGGGCGTTGGCAAGCGGGCCACCTGAAAAACCCGGTGAAACTCTGGACGAACCACCCTCAATACACGATAATAACTGCCGCCAGTTTACCCGTGTTATTTTTTGCAAAATGCCTGAAAACCGGCATTCCCGGCTCCGCGCCGAATGCCGCGAATGCCGCTTTTGGAGCGGACAGTTTTTAAGAAACGGAATCGAATGGGACACAATATTTCTCTGATAACGACGATCGCGTCAGCTTTCGGCATCGCACTGATTTTTGGTTTTATCGCCGAGCGTTTGAAGATTCCGGCGCTGGTCGGTTACCTTCTGGCGGGCATCATTCTCGGCCCGGGCACGCCGGGTTTCGTCGCCGACATACAGCTTGCGTCCCAGCTTTCCGAAATCGGCGTCATGCTGCTGATGTTCGGCGTCGGCCTTCATTTTTCGCTTGAAGATCTATTGGCAGTCAAACGTATCGCCATCCCTGGCGCGATCGCGCAAATGACGCTGGCGACCCTTCTCGGTCTGTGCATTTCCCTGCTGTGGGGCTGGCCTTTCGGCAACAGCCTGATCTTCGGGCTTTCCCTTTCCTGTGCCAGCACGGTCGTGCTGCTCAAGGCGCTGGAAACGCTCAACGTGCTCGAAACCATGAACGGACGCATCGCCGTCGGCTGGCTGGTCGTCGAGGATCTGGCCACCGTGCTCGTTCTGGTTCTGCTCCCACCGCTCGCCGGCGTGCTCGGCGCTTCCGTCCTTCCTGATCCGTCGGACGCCGCCAATCCGTTGTGGATGAATATCGGGGCAACGCTTCTGCAGGTCGCCGCGTTCATTGCCCTGATGCTGCTTGTCGGCCGCCGCGCCCTGCCCTGGTTGTTGTTGCAGATTTCGCGGACAGGCTCGCGCGAATTGTTTACGCTGTCCGTCATCGCCATTGCCATCGGCATCGCCTACGGCGCGGCGGAACTGTTCAGCGTCTCGTTCGCGCTCGGCGCTTTCTTCGCGGGCATGGTCATGCGCGAATCCGAGTTCAGCCACCGCGCGGCCGAAGAATCACTTCCTCTCCGCGACGCTTTCTCGGTGCTGTTCTTCGTTTCCGTCGGCATGCTGTTCGAACCCTCCATTTTGATCGAACAGCCCTTTCACCTGATCGCCGTCATCTTCATCATCATTGTGGGAAAATCGCTCGCGGCGCTTTCCATCGTGCTGCTCTTTCGTTACCCGCTCAATACGGCGCTCATCGTTTCCGCCAGCCTCGCGCAGGTCGGTGAATTTTCGTTCATTCTTGGCGGACTCGGCATTTCGCTCGGCCTCATGACCCGTGAAGGAATGAATCTGATTCTTGCCGGCTCGCTGATCTCAATCGCGTTAAATCCGCTGCTTTTCGTAGCTGTCAAACCGCTTCAGAAATGGATCCTCGACCACTACGACCTCGCCCGCAAACTCGAAGGGCGCGGCGACCCCTATGCCGAGCTGCCGACGGAAACCGAGCGCAAATATCTGGAAAAACAGGTTGTTCTGGTTGGTTACGGCCGTGTCGGAAAACGGATCGCCAGCGAGATGGCTGCCCGTCAAATTTCCTATGTCATTATCGAGCAAAACCGCGAAATGGTCGAAGACCTTCGGGAACAGGGAATTCCCGCGGTGTCGGGCGACGCTTCCGATCCGGCGGTACTGATCCAGGCGCATATCGCCAACGCCGCCATGCTTGTCGTCGCAACCCCCAATCCCATCGATATCCGCCAGATGGCTGACACAGCACGAACGCTCAACCCGTCTATCGAAATCGTCTTGCGTACGCACAGCGAAGACGAATCGCAAATTCTGCGCGAAGACGGTTTCGGCACGGTTTTCTATGGCGAGGAAGAACTTGCGAAAAGCATGGGACAGCACATTGTCGGGCGTTTTTCCTCGCCGGGTGAAACTGCCGTCGCGTCCGGCGCATAACCCATCCACGATTTCACGGTTCCATCCCGGTTTGCAAAAAGGCTTTTCAGCCGGGCATCCGCCCGTGGAAAGACGCCAGCGATAACCGCGCGCCCGCGGCGGAACACAAGGAGAAAGCATGCCAAAACCCGGTGAAAAACGACTTCATATCCTGCAAATGCTCGCGCGAATGCTGGAAGATCCGCGCTGTGAAAAAATAACGACGGCGGCGCTCGCGGCCCGCCTCGAATGTTCCGAAGCAGCGCTTTACCGCCATTTCGCCAGTAAAGCGCAAATGTTCGACGGCCTGATTGAATTCATCGAAACGACGCTCTTCGGCGTCATCAACCGGATATCCGTGAAGGAAACCGACGGTCTCCAGCAGACAGAAAACCTGCTTTCGCTTCTGCTCAATTTCGCGCAGCGCAACCGCGGCATGACAAAAGTTCTGACCGGCGAAGCGCTCGTCCATGAAAAAGAACGTTTGCAAACCCGCATCAACCAGTTACACGACCGGCTCGAAGCCTCGCTCCGCCAATCGCTCCGCGTCGCCGCCGCGCAAGGCCGGCTTCCCGGGAACGCCGACTTCGCCGCGCTCGCCAATCTTCTGCTGTGCTATATCGCCGGACGCTGGCAAAATTATGTCAAAAGCGGTTTTACGCAGGAACCAGCCGCCCTGTGGTCAAGCCAGTGGCCGTTGCTGCGCGCCGCCTGTCAGTACAATGCGCTTGATTCCCGGGCAGTTTGACTGGTGTCCGGACGGCGTCATTGCAAGATAGAGCGTTTTTCGTTCAAATGACCGCAAAATCCCGCAGGTGAGCAAGAAATTAGCGACAGCCCGGAAGGCGCTGTCGATCTAACATCATTGGCAAGGGGTTTGCATCCCCTTGCCAAT
>JAITGN010000094.1 GCA_031280565.1 Accumulibacter sp. | reverse complement strand
GTGAGTTCAACGCTCGGGGCCTGGTTGGCGGTGATGGTGATGCTTCGGGGGGAACTGGTCGTGGTTTTGTTGTCGCTGCCGGTCGCTTTGGCGGTGAGACTGTACGTTCCTGCGCCGGCGTTCGTCCAGGTCACGGTATAGGGCGGACTCGTTGCGCTTCCGATCCGGGTGCTGCCCCGGTAGTACTCGACCTTGCTCAGCGTGGTGCCGGCGTCAGGGGTGGCCGTCGCCGTCAGGGTCACGCTCGCCGGGGCAACGTAGGTTTGCCCGCTGGGGGGATTTGTGAGTTCGACGGTGGGAGCTGACCAGGCAATGCCAGACTGGATACACCCCAGAATCAGTAATGCAGTTATGCGCAGAAAATAGATGGATACGGCGCTTTTGAGAACAGGGCGTTCAAGAAAAGGACGGGACATCTGCACTCTCCAGGAGAGGTCTGAAGGGAAAATAATTTGAATTCACTCGAATGGAGAATTAATAGTTCAGTTTTTTAGTAATGTCAATCCTTTCAAAGACGTTTTTATCCAGCTCGAATTCGCCAAACTTCGTGTTTATCATGAAAAACAAGCCCTTATCCAGCTAAAGTTAAAGTCGTTTGTCACGTTTTTTTGGCAAGAAAAAGAGCCGGAAAAAGGGCCGGTTGTGTCCGGATTCTTTAAGGGGCCTTAAAAACGTCACGGGGGTCAGGGTGTTATTTACACTCCTTTGAGGAGGTGGGGACTGTTTTTTTATCCGGGATGTTTTTACAGTAAATACCGTCATTGATCATCTGGCTGCCTTGTTTTCCTCACGATGATTCAGGAATGTTTTTTGAGTTTTGTGAAATTACACGACTTTGGGCGCGTCTGTTCATGCCAAAGGCCAGGGATTGGAAAGGTCATTTATGTCTTGGCAAAAGGTCATTTATGCCTTGGACGCCTGGCGCGTCCGTTCATACTTCGACAAACGGAGAGAGGCACTGTCGATGCGCTTTGACACATTTCCTTCGACAGGCTCAGAGCAGACAGGGTGAACGGATTGGGAAGATCGTTTACGCCTTGGCGCGTCCGTTCATACTTCGACAGGCTCAGCACGAACGGAGAGAGGCACTGTTGATGCGCTTTGACAGGCTAACGGACTTTTTAACACACTCACCACGAAGGGAAAAAAACAGAGTGACGAATCAAAAATAACGTCCTTAGGCCATTTTTAATTTCTGAGTATATTCGAAGGAAGACTTTTCAATCCGTGGAAATGTGTTTCTTTTTCGTTCATCCTCAGCGGATCAAAGGGTACAGGTCATTTATGCCTTGGCAAAAGGTCGTTTACGCCTTGGCGCGTCCGTTCATACTTCGACAGGCTCAGTACGAACGGAGAAAGGCGCTGTTGATGCGCTTTGACAGGCTTCCTTCGACAGGCTCAGGACAGCCAGGGCGAACGGATTGGGAAGGTTATTTATGCTTTGGACGCCTGGCGCGTCCGTTCATGCTTCGACAGGCTCAGCACGAACGGAGAGAGGCGTTGTTGATGTGCTTTGACAGGTTCGGCGCGGACGGAGATACGCGCCGTTGATGTTCAATACGAATGGACTTTTTCGACATGCTTCCCGCGGACGGGGAGGGGAAAACCGTTATGGGGTGCTTCCTCCGAACCGGTAAATATTTGCCTCGGTGACGACGGCGTCGAGTCTCATGTCGTTGGGATTCGGGTCGATTGAGTCGACGCGCGAGAGTTCGAATCCGACGCCGATCGAGAGAGAAGAGGGCGCGAGCCGCGCTAATGTCCGGTCGAAAAAGCCGCCACCGTATCCCAGGCGATAACCCGCTTTGTCAAAGGCATTGACCGGAATCAGCAGAACTTCCGGCGTTATCGTGGCGGTGTTCTCATCCGGAGCGGGAAGGCCAAGCGCGTCGGCGGACAGGGGCGTGTCCGGAATCCATGTTTTGAAAACAAGCGGTTGTCCGCGTTCTTCCACGACGGGCAGGAGTGCCATGAACCCCGGTTGTCCGCGCTGGAACCATTGACGCAGCAAGGGACGCAAATCGGGTTCATTTTTCATCGGCCAGTAGAAGGTGACGCGCTTTTCAGCGAGTTCCGGAAAATTCGTCTGCAAATTCGCGTTTATCCGGCCTGAGAGCGACGCATGCAGGCCGGGCGACATGGCAAGCCGCTGTTCGATGAGGCGTTTGCGCAAGACGCGGCGTGCTTCGGCGCGTGCTTCCCTGTCATTGGATTCCGGCATCGAAGGAGGGGTCATGTATGGTATGCTCGCCTCTTGATTTATGGCTTTACAGCTTACCATGAAGCGTTTTGTTGTCGCGTTTATCTGCCTGTTTGTCGTTTTTCAGGCGCAATCCGCCCCTCCGCGGCGCACACCTGCTCCGGAGGAGCTTTCTCCCGACGAGCGTTTTCTGCTTGCTCACCAAGCGGTTCATACGGGCGATCATGCCGGTTTCGAGCGAATCGCGCGATCGTTGAGCGGGCACGATCTTTCCGTGTATATCGATTATTGGCGGATCAAGATAAATTTTGGCGCGGCTGAGCAGGGCGCCGCGAGGCAATTCATTGAGCGCCACAAGGGGGACTTTCTCGCTGAAAAAATGCGGAGCGACTGGCTGAAATTTTTAGGCAGCCGACACCGGTGGCAGGAATTCAGCGCCGATTTTCCGTCGTTGCTCCAGCCGGATCAGGAATTGCTCTGCTACGCGATTCAAGCGGGAAGGCGGCAGCGCGGAAAAGCGGCAGCGCTGGACGAGACGATGCCGTTATGGCTGGATCTTGTCGATCCGCCGGATGCTTGTCTTCCGCTGCTCGAAAGCCTGATTGTCGAGAAGCGCGTTCAGGTGGATGACGTTTGGGCGCGTATTCGGCGTCAGTTTGAGGCGCGAAAGATGAAAGCGGCGCGTCACACCATGAATTATCTTCCGGAAACCCAGACGCCCAATGAAAAGACGGCAAAAGCCGTGACCGAAAAGCCTTTGCCGTGGCTAAAGGAACTTCCGGAGAATTTCCATGAAAACCGGATGTCGCGGGAACTGGCGATTCTCGCGATCAGCCGCGTCGCGTGGAACGATGTGCCCGCCGCCGCCGAGCAATTGAAGCGGATCGAGAAGAAACTCAAGACGGGCGAGAAAGAATGGATATGGGGCCAGATGGCCGGCTGGGCCGCGCAACGTCATATGCGCGAAGCGCTTGCATGGTTTGGAAAAACGGGAAAAACGCCGCTTTCCAATCATCTGCTTCAGTGGAAAGCGCGCGCCGCGCTGCGCGAGCGGGATTGGCCGCTGCTTCGCGGCATTATCCTGAAAATGCCAAAGGATCTGGCGGAACGGCGCGCCTGGATTTACTGGCTCGGCCGCGCTTTTCACGCGGAAGGAAATATTGCCGAAGCACGGGCGCTGTTTGGGAAAATCGCGGGCAAGCCCGATTTCTACGGGAATCTGGCAGACGAAGAACTCGGAAACGTTATTGTCATTCCCCCCAGGGCCAACGCGCCGACAAACGAGGAGATGGCGCGTGCCGCTTCGAATCAGGGTTTGTTGCGGAGTCTGGCGCTGATCCGTGTCGGTTTGCGCTTCGAGGGCGTCCGCGAATGGAACTGGGCAGCGCGCGGAATGAGCGACCGTGAATTGCTGGCGGCGGCGGAGTTCGCGCGAAACAGGGGCGTTTTCGACCGCGCCATTGCGGCGGCGAACAGGACGGAAGCCGAACACAACTATACGTTGCGTTACCTTGCGCCCTTCGACGATCAGATTCGCCCCGCGGCAAAAAAACTGACGCTTGATGACGCGTGGGTTTTCGGTCTGATGCGTCAGGAAAGCCGTTTTGTCACCGACGCGAAGTCGGCAGCCGGCGCGTCGGGCCTGATGCAGTTGATGCCGAAAACGGCGCGCTGGGTCGCCAGAAAAATCGGGATCAAGGATTATCAGCATGCGCGGATCAACGACGCGGAAACCAATGTGCTGCTCGGCACGAGCTATATGCGCATGATTCTGGACAGACTCGGCGACCATCCGGTGCTGGCCTCGGCGGCTTATAACGCCGGCCCGTCGCGGGCGAGAAGATGGCAGCCCGCCGAACCGCTCGAAGGCGCGATTTATGCTGAAACGATTCCTTTCAATGAAACGCGCGATTATGTCCAGAAAGTGATGAGCAATACGATGTATTACGCGATTCTCTTCGGGAATGAACGCCGGTCGATCAAGCAGCGTCTTGGAATTATCCAGCCTCCGCCGGAAAACGAGCCGAAAGGCGAGGAATTGCCCTGAATTCCGGCGTTTATGGCATGCGAATCTACGCGGTGGGAGGCTCGGTCCGGGACAGTTTGCTGGGTTTGCCGGTCAGCGACCGCGATTATGTTGTTGTGGGAGGTACGCCGGAAGAAATGCTCGCGCGCGGATTCAAACCGGTTGGCAAGAATTTTCCCGTGTTCATTCATCCGGAAACGGGGGAAGAATACGCGCTGGCGCGCACCGAACGCAAATCCGGTCACGGATATAAAGGATTCGTTTTTTACACGGCGCCGGATGTTACGCTCGAAGAAGATCTTGCGCGGCGCGATCTGACAATCAATGCCATCGCGCGCGCGGACGACGGTTCACTGATCGATCCGTTTAACGGCATCGCCGATGTCGAAGCGCGGATTTTGCGGCACGTAAGTCCCGCGTTTGCCGAAGATCCTGTTCGTATTCTGCGTGTCGCGCGATTCGCGGCGCGTTTCCCTGAATTCCACATTGCGCCGGACACGCGGATAGTGATGCGCCGGATGGTTGAGAATGGGGAGACTGATCATTTGGCCGCTGAACGCGTCTGGCAGGAACTCGCCCGGGGGTTGATGACGGAGCGGCCGTCCCGCATGATTGACGTGCTCCGGGAGTGCGGGGCGTTGAAGCGCCTGATTCCGGAAGTCGACGCGCTTTTTGGCGTACCGCAGCGCCAGGACTATCATCCGGAAATCGATACGGGAGTGCATGTCATGATGGCGCTTGATTATGCTGCTCAAATGAACCATGCGCTGCCGGTGCGTTTTTCTGTTCTTTTGCACGACCTCGGAAAGGCGCTGACGCCGGAAACCGAACTGCCGCGCCATCCGGGACATGAGGCGCGAGGGGTTCCGTTGGTCAAAGCGGTTTGCGCGCGTTTGCGCCCGCCGTCCGACTGCCGCGATCTCGCGCTGCTTGTCGCGCGTTATCACGGTGACATTCGCCGCGGCCGCGAATTGCGCGCCGGAACGATTGTCCGGCTTCTGGAAAGTACGGACGCTTTTCGCCGTCCGGAACGCTTCGAACGTCTAATCGAAGCGTGCGACAGCGATTTTCACGGCAGGCGAGGCTGGGAAAATAAGCCAGCGCCCGACAGGGATCTGTTTCGCCGCGCGCTGGCGGCGGCGCAAAGCGTGAACGCGGGAGAAATCGCGCGCGGCGCGCCGGAAAAAATCGCCGAGGCCATTCATTCGGCGCGTTCCGCCGCGGTTTCCCGGTTGCTGGGACGCGATGGCTCATGAGTTTCCGCGCTCCCCAGCATCCATTTTTTCTTATGACGGCATTCGGAAACCGCTCTATTGCTTCATATAGTATGATTTTTATGTGGAATAATGTAAAGTGAGATAATTTTTATTACGTTTTCAAACGATTCTTGTTTCTTGTCCGTTCTTTGAAGGGGATAAGTTGCGTGAAAAAGTTTTATAGAGTTACGTTCTCAAGCAGTTTTGTATTAATATGAGCATAAAATCGCTTGAGAACGCGGTATTCGAGGCGTGCCATTTTTTGTTTCCAGGCTTCCTTTTCGGAGATTTACCCGTTTCCGCTTGCGGATGCGCTTGATACAATAAACGGTCTTGGACATCATCGTTGCGGCATTGCTGTTATCCGTGCCGATGATTTTTGACCGCCGGTATTTTTATTTGCCCTTGTGGAGGGGATTGATGGCCATCGAACAGACTCTTTCTATCATTAAGCCCGACGCGGTAGCGAAGAACGTGATTGGGCAGATTTATTCGCGTTTTGAGAACAACGGATTGAAAATCGTCGCGGCAAGGATGCTGTGGCTTTCGCCGCGTGAAGCGGGCGAATTTTACGCGGTTCATAAAGAGCGCCCTTTCTACAGGGATCTTGTTGATTTCATGGCTTCCGGCCCCGTGGTCGCGCAGGTGCTGGAGGGCGAGAACGCCATTGCGAAGAACCGGGAACTGATGGGCGCGACCGATCCCAAAAAAGCCGAGCCGGGAACGATTCGTGCCGATTTCGCCGAATCGATTGACGCCAACGCGGTGCATGGCTCTGATGCGCCCGACACGGCGCGGACGGAAATCGCGTTTTTTTTCCCGGAACTGTCCATTTATTCCGGACGCTGAACCGGCCGTCCCTGTCCGGCATGTTCGTCAATTTGCTCGATTTTGACACCGATGGCCTGACCGCTCTTTTCGCGGCGCAGGATGAAAGCCCGTTTCGCTCGAAACAGGTGTTGCGATGGATTCACCGCTTTGGACAGACGGATTTCGACAGTATGACGAATATCGCCAAACGTCTTCGGGAAAGGCTCAAGGCGATGGCGTTTGTCGGGCCTCCCGGCCTTGTTTCGGACAAGATTTCAGAAGACGGAACGCGTAAGTTTCTCTTCGACATCGGCGGCGGAAACGCGATTGAATCGGTTTTTATCCCTGAAGCCGGACGCGGGACGCTGTGTGTTTCTTCCCAGGCCGGCTGTGCGCTGGATTGCGCGTTTTGCTCGACGGGCCGGCAGGGATTCAGCCGGAATCTGGATGTGGCCGAAATCATTGGACAATTGTGGCAGGCCAACCGGATACTGGGCGCTTCTCCGTCGGGCGACCGGGTCGTCAGCAACGTGGTGCTGATGGGTATGGGCGAGCCTTTGCTCAATTTCGACAATACGGTGACGGCGATTCGCCTGATGCTCGATGACAATGCGTATGGCTTGTCGCGGCGTCGCGTGACTGTTTCGACTTCCGGACTGGTTCCGGCGATTGATCGTCTGCGCGAAGAATGTCCGGTCGCGCTGGCTGTTTCGTTGCACGCGCCCAACGATGCCTTGCGCGATGCGCTGATGCCCATCAACCGGAAGTATCCTCTGGATTCCCTGATGAAGGCGTGCATGCGTTACCTTGACCGCGCGCCGCGCGATTTTGTGACGTTTGAATATGTCATGCTGGATGGAATCAATGATTCGGAAATGCGCGCGCGCGAACTGCTGGCCCTGGTGAGCGATCTTCCGTGCAAATTCAACCTGATCCCGTTCAACCCTTTTCCCGGCGCGCCGTTCGGACGCTCTCCGGTGTGGCGGATTCAACGTTTTGCGGAAATCCTCATGAAGGCGGGGATTGTGGCGACGATACGCAAGGTTCGGGGAGACGATATCGGCGCGGCATGCGGCCAGCTGGCGGGACAGGTGCGGAGCCGGCGCGTGAAAAATGAAATTCTCAATGTTCAAGTGGTGTGAAATGAAACTATTTTCCGGTTTTTTCCTTTTCTGTGTTCTGGCATCGTTGACGCTCTCTCCGGCCTGCGCGCAACGCTCGGATTCATTGCGGCAGGGATCATTTTCGCCCGAAGTGTTTGTGCCGCTGGAGCCAAAAGACCCCTTGACCCGCGCCAAGGCGCATACCGACCTTGCGGCGCTTTATTTTGAGGACGGCGAGTTGATCTTCGCGCTTGAGGAACTCACGCTGGCCATCGCGTTCAACCCTGATTACGCGCCCGCTTACAGCATGCGCGCTCTGGCGCTCTATCGCCTCAAGGAGTTCGAATCGGCCGAAAAGGATTTGCAGCAGGCGATTCGTTTGGCGCCAAGGGATCCGGATATCAATAACAATTACGGCTGGTATCTTTGTCAGACGGGCAAGGAAAAGGAATCCATTCCGTATTTTGAAAATGCTCATAAGAACGTTCTTTACAAAACTCCCGAAATCGCGTTTTTGAATATCGGAATGTGTTTGGCGCGGGTGAATGAGCTGAACGCGGCGGAAGAGGCGATTGAACGGAGTTTGCGCATTTCTCCGAATAATCCGCGCGCGCTTTTCCAACTGGCCCTGATCGGCTACAAACGCAAGAATTACGACGCCTCAAGGGAGTACCTGAGCCGCATCCAGCGCCAGGTCAACGAACTCGACGTGGAGGTGTTGTGGCTGGCGCTGCGTGTCGAGCGCCGTCTTGGCAATACCGTTTCGGAAGCCAGTCTGTCGGCGCAGTTGAAACGCAGATTCCCGGACTCGCCCGAATACAGGGATCTTCTTAAAGGTAATTTCGAATGAACGACGAGGACGATTTTACGGGCGAATCGTTTGACGCGGTTATCGAAAGCGGCCTGTTTGATCGCGAAGAAGAAACCTCTCCGCCGTTTGCTTTTCCGAGCGTAGGCTCGGAGCTTCGGACCGCCCGTGAAGCCCGGGATCTGACCATCGGCGATGTCGCGAAAACGCTGAAACTGAGCGTAAGCCAGGTGGAAGCGCTTGAGGCGGACGACTGGCGGCATCTTCCGGGCAATACCATTATCCGGGGCTTTGTGCGGAATTATGCGCGTTTGCTTGGTTTGGAACCGTCAGCGCTGATGAGCATGCTGGACGCTTCCCATGTTTGTGAGGGCTGTGATCTCGATGTTCCGGCGGATATGAATATCAGCGTTTCTTCGGACAAAACGCTCAGTCTTCGCGATTATCTGTATGTTTTTATGAGTGTGGGTGTATTGCTGTCGTCGATTCTGGTCTATTTTCTTTTGCCTGATTCGGTATGGCAATCGGCACTTTCTTCCCTGCGCTCCCTCTTGCCTCATGAGGTGAAGAGTAGCGCGCCCGGCGCGGAAAGCCGGAAAACGCTCTCGCTTTCGGCAACGGTTATCTCCGATACGGTCGATCCGAAAACGACGGGTTTAAAAGCAAATGCATTGCCCGTGGTTTCTCCGGGGCAGGCCGGGAAAGTTGGCGCGCCCGATACCGAAAACCGGAAACCGGCGGCGGCGCTTTCGGCGAAGGCAGTTTCCACCATGTCCGCGCCGGAATCGATAGCCCCGAAAACGGTAGTAACGAAGAGCGAAACGCCGCCATCCCTTCCTTCGACTACTTCTGTAAAAGACGTGCCGCCGTCTGGCAGAGAAAGCCGGAGAAATCCCGTTTCTTCGCTGCCGATTGACGGAGAAAGCCGGAAAAAAAACGTTTCTTCGGCCCCGATCGCGCCGGCGGTTCCGAATCCGGTTTCTCTCCAGGAGTTGGCGACGCTGAAAGCGCCGTTGCCGGAGTCCGCCACGCCTTCCGCGCCTCTTTCTCCCCCCGTCTCTACGCCGCCAAAAGAGACTCCTGAGGCCGCCGTGCCGCCGCCGGTCGAATTGGCCGGTGGGGAAGGAAAAGCAGAGGGCGGCCTTCCGGCCCCGGAGCGTGAGGCCCCGCCCAACATTTCCGGCGATGGCCTGATATTTAATTTCCTTGAGGGGGCATGGGTGGAAGTGCGCAATCGTAATGACAGGGTCGTCTTTTCACAAATGAACCAAGAGAAAACCCAGCATAAAATCCAGATTCAGCCGCCTTTTTCGCTGATTGTCGGAAATGCCTCCAATGTCAGGGCATATTACAATGGCAAGGCGATTGATCTTTCTTCGAAGCGCAGCGCCATGAATGTGGCGCGCGTTGTCGTTCAGCAATGAGGTTTGCGGTTGATTGAAGGTTCCACGGGGCGGCCTGCGCGACGCAAGCCGACGCGCCAGGTGAAGATCGGCCGGCTTGCGCTTGGGGGCGGCAGTCCGGTTGTCGTTCAGTCGATGACCAATACGGATACGGCGGATATCCCGAAAACCGTGGCGCAGTGTATGGAACTCGCGCGCGCCGGTTCGGAGATGGTTCGTTTGACGGTCAATACGCCGGAAGCCGCGGCGGCCATTCCCGCGATTTGCGAAAAACTCGATCAATTGGGCGTTCAGATTCCTCTGGTCGGCGATTTTCATTACAACGGCCACCGCCTGCTGGCCGATTATCCCGCATGCGCCGGAATGTTGGCGAAGTACCGCATCAATCCCGGAAATATCGGCCATGGACAAAAGCGCGACGAACAGTTTGCGCAGATGATCGACATCGCCTGCCGGAATGACAAACCTGTCCGTATCGGTGTCAATTGGGGAAGCCTTGACCGGGATCTGCTGGCGCGCGTCATGGATAGAAATCTCGGGCGTCCGGAACCGCTGGATGCAAATGGCGTCATGCGGGAAGCCATCGTCGCTTCGGCGCTCGAATCGGCGGCGCGTGCCGAAGAACTCGGTCTGCCTGGCGACAGAATTGTTCTGTCCTGCAAGGTTTCGGACGTGCAGGACTTGATCGCGATTTATCATGAACTCTCCCGCTCTTCGGACTATCCTTTGCATCTTGGCCTGACTGAAGCCGGAATGGGGTCAAAGGGAATTGTCGCTTCGACGGCGGCTATGGCTGTTCTTCTGCAGGAGGGAATCGGGGATACAATCCGCGTTTCATTGACTCCGGAGCGGGGAGAATCGCGCGTCCAGGAAGTGTTCGTTGCGCAGGAAATACTGCAAACGATGGGAGTGCGCGGGTTCATGCCGATGGTGACATCATGCCCGGGCTGTGGAAGGACACATGGTGTTTTTTTTCAGGAGCTGGCGCAGGCCGTCCGGGATCATGCGCGCGCGCGCGCGCCGGATTGGCGCAGGGAGTATGAAGGCGTTGAGGATATGAAACTGGCGGTCATGGGATGCGTCGTGAATGGGCCGGGCGAAAGCAGGCACGCGAATGTCGGGATCAGTTTACCGGGGAACGGGGAAACGCCGCTGGCGCCGGTTTTCGAAGACGGCGTCAAGACAACGACATTGCGTGGCGAAAATATCATCAAGGAATTTACGGCGATCATAGATCGCTATGTCGCGCGTACCTATCAACGGAAAAACACGACCGGATCATGAAACGGACATTGCAATCTGTGCGCGGAATGAATGATATTCTTCCCGATGAGGCTGAATTTTGGGAAACGTTCGAAGAAACCGCGCGATCCTGCCTGAAGAGTTACGGTTACCGGCCGATCCGTTTACCCATCGTTGAGCTGACACCCCTGTTCAAACGCGCTATCGGAGAAGTGACGGATATCGTTGAAAAGGAAATGTATTCCTTTGAAGATTCTCTCAACGGAGAAAAACTGACTTTGCGGCCGGAAGGCACGGCGGGATGCGCGCGCGCCGTTATTCAGCATAATCTGGCCGCGCAGCGGCCGCAGCGTCTCTATTACATGGGGCCGATGTTTCGCCACGAGAGACCGCAACAGGGGCGTTATCGTCAGTTCAACCAGATTGGCGTCGAATCGTTTGGCTTCGTTGGCCCGGATATCGACGCGGAACAGATTTTGATGAGTGCGCGTTTATGGGCCGACCTCGGACTGGGTGGCATGGAACTGCAAATCAATTCACTTGGCCAGCCTGAAGAACGCGCACGGTATCGTGCCGAACTCGTCGCCCATTTCGAAAAATATGCGGATACTCTGGACGAAGAGGCCAAACGCCGTCTCTACGCGAATCCGCTTCGGATACTCGACAGCAAGAACCCGGCGATGAGAGAGGTAATTTTGGCGGCTCCGCGCCTTACAGAGTATCTCGGCGCGGACTCGGCGGCACATTTTGAGGGGCTTCAGCAAATTCTGCGCGATGCCGGAATTCCCTATACAATAAATCCACGCCTTGTGCGTGGCCTGGATTACTATAATCTGACGGTTTTTGAGTGGGTGACCGACCGGCTTGGCGCTCAAGGCACGGTTTGCGCCGGAGGCCGTTATGACGGACTCGTCGGACAGCTGGGAGGAAAAGCGACGCCCGCATGCGGTTTTGCCATGGGAGTCGAGCGTTTGGCCGCCCTCATTCGGGAAGCGGATGGAATACCCGCCGCGCAGGGTATCGATGTCTATCTTGTTTATCAGGGAGATGCCGCGGCACGGCTGGCTCCTGGAATCGCCGAGGGGCTGCGCGATCAGGGCGTTTCGGTGCTTTTCAACTGCGGCGGTGGAAATTTCAAGTCGCAGATGAAAAAAGCGGACGCATCGGGCGCGGCGTATGCGGTCATTATTGGAGATGACGAGGCACGCGACGGAGAGGCAACGCTCAAATATCTGCGCGATGATATCCATGGCCCGCAAAAACGCCTTCCGATCGACAGCATCGTCGATGAAATCGTGAAATCTTTTCTGGATGAGGATAACTTGAATGGCAGCGTATGATCTTGAAGAGCAGGAGAAAATAGACGAACTGAAAAGCTGGTGGGGACAGTATGGGAACCTGCTGCTTAATATTTTGATTGCCATTTTTTCGGTCGTCATTGCCTGGCAGGGCTGGAACTGGTATCAACGCCGTCAGGCGGCCCAGGCGTCAATGGTTTATTACCATTTGCAGGATGCTATCCAGAAAAAAGACAGCGCTCGCGTCAAGGCGATGAGCGGCGAGCTTCTTGAAAAATTCGACGGATCGTCCTATGCCTCTCTTGGAGCATTGCTGGCGGCAAAATCCTTTGTCGAAGCGGGAGACGTGAAAACGGCGAAAGCCCAGTTGCAGTGGATCGCCGATAATGACAAGGACGATTTGCGCGATTTTGCGCGTTTACGTCTGGCCGCTATTTTGATTGACGAAAAATCGTATGACGATGCGCTTAAACGGCTTGACGGAAAAGTCGCCCCGGTTTTTGAAGCGCGCTTTCTGGATACGCGCGGCGATATTTTGAAGATACAGGGAAAAACAGAAGAAGCCAGGGATGCTTACCGATTGGCGCTGACGCGGCTTGGCGAGACGCGAACGCCGCTCGCGGGACTGGATTTGGCACAGAACTGGCAGGCGCGGGCCGATGAAATATATCGGGAAACCATCCAACAAAAACTGGATGCTTTGGGAGGCGCGCGATGACGCGGCGAGCGCTGTGCATTCTGCTTTTGTCGGCCGCGGTCTTCTCCGGCTGCTCATTTAAGGGCGCTGGGCCCAAAATGGCCGAGCTTCAACCGATCCAGCCAGGCGCGCAGGCGCGTGTCGCCTGGCGTGAAAGCGTCGGAAAAAGCGGCATTTATTCCTTTATGCCCGCCATCGTTGATTCGACTGTCTACGCGGCCGGACGGAACGGGACTCTGATTCGGATCGACGATGGCCGGCAGGTATGGGAAATAAACGCGGGGCAGCTGCTTTCCGGTGGGGTCGGCGCGGACCGGGACAGGGTGGTCGTTGGCGCCTCGTCCGGAGAGCTTCTCGCTTTTTCCGCCAGTGACGGGAAATTGCTGTGGAAGGCCCAGACAGTCAGCGAGATTCTCTCTCCGCCGGTATTGGGCAGCGGGTTTGTCGTTGTCCGGAGCGCGGATAACCGGCTTATCGCTTACGACGCTCTTGATGGGACGCGGCGGTGGATATTCCAGCGCCCGATGCCCGCGCTTTCGGTGCGGACAACGGCGGCGCCGCTGATTGACCATCAGTTCGTATTCGCAGGTTTCCCTGGAGGAAAGCTGGTGGCGGTCGATTTGGAAAATGGCGCGATGGTCTGGGAGGGGACAGTCTCGCAGCCGAAAGGCGCGACTGAGCTTGAAAGGGCCTCCGATATCACCAGCCCGCCAGTCATTTTCAAACACATGGTTTGCGCAGTGGCCTATCAGGGCCGGATCAGTTGTTTCGATTTAATGAAAGGCAGCCTGCTCTGGGCCAGAAATATATCGAGTTCGTCCGGTGTTTCGGCGGATGGCGTATCGTTGTACGTTACGGATGAAAAGGGCGCTGTTCATGCGCTCAGTCTGGAAAGCGGCTCCAGTCTCTGGAAACAGGATAAATTGACGCTTCGGCGCTTGACCGCGCCTTTGGTTTTTCGGCGTTATGTCGTCGCCGCCGATGTTCAGGGCATGCTTCATTTCATCGACAGGGAGAGCGGTTCGTTTGCCGCGCGCGTATCGACCGACGGCAGTCCTGTCATCGCGCCCTTGCAGGTATTGGGTGATCGGGTTCTTTTGCAAACGTCCGGTGGCGGGATTTTCGCCGTCGATCTGGAATGAAGCCAGCTATCGCGCTTATTGGCCGTCCGAACGTTGGAAAATCGACTCTTTTCAACCGTCTGACAAAAACGCGTGACGCGCTGGTCGCGGATTTTCCTGGACTGACGCGGGACAGGCATTACGGTCATGGAAAATTGGGCGATCAACCCTATCTGGTCATTGACACCGGGGGATTCGAGCCGCTTGTCAAGGATGGAATCCTCTACAGAATGGCCCAACAGACCGAACAGGCGATTGTCGAGGCGGATGCCGTCGTTTTCCTTGTCGATGGACGGCTTGGGCTGACAGCGCAGGATAAGGAAATCGCCGACAGGCTGCGCAGAGCGGGCCGTCCCGCGTTCGTCGTCGTAAACAAGTCCGAAGGCATGGATCGCAGCATCGCCGTTTCGGATTTTCATGAACTGGGTCTTGGAGAGCCACAGGCCATTTCGGCGTCGCACGGCGACGGTGTCGGCGATTTGATGGAACGAATACTCAACGCCTATCCCGATGCTGATGAGGAACCTGAGAAAGATGATGTCCTGAAGGTAGCCATAGTCGGGCGGCCGAATGTGGGAAAAAGCACAATGGTCAACGCGCTGCTCGGTGACGAACGCGTTATCGCGTTTGATCAGCCGGGGACGACGCGCGATTCCATTTGTATCGACTTTGAGCGGGATGGCAAGCATTACACGCTGGTCGACACCGCGGGGCTGCGCCGGAAAGGAAAAACCGTCGAGACGATAGAAAAATTTTCCGTGATCAAAACGCTCCAGTCTATCGAAGATGCGCATGTCGTTATTCTCGTTCTGGACGCGCGGCAGGATTTGTCCGATCAGGATGCGCATATCGCCGGCTTTATCGTGGAATCCGGCCGGGCGATGGTTGTGGCGGTCAATAAGTGGGACGGCCTGACGGCCTATGCACGTGAACAGTTCAAGGAAGAAATGGAATCCCGGTTGAAATTTCTGGATTTCGCCAATTTCCATTATGTATCGGCTTTGAAGAAGCGCGGGCTTTCCGGATTATTCCGCTCCGTTGACGCGGCCTACAAAGCGGCGGTCACCGACTTGGCAACACCGAAACTGACGCGAACGCTGATTGATGCTGTTTCCCGCCAGGCGCCGCCGCGTGGTGGTATTTTTCGTCCCAAGCTGCGCTATGCTCACCAGGGCGGGCGTAATCCTCCGGTCATTGTGATTCATGGAAACGCGCTCGACAAGGTGCCTCTTTCGTATGAGCGGTATCTTGAGCGTGTCTTCCGGAATGTCTTCCGGCTGAAAGGAACGCCAGTTCGTCTCAAATTTGTCACCTCGGAAAATCCTTTCGACCGGAACAAACCGGCGCAACGAAATGCCAAAAGAAGAAAGAAATCCGGGGAAGATGCCGGGTTTCGCCCCCGAAAACGCCCATAAATGAAATGTGTTGAACAGGGCGCTTATTCATCGGAAACTAACTTCGGTTGGAAATATCCCACTTTAAGAGGATAATCCTGTCTGGAAGAGGCGTAACCTCTTCCGAACGGCCGTCAGGCAAGGGCATGGATTGGAATATGTGGAATCTCTAGTGCCGGTTATCCATACCAACAATAAACATGGAGTTTTACCATGAGTAACAAGGGACAACTTTTGCAGGATCCTTTTCTCAACGTGTTGCGCCGGGAACATATCTCGGTATCGATATATCTGGTCAATGGAATCAAATTGCAGGGACAAATCGAATCTTTCGATCAGTATGTCGTGCTTTTGAAAAACACGATTACACAGATGGTGTACAAACACGCCATTTCGACGATTGTGCCGGCGCGTCCGGTCAATATTCAGTTGAACGTGAACGAAAACGACTGATCTTCCGCTGTCACGCAACGTCCCAACTCGGAGAGACGCGCCGCCTTTCTCCAGAGGAAGGGTTTTTCCTTATGTCTGATATTTCGGAGAACGGCGAGCGGGTCGTTATCGTCCAGCTGGATCTGGGGCGTGACGATATTCCCGAAGCGGTGGAGGAAATCAGCCTGCTGTCCGAGTCCGCGGGCGTCGCTGTCTGCTCGGTTGTCCAGGGTAAAAGGCAGTTTCCGGATCCGGCGACCTTCGCGGGCAAAGGCAAACTCGAAGAAATCGCGGCAGAAGTTGCGGCGCACGAGGCCAGTCTGGTCATTTTCAATCACGAATTATCTCCCGCGCAGGAGCGCAATCTTGAAAAAGCGTTGCAGTGCCGCGTTATTGACAGGACAACCCTGATTCTCGATATCTTCGCGCAGCGCGCGCAAAGCGCGGAAGGCAAACTTCAAGTAGAGCTTGCGCAACTGGAACATCTGTCGACTCGTCTCGTTCGGGGCTGGACGCACCTGGAACGGCAGAAGGGTGGGATCGGCTTGCGCGGGCCGGGCGAAACCCAGCTTGAAACAGACCGAAGGCTGCTCGCGGACCGGGTCAAGCTGCTCAAGGAACGGCTGACGCGCCTTGAGCGCCAGCGGATGGTTCAGCGCAAGGCGCGGACTCGCAACGATATTCTGAACATTTCGCTCGTGGGGTATACCAATGCGGGAAAATCGACGTTGTTTAACCGGTTGACGCGCGCCGGGGCTTATGTGGCGGATCAACTGTTCGCTACGCTGGATACGACATCGCGCAGGCTCTGGCTCGGTGAAGCCGGAAATGTTGTGATTTCCGATACCGTCGGATTCATCCGTAATTTGCCGCACACGCTCGTCGCCGCTTTTCATTCCACTCTTGAGGTTGTATCGCAGGCTGATTTGTTGCTGCATGTGGTCGATTCGTCCAGCGAGGCGCGCGCAAGCCAAATCACCGAGGTCGAAAAGGTTCTTGGCGAAATCGGCGCCGGAGATGTCAGGTGTCTGGTCGTTTTGAACAAGCTCGATTTGAGTGGTCTTCCCCCGGCTTTGGAGCGGGATGAGTATGATAGAATCAGCCGTGTCCGGGTAAGCGCCAGAACTGGAGAAGGGATTCCGTTGTTACGTGAGGCGTTTTCCGAGATCGCGTCCGAAAAACGGCATGGCAGCCAGTTGTCTGCGCCGGGCCTTGGGATTTTCTGAATTCTTTCCTGTCTTTTAGTTTTTGGTGTATTTATGTCGCAAAACGAACCACAATGGGGTAATAATGGCCGCGGGAAACGTCCAAACCAGGGACCGCCTGATCTTGAAGAATTATGGCGCGATCTGAACCGTCGTATTTCCGGCATCTTCGATAAAACAGCCGGAGGCTCTGGTGGCGGAGACCGTCCGCCGGCCGGCCTCAGTCCGAAATTCCTTGGCGGCGGAATCGGAATGCTGATCGGCCTTTTATGCGCGCTTTGGCTGCTGAGCGGATTCTATATCGTCGACGCCTCGCAGCGCGCCATCGTTCTCGAATTTGGAAAATACAAGGAAACGAACGGTTCTGGACTGCGCTGGCGTTTGCCTTACCCGATCCAGTCGCATGAACTCGTCAATGTATCCAGAGTGCGCACACTGGAAATCGGCTATCGCAACAATGAAAAAGACAAGGTGCTCAGGGAAGCGCTGATGCTGACTGATGATGAAAACATCATCAATATTCAATTCTCGGTTCAATATATTCTGAAAGATCCGGACGATTATTTGTTCAACAACCGCGAACCGGAAAAAGCCGTGATGCAGGCGGCCGAGACGGCTATCCGCGAAATTGTCGGGAAAAGCAAGATGGACTTTGTGTTGAACGAAGGACGCGAACAGATCGGGATACAGACCCAGAATCTCATTCAGCAGATACTGGATCGTTACAAAACAGGGATCGCCATCTCGAAAGTGATGCTGCAGGGGGCGCAGCCTCCCGAGCAGGTGCAGGCGGCGTTTGACGACGCAGTCAAAGCGGGGCAGGATCGCGAGCGGCAGAAAAACGAAGGCCAGGCATACGCGAACGAAGTGATTCCGAGAGCGCGCGGAACGGCCGCGCGTCTTTTGCAGGAAGCCGAAGCCTACAAACAGCGCCTGATTTCCACGGCGGAAGGCGATGCGAGCCGTTTCAGGCAAATTTATGCAGAGTATGTCAAAGCGCCGGCGGTGACCCGCAATCGTCTCTACCTTGAAACCATGCAGCAGATTTATGCCAATACGCCTAAAGTGATGATCGACGCCAAAGGGCAGGGCAATTTGCTCTATCTGCCGCTCGACAAGCTCATGCAGGCCGCCGGAGCCTCTTCGCCGCTGGCTGGCGGTTTCGCTGGCAACGCCGAAAACAAGGAAAATGTCCCAGCCTCGGCGGGACTTCCATTGCAGACGACGGACAGATTGATGGACAGATTCAGCGACAGGTCGCGCGACACATTGCGCTCGCGTGAAAGAGGGGGACGGTGATGAAGTCTGGAGTGAATATGCTCTCTATCGCCTTGGTTCTTGCTTTGGCATTGCTTGGAATGTCATCGCTATTTACCGTCGATCAGCGGCAGCATGCTATCGTATTTCAACTCGGTGAAGTCATGGACGTGATTTCCGAGCCGGGCCTCTATGTCAAGTGGCCGCTGATCCAAAATGTGCGTTATTTCGACAAGCGGATTCTTACGCTTGATACGCCTGAGCCAGACCGCTTCATGACTTCGGAGAAGAAAAACGTTCTTGTCGATTCCTTTGTCAAATGGCGGATTATCGACCCGAAACTTTTTTATATATCGGTGGCCGGAGACGAGGCACTGGCGCAGGTGCGCCTGTCCCAGGCAATCAATGCCGGGTTGCGCGAAGAATTCGGTAAACGTACCGTTCATGAAGTCGTTTCGGGCGAACGCGACAGAATCATGGAACTGATGCGTGCAAAAGCCGACCAGGACGCGCGCAAGATAGGCGTCCAGATCGTCGATGTGCGCGTAAAACGGGTCGAGTTGCCCACCCAGGTCAGCACTCCCGTTTATCAGCGTATGGAAGCGGAACGCAAGCGCGTGGCGAATGAACTGCGTTCGGAAGGCGCGGCGGAAGCCGAAAAAATCAAGGCCGATGCGGACAAGCAGCGTGAAATCATCGTTGCCGAGGCATATCGCGAGGCCCAGGAAGTCATGGGAGAGGGAGACGCCAAAGCAGTGGCGATTTACGCTTCGGCATTCAACCAGAATCCGGAATTCTATGCGTTTTACCGGAGCCTTGAGGCATATCGCAATACTTTCAAGAGCGGAAAGGATCTTATCGTTGTCGAGCCGAATTCCGATTTCTTCAAATACATGAGGAGTCTTGGGCGCGCTGGCGATAAAGTCCCAAACTTCTAAATGCTTGAAATTTTGCTGCCCGCTTTCGCGTTGATGCTCGTATTCGAAGGAATACTTCCCTTTCTCGCGCCCACAGCCTGGCGTGACACTTTTCGCCGCGCGACAGCGATGACGGACGGGCAAATACGTTTCGTCGGGCTGGCCTCGATACTGCTCGGAGCGATTCTGCTGATGGCATTCCGATGAACTGGCTGCTTCCCGAATATGTCGCTGACGCGCTTCCGCAGGAAACAGCGCGAATGGAACGCCTGAGACGCGCGATGCTTGATCTGTTCCGGACACATGGTTATGAGCAGGTCATGCCGCCGTTGCTCGAATATATCGATTCACTGCTGACAGGGCCAGGGTCGCTTCTCCGTCTTCGAACGTTCAAGCTTGTCGATCAACTTTCCGGGCGGACGATGGGAATACGCGCCGACACGACGCCGCAGACGGCGCGTATCGATGCTCATTTGCTGAACCGTCAGGGCGTGACGCGCCTGTGCTATTGCGGCAGTGTTCTTCATGCCTTGCCGGAGTCACAGATGTCCAGCCGCGAGCTGGTTCAACTGGGTGCCGAACTTTACGGTTATGCTGGACTCGAAGCGGATATCGAGATCGTCCGTTTGCTGGCTGCCGTTTTCGAGACGATCGGCGTCCGGATTTCCTGCATTGACATCAGCCATGTTGGAATTTTCCGCGCGTTGGCGCGCGAGGCTGGAATCGACGCGGAAGCCGAAAAAGAGCTGCTCCGGTGTTTACACGACAAAGATACTCCTGGCATACGCTCATGCTGCGCGGCGGTCCGGGAACCCTGTCGTTCCGCGCTCATGCGCCTTCCAGAACTGTATGGAGGAGCAGCCCTGCTGGATTCCGCCGAGCGCGAACTGCCACGGATTCCCGAAATCGCTTCGGCTCTCTCAAGCCTGCGCCGTTTGCGCTCGACGCTGTCCGATCTTCCGCTCTCGTTCGATCTGGCCGATCTGACGGGATATCACTATCATAATGGCATTGTTTTTTCCGCCTATCCAGAAAGCGTGGCAAGCGCGATCGCGCGAGGAGGACGTTACGATGGCGCTGGAAAGATTTTCGGGCGGCCGCGGCCCGCGACAGGTTTTTCGATGGATTTGCGGGCGATTGCCCGGATTGCGCCCTGCGCGGAGCGCGCGAACGCGATTCTCGCGCCCTGGCCGGCGGATGATTCCGTATTATCAAAAGAGATTGATCGATTGCGAAAACAGGGAGAGACCGTGGTCGAGCTTCTTCCCGGACAGATGGTTTCCGAGGGGCCGTTGTGCGACCGCCGTCTTGTCGAAGATAATGGACAGTGGCTTGTAAAAGCGTTGAACGGGGATTGATATGGCAAAAAATGTCGTTGTGGTTGGTTCCCAATGGGGTGACGAAGGGAAAGGAAAAATCGTCGACTGGTTGACCGGCTATGCCAAAGGCGTTGTGCGTTTTCAGGGCGGGCACAATGCGGGACATACCCTTGTGGTGGGAGAGAAAGTTTATCAGCTCAATCTGGTTCCCGCCGGAATCGTCCATCAGGGGGTTTCCTGTTACATTGGCAACGGCGTTGTGCTGGATATTCACCATCTGCTGGAAGAAATTTCCGGACTGGAGTCGGATGGAATCGAAGTACGTTCGCGTCTTGGAATCAGTCCGGCCTGTCCGGTCATATTGCCTTATCATGCTGAACTCGACCGCGCGCGCGAGGCGGCGCGGTCGCCTGATTGCCGGATTGGGACAACGGGCAAAGGGATAGGACCGGCTTACGAAGATAAAGTTGCCCGCCGCGCTATCCATGTTTACGATCTCTTTTATCCAGAGATACTGGCGAGAAAACTCAAGGAGAACCTTGATTATCACAATTTTGTCCTGACGCGCTATCTTGGCGCGAGCGCGGTCGACTATGAAAAAGTGCTGGCGCAGGCGCTGGCTGACGCAGAGCCGATAAAACCGCTGGTCATTGATGTTTCAGAGGAACTTCGTTCAATCAACGCATCGGGGGGAAACCTCCTTTTCGAAGGCGCGCAAGGCACGCTGCTCGACATTGATCACGGAACCTATCCCTGCGTTACTTCCTCGAATTGCGTTGCCGGGCAAGCGGCGGTGGGGTCAGGCGTCGGACCGGGAAGTCTGCATTACGTTCTCGGTATTGTCAAGGCATATTGCACGCGCGTCGGCGGAGGCCCCTTTCCAAGCGAGCTGGATATTGAAACGGAGGGGCAGCCGGGATACCAGATGTCGCGGAAAGGACGTGAATTCGGCGTTGTTACCAAACGCAAGCGCCGTTGCGGCTGGTTCGATGCGCCCGCGCTCAGACGTTCCATTCAAATCAACGGCATTACAGGGCTTTGCGTGACCAAGCTGGATGTGCTTGATGGTCTGGATGAGCTGAAAATCTGCACGAATTACCGTTTCAAGGGAAAGACACTCGATTTTTTGCCGGTTGGCGCGGAAGAAGTCGCGGAATGCGAACCGGTTTTCGAGACCCTGCCGGGCTGGCGGGAATCGACGAAAGGTATAATCGTCGAGACAGACTTGCCGGCGGCGGCGCTGAATTACCTGAAACGCATCGAAGACCTGTGCCAGGCCCCCATCGATATCATATCGACAGGACCCGAGCGGATGGAAACGCTCTTGCGGCATCATCCCTTTGAGTAAAGCGCCATTGCGCCAACCTGGAAGTGTCTTTCCAGACGCACATAGAATAAAAAAGGAGCTGTACTAGATTAGCGATGATGTTAATCTAGAACATGGCGATAACTCACTGTAAATTAAAGAAAAGTATCCAGCGAAAGTTGCTTGAGTATTTTGTTCTGGAAGTGACGGCGCGA
>JAITGN010000075.1 GCA_031280565.1 Accumulibacter sp. | reverse complement strand
GATCGGGCTTCATTTCCCCTCTTTTTGAAAGAATGCGAATTCCGATTCAATTACGGCACACCAACACGGCAATTACATCTTTTACGCTCTTGGTGTGACATTTAAACCCCTAATCTAGTACAGCCCCCATTTTTATATAGAAATTATCATCGATAGTTAGAAATTCCAGGCAATTCATAGGAACGATTCTGGAATAATCCTCCGTTTTTCAAAAATCTCCACGAAAAGGAGGAAGGCAATCCGTCGACGCTACGAACAATTTCGTCATGACACACAGAACACACCGCGAATGGTAGATTCACGCTTTTTCAAGAATGCGCCATGCCTACCGGAACCATTGAATCTCTCGATCACGAAGCGCGGGGAATAACGCGCCTCGAAGGAAAAACGGTCTTCGTCGAAGGTGCGCTGCCCGGCGAACGCGTCGAGTATACGAGTTTCCGCAAAAAACCTTCCTACGAAATCGCTCGAATCGACCGCATCCTGTGCGCTTCGCCTTTCCGCATAACGCCCGGATGTCCTCATTTTGGCCTGTGCGGTGGATGCAGCATGCGGCATTTCGCTCCGGCCGCGCAGGTCGCTGCCAAGCAAAATCTCCTCGAATCGAATCTATGGCACATCGCGCGACTGAAACCGGAAGAACTTTACGCGCCTATCCACGGAACGCCGGAGGCTTATCGCGCGCGCGCGCGCCTTTCGGCGCGGCTCGTTCCAAAGAAAGGCGGCATGCTGATCGGTTTTCATGAGCGAAAAAGCAGCTATATCGCCGACATGCGCGAATGCCCGAATCTTCCACCCCACATTTCCGGGCTGCTCCTGCCCCTCCGCGAACTCGTATCCGCCCTCTCGATCAGCGCGGCGATGCCGCAGATTGAGGTCGCCGACGGTGAGGCCATGACGGCTCTCGTTCTTCGCGTTCTCGAACCGCCAACCCGTCAGGATGAAGACCTGCTGCGCCGTTTCGCCGACCATCACGGCATCGTTTTTTATCTCCAGCCGAAAGGTCCCGCGTCGGCTTTTCGTTTCCATCCGCTTGACGGGCCGGAGCTTTATTACCGCTTGCCGGATTTTAGAATAGAGCACCGTTTTTCGCCGACCGAATTCACCCAGGTCAACCCCGCCATCAACCGTGTGCTTGTCCGCCGCGCGATCAGCCTTCTCGCCCCGAAGCGCGGAGAACGGATCGCCGACATGTTCTGCGGACTGGGCAACTTCAGCCTGCCTGTCGCCCGGAGCGGAGCAGCGGTCGTCGGTATTGAGGGAAACGGCGAACTTGTTCGCCGTGCCTCGGAAAACGCGGCGCACAACGGCCTTGAAAACCATGTTGAATACATGGCCGCCAATCTTTTTGAAATGACATCCGAATCACTGCGCGCGCTGGGGCATTTTGACAAGATGCTGATCGACCCGCCGCGCGAAGGCGCGGTCGAACTCGTCAAGTCCATCGGCGACAGTAGCCCGCGCCGGATCGTTTACGTTTCATGCAATCCGGCGACGCTCGCGCGCGACGCAGGCATCCTCATCTCACAAAAAGGCTACTACCTGCGCGGCGCAGGTGTCGTCAACATGTTTCCGCACACATCGCATGTCGAATCGGTCGCGCTGTTCGAGAAAGAGTGAGATAGAAAAAAGCAGAACCGGACCAGAGCTGAATCAGTTTCCCGGCACAAGAGGCTCTATGGCCGCGGATCAATCGGCCTGATAAATAACGCGTTTTCAACGCATATTTCCGTTTTTTTTAATAAAATGCTTTAAAACCGTTAGAAAGGAAAATAAAACTGGCTTTATATAGCACTTTTATAGATAAAATAATTCAATGAATTTAGGGATAAAGCGGGTTTTAGAGGGATGATTCCAGAATAATTTGATGGATTGGCTGATGGCGAGAGGTTTTGGGGGGCTTTCCGGTCTGTTCGACCTGCCTCCTGTCGAAAGAAGCCATGTTTTTCAATCCGTTCGCCTTGCGCCGTCCTGAGCTTGTCGAGGGAAGTCTGTCGGAGAGTGCCTTTCCAGTCCGTTCGCCCTGCCTGTCTTGAGCTTGTCGAAGGAAGCCTGTCGAAGGGTAAGGACTGGAAAGGCTGGAGCGTCCGTTCATACTTCGACAGGCTCAGCACGAACGGAGATAGGCGTTGTCGAAGGGTAAGGATTGAAAAACTCTACTTAAAGAAAGAATCAGGACTGGAAAAGAGTATTTACGACCTGGCGCGTCCGTTCATACTTCGACACGCTCAGCACGAACGGAGATAAGCGTTGTCAATGTGTTCCGGCAAAACCAGCACGAACGGAAATAGATGCCGTTGATGATTCACTGCGCATTTACAGGCGGCATCGCCCCGAGTTTTGCGTTATCTTCCAAGGCTTCCCGGCGCCTTTTCCATTGCTTGTGCGCAAAGAACACAACGAACCAGAAAATCAGGTATGTCGCCGCGCCATGATAAAACCCTGTTCCCAGCCATTTCGTCGGGAGCCGAATCACCTTCCCGTCCTTGACCGTATAGCGGTGGAGTCACGCCTGTGGTGGACTTCCAGCGTCCCGTCCTTCTGTCGCCGCGCCTTGTAGCGGAATTCGTAGTCTTCGTTCATTGAGTAATCGTATATTTCATCGCACCCGTCGTGGCGTTCCATGATGACTTTTTTATATTCCTCCGTCTCCGGAGCGTCAAACGATTCCTTGCCTTCCCTGAGCCGCTTTATATCGTCGTATGTCATACATCTTCTCACGCAAAACGCCGGTGGAAACATCGCGTGTAACGACGAGAAATCTACTCTTTTCTATGCGATCCGGCGGGATCGTTCTCATGGGCCAAAGGGCGTCACTCAAAATGCCAAAAGACATAAGAAGAGGAAACGATGCAAAAACAAGCATACACATCAAAAGGCCCCGCACAAACCTTCCGGCTATTTACGAGGTTTTGCCAGCCCTGGACTTTACGCAGCAAAACCAGGGCTGGCAAAATGTGCCGGAATGAAGCGTTGGAAGGAGCGAAGCAACTGACCTGGCCGAATGAAGGCCAAGCCCGTTACTGCAGGCGCAGCGTAAACAGACCTGTTATACGCCGTACTGCATTATTTTATTTTCCAATATCTTGTTATTTTATATTCTTTTACATTCATTCGTCTGTTCCTCTTAAGTAATTCCGCCCCAATTGTTTGATTATTTTTATTAAAATATATTTTTAAATACGCTACTGGCTTAAAATAAAAATCTATACCCCGTCTTTCCATAAATTCGTTTGAATATCTTAAATAAAATAATAGTATATTTTCATCATCGGTTTCATTATAAAAGCGTTCCATATGGTTTGTTTTTTATTTTCAAACAATTCATTCAGTATTATTTCTTTATTTTTTCCATTAAACCAATTTTCTCTAAAAAGCCATATTGCCATATTATACCTTTGTTCATCAAAGGTTATATCCCATGAATTACATATAATTTTATTAAATGGCATTGGAGGATCTGTATATAAAGAACAAGACATACTTGCCAAGGAAATAAACAAGTATAAAATCATACACATCTTGTTCTTTTTTATTTTATTCCTCCATGAATACCTCATTGTATTCCATAATTTTTATTTAAAATATTCAAAATCAATTCAGGCGGTATGGTGTATAACTTCCATATAATCACTTTTTCATGGGCCTTCACCCGGCTTCTTTTTCGGGAAAAACCTGTTCTCGTAGGCTTCAAGCACCGGAGCGAAGAACTCCCTCAAAGAATCAACTGTTTCCGTCTTTTTTTTCTTTTTATTTTCTGCCGCCATGCAAATAAACCCGTCCTCCCGGAAGCGTTTCCGTGCTCGAAGATGGGGGCGGACGCTTTCCAGGACTTTCCGAATGCCCCGGAGATTCCCTGTGTTCCGGACGATGCCCGGGACGCGCTGGCGTTATCGGCCGGACAGGATACGGATAGCCCGGATTTGGCGACAGGTTCGGATTCTGCAGGACGGTTGTGAAACGCATAAAGAAACGGACAGGTTCTGCTTTTTTCACGACGATTCCATCCCTGTCGACAATGCTCGCTTGAAGCGAAGCGAACTGGTTGACCGGCAAAGAATCGCCAAAAAACTCCGGTGGAATCATAAACTCCGTTGCCGTAAACCGTTCCCTGACAGGCTCACCATTGATGCTCACGGAAAAAGCATGCCCCTCTTCGATTCGAAGCGCCGGATCGATGGCAAGACGCACGTCGAATGTGCCGGGATTGATGATGACACTGCCGCTGTCCTGCGGCCATGTCACGGAAAAATTCTGGTAAACCGATTCCCACGGGGCGTTCCGCGAACCGGCCGCCGGCCGGCCGCCCGGTTCCCTGGCGTATTCCCTTGCTGGCGCGGCGCGCGCGGGAACGCTGTCCTCAGGCTTCGTGGATTGAATAACCGTCAGTGGACGCAGGTCGACTTCCTTGCTGCCCGGCTGAGGGACATTCGAAAACGTGGGGCCGCCCGGCCCCTGAATGACGTAAACACCTTCCGCCAGCGAGATATCGCCCATGAGAAAAAGAAGCGCTAACAGGATGGCAAGAAACTTTTTTGTCATGACAACCTCCATTTGACGGCTCTTTCTATTTTAGCGCTTATGCGGATATTGACAAACGCAGAATCCGCGACGCGCTTCAAACGGTTAGAATATACGGCGTTTCGCCCGCGCGGGACGAATGTTCCGGACTCCGGCGACAAAACCGGATTTTTTCCACGGCGGGCGACTTTCCGGGGGAGGCCGTCTATGCGCATTGGTTTTCTTGGGGCTGCGGGCGAAGTAACCGGCTCGTGTTCACTGGTGGAGGCGGGATCGCGCCGCTTTCTTGTCGATTGCGGCATGTTCCAGGGAGGACGGGAAGCGTATACGAAAAACGTCAACGCGCTGAATTTCGATTTTGATGTGCGTGAAATCGATTTCGTCCTGATAACGCACGCGCATATCGATCATTCCGGCCTGTTGCCGCGCCTGATTGTCATGGGGTTTCGCGGTCCAATCTACGCGACGCCCGCCACTGTTGATCTCCTGAAAATCCTGCTTCCCGACAGCGCGCATATCCAGGAAAAAGAAAGCGAATGGCAGCTTCGCCACCAGCGCCGCGGAAAGGCTTCACGTTTCCGGATCACCCAGCCGCTCTACACGGTCGAGCAGGCGATGACGACCCTGCGCTATCTGGTTCCAGTGCCCTTCGGAACCGAAACGCGCGTTTCGGAAAACATATGCATATGTTTTCACGAGGCCGGACACATTTTGGGATCATCCTGGATAGAAATCACGGCATCCGAAGACAAAAAAAACCGGAAACTGGTCTTTTCCGGCGACCTTGGCATGCCAAACCGCCCTGTCATTCACGATCCCGAAAAAGTCATCCCTGAAGCGGATCTGCTGCTCGTCGAATCGACCTACGGCAACCGCTGTCACCGGCCGATGGAGGAAACCGAAGACGAAATCGTTTCCGCATTCGAGCGCGTCCGCGAAACGCAGGGCAATCTCATCATCCCCTCCTTCGCCGTAGGCCGGACACAGGAAATCATCTATATTCTCGCCGATCTTGTGCGCCGCAAACGCATCGAACCGCTGGCGATCTATGTCGATTCGCCGATGGCGAGTTCGGCGACGCGCATTACTCTCGAACATCCGGAACTGCTCGACGACGAAACTCTCGAGCTTCACCGCTGGGTGGAAAAACATCCTGATCAGGTACGCGTCGAATTCGTCGGAAACGCCGAGCAGTCAAAAAGACTCAACGAAATACGGAACGGCGCTGTCATCATTTCGGCAAGCGGAATGTGCGATGCCGGACGGATCAAATATCATCTGCGCGAAAATCTGCCGCGCGGTGAATGCTGCATTCTGATTACCGGATTCCAGGCCAGCGGCACGCTCGGGCGCCGGCTTGTCGATGGCGCGAAGCTCGTGCGCATTTTTGGAGAACCCATTCCTGTCAGGGCGCGGATTTACACTGTCGGCGGACTTTCCGCACACGCCGACCAGCCCGCCTTGATCGACTGGCTGCGCGGTTTCCGCAAACCGCCCAAACTGACATTCGTCGTCCATGGCGAATCCAGCGCTTCGCGGGCTTTTGCCGCGACCATTCAAGAAAAACTCGGATGGAAGAACGCGCGTTCACCCGAACAGGGAGAATTTATCACCTTCTGAAATGCCCTGTATAGTTATATGACGTGCCCTGAGAATACTGAAAACAAAGGGTATTTTTTGAAATTCAGTGAAAAAATGGTGAATTTCGGAAGAAATTATTACGTTTTCAAGCCATTTTTAACAAATGGATGCTTTCAGCCTCTTTTAAAAATACAATAGAAAATCGCGTTTTAAAGCAGTTTTATTTGCGGTTATGGAAAATATCCGCCAGGAACGTCATTTCTGTGGGCATTTTTATCACCACGATTCCCCGCGTTGCGCGGCCTTGTTTCCCCAGCACGACGCAACGGAAAACGGGAGGAGAAGGAATTTCGGCGGCCTGCTCGTTCCGGGCCGGAAAATCCCGCTCAAATGCCCAGATAGGCTTTCTGGATTTCTGAATTACAAAGCAGGTCTTCACCGCTGCCGGAAAGGACGACTCGCCCGGTTTGCAGCACGTACCCCCGGCTCGCTATCTCAAGCGCCCGTTTGACATTTTGCTCGACCAGAAGAATGGTCAGGCCCGATGCGTTGATCTGTTGGATCGTGTCAAGAATTTTTGTCACGAGTTTCGGCGCGATTCCCCACGACGGTTCATCCAGCATCAGAAGACGCGGCTTGGCCATCAATCCCCGGCCAATCGCCAGCATTTGCTGCTGTCCGCCACTCAAAGTGCCTGCGATCTGTTTCCGGCGTTCTTTGAGGATTGGAAAAAGTTCAAAAACATAGTCTTTCGATTGCGCGATTTCCACCGTGTCGCGCCGGGTAAATGCGCCGAGCATCAGGTTCTTTTCAACCGTCAGTTTCGGAAACAGACGGCGGCCTTCCGGCACAAGGCAGATGCCAAGCGCGGGACGCCTGTGCGCCTGAAGCGCCGTAATGTCCTGCCCGCCAAAAACGATCCTGCCGCTCGCCAGTGAATTCAGGCCGGCGATGGCACGCAGCGTCGAGGATTTTCCGTTGCCGTTCCCGCCGACGAGGGCGACGATTTCGCCTTCATTGACATCAATGCTAACATCATGTATCGCCGGGACGCCGTTGTAGGCAATCGCTATATTCTGTAACGAAAGCATGCTCATTCTCCAAGATAGGCCGCCAGAACGACCGGATCGCGGCTGATCTGCGCGGGAGTCCCTTCGGCGATCTTGCGGCCGTAATCGAGAACGATCATATGATCGGCGATCGGCATGATGCCTTCCATCACGTGCTCGACGATCAGACAGGCGATGCCGCGTTTCTGAATATCCTTGACCAGGCGCACCGCTTCCTGAACTTCGGAAGGCGTCAACCCCGCCATCGTTTCATCAAGCAGAAGAAGATGAGGTTCAGTCGCCAGGGCACGCGCGACTTCAAGCCGCCGCTGTTCGGCAACCGTCAGATTCGACGCGGCCACGTTCGCGCGCGCGGAAAGCCCGCAAAATTCCAGTTCGTCGTTCGCGCGTTCACGCGCGACCGAAACGCTTTTGTTGCGAAGCATCGCGCCGACCATGACATTTTCAAGCACGGTCATCGAACCGAAACTGCGAACGATCTGGAATGTGCGCGCGATACCCAGATGCGCCATCATCGGCGATCCCATGCCGGTAATATCGTTGCCCATGAAACGGATCGTTCCTTCGGATGGCGGATAGAATCCGGCGATACAATTGAACAGCGTCGTCTTCCCCGCGCCGTTCGGTCCGATCAGTCCGACGATCTGCCCCGCTTCGAGATGGAATGAAATATCTTCATTGGCGATGATGCCGCCAAAACGCTTGCTGAGGTTATCTACGACAAGAAGCCTGTTCACGCGCCGCCCTCCGTTTTAGCGTCGCGCCGCAATAGATGCTTTATCCAGCCGAGAACGCCCGCCGGATAATAAATGGCGACAATGATGATAATCGAAGCGTAAATAATCAGGTCGATCCCCATCCCGCTGCCACCAAAGAACTGGCGGGTCGCTTCCTCAATGCCTGTAAGCAACGTGGAGCCGACCAGCGGGCCGAACAGACTGCCGACGCCGCCCAGAATCGTCACAAGCGACATTTTGACTGAAAGCGAGGTCACCAGGACAGAACCCGGATCGATGAAAAGCTCTTTTTGCGCGTAGAACGACCCGCCCATCGCAGTGAAAAAACTCGAAATGGCGATAGCGACCAGTTTGTAGGCAGTCAGGCTGACACCCAGACTGCGCGCCGCTTCCGGCTCGTCCTTGATGGCGCGGAAATAGTAGCCGAGAAAACTTTTTTCGATTGCCCAGTTGCCCAGCAGAGTCACGCAAAGCAAGCCCAGCGCGATGTAGTAATACGGCAGCTTGCTGTTGAATACCATGACTCCCCAGCCTTGCCTGTCCATGGGAACATAAAGGCCGACAGCGCCGCCAACGCCTTCCCAATTGGTGAAGAGCACCTGGATGATTTCCGCGACCGCGATTGTCGCCATGGTGAAATAGTGCCCTTTGAAGCGAAAACAGATCCATCCGATCATGACGCCGAAAACCGCGGCGACGATTCCACCAATCAACATGCCGATCCATGGACTCAAGCCCACGCTGATGAGGAGCGCCGTCGATGTGTACGCGCCGATGCCAAAAAAGGCGACATGACCGAGCGAAACCTGCCCGACATAGCCGCCAAGAATGTTCCACGCGACGCCGATCTGGGCGAACATCAGGACAAGTATCAGATAGTTCTGGTGCGCCGGATTCGAAACGATGAACGGCAGGACGAGCGCAAGCGCCGCGCCAACGACAATCAGGGAATTCCTTTTTTTCGTCATCATTCGGCTCTCCCCATCAATCCCTGAGGACGAACCAGAATAACCGCCAGAAACAAGGTCAGAACGATCGCCAGTTTGTATTCCGGCCCGATCCAGAACCCGCCAAGCACTTCGACGACGCCGACGATAATTCCTGCCCATAACGCACCGGTCACGTTACCGAAACCGCCTAACGCGACGACGACAAAGGCGATCAGGCAGAAATTGGCGCCGACCTCCGGGAATATGGGGAAAAATGTCGAAAGCAGGACGCCCGCAACACCCGCGCAGGCCGCGCCCAGCCCCCAGGCCAGCGCGAATATCCAGTGCGATGGAATACCCATCAACTGGGCCGCTTCTTTATCCTGAGCCGTCGCTTCAAGCGCCGCGCCAAGACGCGTGCGGTTGATAAACCACCACACAGCGCCCGTCGCGACGACCGCGCCCAGCGCGGCCACAATGTGAGGGATGCCAAAATACAGGCCGTTGATTACCACGTTTCCGGATACCAGCGAATTTTCGACGGTGCGAAAGTCCGGCTTCCAGAAAAACTGCGCTCCTCCGCGAAAAAGGATCATCAGGCCGAATGTCACGAAAATTTGCGAAAGCATGGGCGCATTGACAATGCGCTTGATCGTAAACCGGTAAACAAGCGCTCCAAGACCAAACAGCAAGAGCAGCGTCAATGGCAGTGTCGCCAACGGATCGAGCGCAAAAAGCGCAAACAGCCAGAAACTCGAATACATGCCCAGCATCAGAAATTCGCCATGCGCGAAATTCACGATCTCCATCACCCCGTAAATGACCGACAGGCCAACGGCAACCAGCGCATAGACCAGCCCGATCAATATCCCCGAAAGCAAGGTTTGCAGGAGGATCTCTCCATTCATCTGAATCACCACCATTGAAAAAAAACGCTGGCCGCGAGCGCGCGGCCAGACTTACAGGTTGTTGTTAGCGCTTATCCCACGCGGGCATCGGCCAAATGATATCTTTCGTCGCGATGTCAAACGGCCACACAGTCGCGAATTCGCCGTTCTGTATCTGAACGATGATGCCGCGTCCCAGCGTATTCTGGCCGGTCGCGTCGAATTTGACGCCTTCCCAGGGCATGATCAGGTGTTTGCCCGGAATATTGGTTTCGCTGAGCGCCTTGCGAATCGCTTCCGGCGCGGTGGAACCCGCGCGGTTGATCGCGTCGGCCAGCACGAACAACCCTGTGAACGAACGCGCGGAATTGCCGTTGAAATCGGTTTTGTATTTTTGCGCGTACAGATCGTTAACCTGTTTGATCAGTGGATTCTGCGTCGTCAGGTCTTTTGCCCAGACTTCGCGCGACAGCACGTAGTTAGCGTCCTTGCCCAGAGTCCGGCGGAATTCGGTATCGGAAAATCCGGCGTCGTTGGCAAGAATGGCAGAGGGCGCAAAACCCTGTTCCTTGTACGTTTTCATGGAGAGAATCGCGTCGCCAAGGTACGAGGACTGCATCAGCAGGTCAGCTTTCGACGCTTTCAGTCGCTGGACTTCGGAAGTCAGCTGAGTGCTTTTCGCCGGGTAAATAATCTTTTCGACGATGTTATATCCAAGCTCTCCGGCCAGCTTTTCCTCGATTTTCGTCGTCTCGACGCCCCATTCCGTGTTTTCGTTCAGGAGCGCGATACGTTTCGGCTTGAGGTTCTTTTTGGCCCCGATATCCTTGAGGAACTCGTAAAAATTATGGACAAACAGATCGTCATGCGGCGTCGTGCGGAAAAACCACTTGAAACGGCGTTGCGTCAGTTTCGCCGACGACGATTCCGGATTCAGGAAAGGAACGCCGTAACGTTCGGCCATCTGACTGGCGGTCGATGTCACATTGCTGAAATAGCAGCCCAGCAAGGCGACGACTTTTTCCTGCATGATGAGGCGTTCCGCTTCGGTCGCGCCAACCTGCGGGTTACCCTGGTGATCCGCGAAAATCAAGCGGATTTTGGCGTTCCCGAGATTCGGCAATCCACCGCCCGCGGCCAACGGCATGTCGATGCCTTTGGCGCCGTTGTTGATCATATCGGCCGCCAGTTCAAGCGCATTCCGCATCTCCAGGCCAGTCGAAGCCGCCGCGCCGGTCAACGGGTAAATGGCGCCGATCTTGATTTCCTGCTGCGCCTGCGCGCTTCCAAAAAAACACGGCCCCAGCAGCAACGCCGCCGCGAAAGCGCTACGCAATTTTCGCATGCACATCATTCGTTTCCTCCAAAGAAAGTCAAACAGAACGCCCGGCAAGCGGACCCTTAAACATCATCGACCGGGAGAAGCTCATAGCCTGCCAGCGCTATCGCGCCAATCCCGGCGGAAATCTCCCCACAAGGGAGGAGCAAGCGCCATGCCATTCCCGAATCCGTTTTTTCCACATTATTTGCCGGTCACGGCCCGGATCGAGACACAGGAGGAGTGCGTCAATGCCCTAAAAAAGAGCACATTCGCCCCACGAGGCTAGATGATACACGACAACGCGCCCGGCTGCAGCGCCTGTTTTCACGAAAACGCGTTTTCCGGCCCTGGCGCTTCGGTTTTTGACCGCGACGAACCGTGAAAATCGCGGTTTTTCGCGGTCAACAATAATGCGCGCGCATTCCGCGCCGGTCAGGATTCGAGCAGATCCGGCAAGGGAAGCAGCAAATATCCTGCGGCAATCAAGCCTTCGCGCAGTTTTTTCGCCGTCGCCGCCGCCGTTTCGTTGTCGCCGTGAACGCAGATGCTTTGCGGATTGACCGGAATGCGCTTGCCGTTGATGGAAATCAGCGCGCCTTCCCCGACAATGCGCATAACATGCTCCAGACTGGCTTCAGCGCCATGAATCATCGCGCCTGGCTGTCCGCGCGGAACCAGATTACCATCATCCAGATAAGCGCGATCGGCGAAAATTTCCTCGACGACAGGCAAGCCTTTGTCTCTTCCGGCATGAATGATTTGCGAAGCCGCCGGCCCCAGAAGAATCAGCCCCGGATCCACGCGCCAGACGGCGCTGGCAATCGCTTCGGCGATTTTCCGGTTTTCGCAGGCAATATTGTTCAGCGCGCCATGCGGTTTGACATGCGTCACTTTCGCTCCGCTGGCGAACGCGCACGCCTGAAGCGCGCCGATCTGATAGATAAGCATCGCTTCAAGCTCGGCGGGCGAAACATCCATTCTTCGGCGTCCAAAACCCTGCAAGTCAGGAAAGGAAGGGTGCGCGCCGATACTCACATTATTTTCCCGGGCAAGACGCGCCGTTTCGAGCATGACTGCCGGATCGCCGCCGTGGAAGCCGCACGCCACATTGGCCGAATCGACGATGTCAAGCATCGCGCTATCGTTTCCCATCGACCACGGCCCAAAACTTTCGCCCAGGTCAGCATTCAGATTGAGTTTTCCAGCCATTGAATCTCTCCGATCCCTCTGTATTCCAGAGTTTTTCCAGTTTTTTAGCGGATCGCTTCAGCCCGCGTCATACCGCGCGCCCAAACACTCCAGCGGGTTTCCATTTCAAGAAACGCCAGCCGCGCACGCGGCAGCCCCACCGGCTGAAACCGGAGCATTTCTTCGGGATGGCATTGTCCAAGACGCGGCAGATCGGCGCGAATCACCGTTGCGATCTTCGGATAACCGCCAACCGTTTGACAATCCGCCAGCAGGATAATCGGCTGGCCGTCGCCAGGCACCTGGATCGCGCCGGGCGTTACGCAATCGGAAACGATATCCGCCGCCGACGGCAACACATGCATCAGTTCCGGCCCTTCGAGCCGCATCCCCATCCGGTCGATTTGTGGCGTTACCCGATAACTGGCTGTTTCGAGCTGCGCGATCGTTTCCTTTTGAAAAAGCTCATCCTGCGGCCCAAGAACAACGCGCACCGGCGCCGCCCTGTTGTATGACCAGATGGTGGAAGCGCTCTTTTCGGGTTCCGCGGGATCGACCGTGGTCGCGCACGGCAACAGATTTCCCGTCATGATCTGCCGTCCGTCGATTCCGCCGATCAGCGCATGCTGATAGGTCGAGCGGCTTCCAAGTTGAACCGGCGAATCGATTCCGCCTCGAACAGCCAGGTAGGAGGAACCGCCTGGCAGATAATCAAATTCGATTTCGTCTTCCGGAAACGCCGTAAAACTCCGCCACGCGCGAATTTTCCGCGCCTCGTCATCATTTCGATAAAGCGACGCGGAAATCTCTCCCGCCAGCGCCAGCCGGACCGGACCTTCGCGGATCAAAAGGCGCGGCCCAACCGCGCGGATTTCGACACACGCGCAGTTAGCGGAGTCCGGATTACCGGCAAGCGCGTTGGCACAACGGGCCAGATAAGCATCGAGATAACCCGAAACAGCCAGTCCGATATGCCGAAAGCCGGTTCGTCCAGAATCCTGGATTGTATTTCCGATACCCCCGTCAATAACTTCGATCACGCCAAGCATGTCATTCCTCTTCGTCCAGGAGAAACGCGAAACGGTCCAGATGGCCCGCCAACGCTTCTTGTTCCATTTCAAGAAAGCGCGCCCGGCCAATCGCTTCCCAGTTCACACGGTCTCCCGACGCGAGAAGCGACGGCGATTCAGCCTCGGCCGCCACAAACATCGGTAAAGGTGTGCGGCCCAGCAACCGCCATCCCCCCGGGCTTTCCCACGGATAAATGGCGCACATTTCACCGGCAATCGCCAGCGAACGCGCCGGAACGGCCTTTCGCGGCGAAGACAGGCGCGGAATTCCGAGAATTTCCGGCAGACCACCCATGTACGGAAAACCGGGCATAAACCCGATCATATAAACCTGGAATTCGGTTTCCGTCATCAACGCGATGACTTCATCGCGGCTCAGTCCTTTCGTTTCCGCAAGCTCATCCAGATCCGGGGCGAACTCGCTCTCGAAGCAGACGGGAATTTTCCAGCGCCTTCCCGCTACAGGAACGTTTCCAGTTGTCTCCGCCAATTGCAGCAAGGTTTTTCCCAGAGTCTCGCCATTGCAGAGGTGCGGATCGAAAAACACGGTCAGCGAACGGAAAGTCGGGACAACATCGACGATTCCCGGCAACGGCGTTTCCGTCACCACGCCGTTCCGCCACTCGTCCCGCGCCTGTTCAAGCGCGGCGGCAAATCCCCGCACGCGGGAAAAAAGCCCAGGATCGATCCGGTCGCCAAATTCAACGGTCCACGCCGCGTCACCCAACGAAAGCAGACGAACCGCGCCGACTGTTTCCGACATTTCCGTTCTCCCAAGCCCAGATTTCAGTTGGCCCGGTAAAGCAGCCTGGATTGAACATTTTGCAAGGTCTTCTGTAACCCCTTGCGCGTTTCCTGATTGAGAATCAGCGGAGAAAGCGTATTGGCCACGATCTTTCCATTATCCGCATCTTCACGGTACACAATGACGGCGACAATCGCGTCTTCAGGATTTTTCAGACCGATCCGCGCGCATTCCTCGTCGGAAAGTTCGATCTGATATTCAATATCGAGCGCGTCGGGCATGACAACAGGAAATGTCAGCGACGCGTCATCCAGAGACTGCAGCCAGAAAACCGCCTTGCTACCCTCTTCGTGGAAAAGTTTGAAACGCTTGCTTTCTTCAAATCCCGCCAGCCCGCGTTCAAAGGTAAACGAAGTATCCGGATCAACCGGGACATTTTTAATACCATACCGCCTGATGTCGATTTCCATGGCACATTTCCTCAAAGAAAGCCGGTAAGAGGGTTAATTTAACCCGATTACAACAAGCCCGCAAGCGGACGCCGCCTGAAAACGGCCCCTTTCCGGCGCGTTTCCCGAGCGGCGATTCATCGAATCTTTTCTCCCGGAAACAAACCGAAATCGTTCCGGATAGTCCGTGAGGCCCCGCGCGCCAGGAGAAAATCGACAACGTCTTTTTTGTCCCGGGACAAGGCGTAATGGAGCGCGGTACATCCCATATCTCCTGTCCTGTCGACATCCACGCCGGCTTCGAGCAAACTTTTGACCGTCATCAGATCGCCCTGTTTCGCGGCGACATGCAAAAGATGGTCTCCGCCTCTATCCGTATAGTTAAGCAAACGAAGGACCGGATCGATGAGCAGGCCAATCAGATCCGCTTCGTCTCCCCGCCCGCTGTCCAGAAAATCGGCATACAGCTGGCGGATCCGCGCAATCTCTTTTTTGGTCAGTTTTGCCGGCATGGATTTCATCGGGATTTTTTCTTCGCAAAACGCAAGAGCTGCACAAGCTCCTGCCTCCGTATCAAGCGGATTTTATTTTGCGCCGCGTATTCTTCGGCCTGTTCCGTCAAAGGATTGATGCAGATATAACGCACCTCGCGCGCTTCGCCTGCCTCGCGCGCGGCGACCAGTTCCCTTAAAGGTTCCTGCCCGTGACATGCCGCCTTCCAGCGGCTGCAACTGACGAGCGTAAGCCTTCCGCCCTGGCTGATTTCCAGATCCGCCGGGCCGCCGCGGCGCGCGACTTCATACCCTTCGCGCCGGAAAGCCTCTTCCAGCAAGGCGAGAAAATCCTTCCGGGACATTGCCGCGGCCTCGTCGATGGTTTTTTCGATTTGCGCGGCGCTGGGCAGATGGCGCCGCTTCCAGAGAGAAATAAAGCCCGTGACGATGAAGGGTAACGCCAGGAGCATTACCGTGATCTTGAATTTCTCAAGAAAACCGGTCTGCGGCAGTAAAAGGAGAGGGGCGGCAATCAGGAAACTGACCCAACTGGGTGAACGCGACAGCCGCGCGAAGAGCGAATTTTCGGATACTTTTAACCTGGGCATTTTCCATTGCTGCATGGCGATTTCCACACTCTTTTCTGTTTTTATTTAGTCCGCCGCGCCCGCCCGTTACGGCTTCAGGGCAAACGGGCTGTTATTATCGCTTGATCTTTGGCGTTCAGGAACGCCGCGATGAAAAAAAACCGACAACCTTTCCCGAAACTCCGGAACGGCGGTCTTGCCGCTTCAGCGCGTTTTCAATTCAAACAGTGGTGTGGCTATCCTGCCCTCTCCCCCAGCCCCTTTCCCATATGCGGGAAAGGGGAACGCACGACTTCATCACGTGCGGGAGAACACATCCATTTGAACGCCCCCCGGGTCAAACGCGGCCCATTGTTATCAAGGCCGAATGCCAGTACCGCTCAAAATCGCGTTTCAAAGCCATTTTCCGCTGTTTTCTGAAGAAACCGGCGGCGCGTTCCCCGCGCCTTGCCGGTCTCCGCTCACCAGCCGTGGCGAAGCGTTTTTTCCGCCCAGAACAAGGCGGCGATCGTCTTGCCATCCGTGATTTTTCCCTCGCGGAACGCTTGCAGCGCCGCGTCCAGCGAAAGATTTTCAAGGTCGATGAATTCGCCCCGGTCGAGCTGTTGTTCCGATTCGCGGCGCAGACCGCGCGCGAGGAAAATTTCGATGCGCTCATCGGAATAGCCGATACAGGAATTGACCCGCCCAAGATGCCGCCAGTCGCTGGAACTATGGCCGGTTTCTTCGAGGAGTTCGCGTTTGGCCGAAACGAGAATATCTTCCCCAGACTCGATCTTTCCGGCCGGAAGCTCAAGAAAAACCCGGCGCAGAGGATAACGGAACTGACGTTCAAAAATCAGTTCGCCGCTGTCGAGCACCGGAATGATGATGACCGCGCCCGGATGACGAATATATTCCCGGATGCTTTCACTCCCGTCCGGCAGGCGAACCCGGTCTTTCCGGACGATGAGCACCCTTCCGTGAAAAACTTCCTGGCTTTCGATTTCGTTTTCACGCAGATGCGAATAATCCCGTTCTTCCGTCATATGTTGACCTCTCTTCCAGAACCGCGCGGTTTTATTCCCGTTTCGCCGCCGCCCGCGATATTACGGGATTTGCGTCTCGCGCGTTCATTCGAAAAAATGTTTTAAAAAAAATAAAATACCGAAACCATTTATTCCGGAATGATTTCGATGAACTCATCATATCCAGGCGATTCCTTGAAAAAAAATTAGTATAAAAAAAGGGATTCACAAAGATCTACATACGTTTTAAAGCCATTCTCGTAAAAATTCCTTTGGATTCCATCAAAAACTTTCTCACACTCTATAACGTTCTCAAGCAGTTTTACTCGTTATTTCCATAGAAAATGGCTCAACACCGCTTACAATTTACATTTGATGAAAAAGCGGGCCTTCCTGTCACGCGAAGACTGAAAACGACAGGGACTTGACACAGAGAAACATCAGCGCATTCGGGAAAATGCCGAGCAGCGCGACCGCGAGTCCGTTCGCCGCTACCAGCACCTTCATGGAAAATGGCGTTTCGATGTTCCGCGCCCCGTCGGGAAGCGGGTCGAAATACATGACCTTGACAATACGCAGATAGTAATACGCGCCGACCAGCGAAAAGAAAACGGCAAGCGCAGCAAGCCAGAAGCTGCCCGCCGCGACGACCGCGACAAGCACTGAAAATTTGGCGAAAAAACCCGCGAAGAACGGAATTCCCGCCATCGAAAACATCAGTGTCATCATTGTCGCGGCCAGAACCGGACTCCGTTTGCCCAGCCCCGCCAGGCCGGAAATCTCTCCGGAATCCCCGTCCGGGTCCGGCAACAATACCAGAACGCCGAACGCGCCCGCACTGGAAAGGACATACGTCAACAGGTAGAACATCGACGCCGAAACAGCGTTTATCATGTTCTTCGCATTACCATCGATAACGCCGGAAACCAGGCCGAGCAACATGAATCCCATGTGAGAGATCGAGGAATACGCCAGCATCCGCCTGAAATTCGTTTGCGCGATGGCCGCGAGGTTTCCAAGCGCCATCGACAGAACAACAAGCGCGAGCAGCATCGCGCGCCAGTCTTGCGACAACGGAAACAATCCGTTGATGAGCACGCGGACGGCAAAGGCGAAAACGGCGATTTTCGGCGCGCTTGAAATCAATAACGCCACGGACAGCGGCGCACCGTGGTAAACGTCGGGAACCCACATATGAAAAGGCGCGAGTCCCAGTTTGAAGGCAATTCCCGAGACCAGAAAGACGAGTCCGAAAACAGCGGTCGCGCGATCACCCCGATTCCGTGAAAATCCTTCGGCGACGGCCGAAATATCGAGGGTTCCCGTCGCTCCATAGATCATCGATATCCCATAAAGCATAAACGCGGACGCCAGCGCGCCGAGAACAAAATATTTCATCGCGGCTTCCGCCGCCCGCGACGAATCGCGTTCCAGCGCGACCAGCGCGTAGATCGGCAGCGACAGTAATTCAAGGCCGACATAGAGTGTCACAAAATTGCCCGCCGAGACCACGACCATCATGCCGAGCGTGGCGATCAGCGTCAACGCGTAGTATTCGCCCCGCGCCCGCGGGAGTTTCCCCGCGACGTAGGCGCGCGAATAGAAAAACGTCAGGCTGATCGTCAGATAAATCGCCAGTTTCAACAAATCCGCCATCATGTCGGCGACAAACATGCCGGAAAAGGCGCGTTTGACCGTCCCCGCCCCGCTTGCCGTGCATGTCAGCGCCGCTGCCCCAATGAGGGCAGCCTGCGCGAGGAAATGGAGCGTCCCGCGCGCCTTTTCCTTGATAAAAAGACTGGTCATCAAGATCAGGCAGATCATGAACAGCACGAATATCTCCGCGCAGGCAGGCTGGAAATCGGGCAAGGCGAACCGCGTTTCCGGAAATATCATGAATCCCCCATCAGAAAACTTTGCTTATGGCGATGTGCCTCAATAGTTCGGAAACCGAGAGACGCATAATTTCGGACAACGATCGCGGGTAAAGTCCGATTCCCAGCACGCCAAGCGCCAACAGCGACAGAACCAGAAATTCGCGCACGTCAATATCATTGAGCGCGGCGACGGCGGGATTCGTCACGGGGCCGAACATTACGCGCTTGTACATCCACAGGGTATAGGCCGCGCTGAGAATCAGCGTCGATGCCGCCACGAACGCGACCCCGTAGTTGTATTCGGCGGCGGAGAGGATAACGAGTATTTCGCCGACAAAACCCGAGGTTCCCGGCAAACCGATGTTCGCCATGGAAAAAAGCATGAAAAAGACGGCGAATTTCGGCATGGCGCGAGTAATGCCTCCATAATCGGCGATCTGCCGCGAATGCGTCCGTTCGTACAGAACGCCAATACAGAAAAACATCGCGCCGGCGACAAACCCGTGCGAAATCATCTGGATCAGCGCGCCTTCGATTCCAAGCGCGCTGCTGGCCGCCGACGCGCCGCCCGGCGCTTCCAGCATGAAAATTCCCAGTGTCACGAACCCCATGTGGGCGACCGAAGAATATGCCACCAGTTTTTTCATGTCCATCTGCGCCAGCGCCACGAGACCGATATAGACAACCGCGGCCAGGGAAAGCGCGACCATGATCCATGCGAATTCGCGCGACGCGTCGGGCACAACCGGAAGCGCGAGACGAAGAAAGCCATATGCGCCAAGTTTCAGGGCAATCGCCGCCAGAACGATCGATCCGCCTGTCGGCGCTTCAACATGCGCTTCCGGAAGCCAGGTATGCAAAGGCCACATCGGAGTCTTGACGGCGAATGCCATGAAGAAGGCGAAAAAAACCCAGGTTTGTGAAACCTTGTCGATCGGCATCAGATGCCAGGCGGCAATTGAGAAATTGCCGCCGGAATAAAAGAACAGATAGATCATCGCGACCAAAAGCGGCAGCGATCCCATCAGGGTGAACAGGAAAAACTTGAAGGCGGCGCGAACACGGCCCGGCCCGCCCCAAATGCCGATGAGCAGATAAAGCGGTATCAGCGAGGCTTCGAAAAAAACATAGAACAGCATTCCGTCGAGCGCCGAAAAAATTCCGTTGAACAGCCCCGACATGACAAGAAAAACCGCGTCGCAGGAAGGCGCGTATTTTTGGGAGGAAACCCGGCTGCCGAAAACGACGATCAGCGTGATAAAACAATTCAGCATCACAAACGCGGCCGACAGCCCATCAACGCCCAGGTGGTAATTGATCCTGAAAAGAGGTATCCACGGTTTTGATTCGACGAACTGCATCGCCGGAGTCGTCACATCAAAGCCGAAATACAGCGGCGCGGCGACAAACAGGCCCGCCGCCGCGCCGAACAGCGCGAACTTTCGCGCCAACGGCGCGTTTCCGGCCAATCCTGCTGCCAGCACAAGCAGTCCGGCGGCAATGGGCAGCCAAATCGCGCAGGAAAGCAGCGGGACAGCGCTCACGGTTTTATCCAGTTCATATGTATGAAAAACCACAGGGAAAAAATCGCGCAAATTCCAGCGGCCATTGAAAACGCATATCTTGCGAGATGTCCCGACTGAAGAGATCGCAACAGGCCGGCAATCCGGCAAACGGCGCGAACAGAACCGCCAACGAAAAGACCGTCGATTATGCCGCTATCGCCCGCCTTCCATAAACCTTTTCCAAGCAGGCGAGCGCCTCCGCAAAAAACGGCCGCATAAAAGCGGTCGAAGTAATATCCATTTTCAAGAAATTCGAGCAGAACGCCGCCGCGCGCCCGAATCGCGGCGGGTATTGCCGGGCGCGCAAGATAAAGAAACCACGCCAAAAGGATTCCTGCTGCCGTCAGCCAGAAAATGGCTGAACCAGGGGCTTTCAGCGCCATTTCGAGCGGTGAGCTGAAATGCCCGAACACCCTTTCCATCGCCGGATGTGAGTCAGCCGTCACAATGGCTTTATGGAAAAATCCGCCGAACAGCATCGGCTCGATAAAAAGATAGCCTGCGATCACGGAAGGAATGGCGAGAACGATCAATGGCGCTGTCATTGTCCAGGGCGGTTCCTCCGGCGCCTGGCCGCGCGAAAAACCATGGGCGTGCATGCCATCCTGTTTGCCGCGCGCCGCGAAAAAACGCTCCCTTCCGTGAAAAACGAGAAAATACAGCCTGAACGTATAGAAAGCCGTTACGAAAACCCCGGTCAAAAGCGAAAAACCCGCGAATCCCGAACCGGGAATTTCCGACATCCTGACGGCTTCAATAATCGAATCTTTCGAATAAAAGCCGGAAAGAAACGGAACGCCCGCCAGCGCCAGCGAACCGATCAGCGCGGTTACTCCCGTGACCGGCATATACTTTCGAAGCCCTCCCATATACCGTATGTCCTGTTCATGGCGCATTCCAATAATGACGGAACCGGCGGCGAGAAAAAGCAAGGCCTTGAAAAAAGCATGCGTCATCAGATGGAAAATCGCGGCGGAATATGCCGAGGCTCCGAGCGCGGCCGTCATGTAGCCCAGCTGCGAAAGCGTCGAAAACGCGATGACGCGTTTGATGTCTGTCTGGACGATACTGAGAAACCCCATGAAAAGGGCAGTCGATGCGCCAACGACCATAACGAACGAAAGCGCCGTTTCCGAAAGCTCGAACAGGGGCGACATGCGCGCCACCATGAAAATGCCCGCCGTAACCATCGTGGCGGCATGGATCAGCGCCGAGATCGGCGTCGGCCCTTCCATCGATTCCGGAAGCCAGACATGAAAGGGCATTTGCGCCGACTTTCCCATGGCTCCCACAAACAACATAATGCAAATCACCGAAACGAGCGGAAATCCGGATGAACCGAAAAGCGGAACCACCGCATCCCTGTATTTTTCCGCGAGATTGAAAACGCTGGTGTAATCAAGCGTTCCAAAGTGGGCGAATATCAGCCCAATGCCGAGAACGAAACCGAAATCGCCGACACGGTTGACCAGAAACGCTTTCATGCCCGCCTCCGCCGCGGACGGACGGTCGTGCCAGAAGCCAATCAACAGATAGGAAACCAGACCGACGGCCTCCCATCCAAAAAAAAGTTGCAGAAAATTGTTGCTCATCACGAGCATCAGCATCGAGAAAGTGAAGAGCGCGATATAACTGAAAAAACGGTTGTAGCCCGGATCGTCCCGCATATAGCCGATGGCGTAGATATGTACCGCGAGCGAAACAAACGTCACAATCAGCATCATGGCGGATGTCAGCGGATCGATCAGAAAACCGATCCCGAAAACGCTCTCATCCGATACAAGCCACGTATAGACAATGCCGTCAAAGCCCCCTCCCTCGCGGACATCCAGAAAAATGGCGACAGAGGCCGCAAAAGCCACGGCGACACCAAGTATGCATGCCGAACCGGCTATCCGGCGCGAAATTACGCGGCAGAAGACCCCTGCCACCAGCGCCCCGAACAGAGGCGCCAGGGGAACGAGCCAATAGAGTCCCTGTGTTCCCATACCGGCTAGCCTTTCAAACAATCCAGGTCATCCACATGGATGCTCTTGCGGCTGCGAAAGAGAACAATGAGGATCGCCAGCCCGATCGCCGATTCCGCCGCCGCGACGGTCAGAATGAAGAAGACGAAAATCTGTCCCGCCATGGTCTGCAGATAATGCGAAAACGCGATGAAATTCGTGCTGACCGCAAGCAGAACAAGCTCAATCGACATCAGGACGATGATCAGGTTTTTCCGGTTGATAAAAATCCCGGCGACTCCCGTCATGAACAGAATCGCACCAAGAATCAGATAATGGGAAAGCGTAAGCAAGAGATTTCCTTTACTCCATTTTTTCCGGCGGCATGTGAAGTATCCGGATCCTTTCGCCCGCCTTCACGAAAACCTGTTCGGACGGATCGACCGATTTGTTCTTTTGTTTGCCGCGCAGCGTCAAGGCGACCGCGGCGACGACACCCGTCAGAAGAACGACCGACGCCAGTTCAAACGGATAGGCATATTCGGTAAACAGCAAGCGCCCGATTTCCTTGACATTGCTGTATTCCGGCCCGGCCTGGCGCGCCGCGCTTTCCACATGCCCGGAAAAACGCGAATAAAACACAAAGCCCATTTCCGCGATCATCAATGACGCAACGCCAAGGCCCAGCGGCATGTTTTTCCGGAAGCCCTCGCGCATCCGGTTCGCGTCGATATCGAGCATCATCACGACAAACAGGAAAAGCACCGTCACTGAACCGACATAGACGAGCACCAGAACGATGGCGAGAAATTCAGCCTGTAGAAGCATCCAGATGCCACTCGCGCTGAAAAAGGCCAGAACGAGATGAAGGGCGGCATGAACCGGATTACGGAGCGTTACGACACGCGCCGCGGCATAAAGCAATACCGCGGAAAGAAAATAAAAGACGAATGTTTTGAATTCCATGACGCCGCTCACTTTCAACGATATTTCATATCTCGTCCAAGGTCTTCAGCGATCTGCTCTTCGCAGCGTTCGCCGTTTTCCAGCAGCATGTCTTTTGTCCAGACAAGCGCGTCGCGGCTTTCGGCGGAATACTCATAAAACCGCGTTTCGACAATCGCGTCGGCCGGACAGGCCTCCGCGCAAAAGCCGCAAAAAATACATTTCATCATATCGATGTCGTAACGCGTCGTACAGCGTTTCCCGTTTTCATCCGGCGCAATCTCAATCGTAATCGCCATTGATGGACAGGCGGCTTCGCAGAGTTTGCACGCCACACAGCGCTCCTCGCCATCCGGATAGCGGCGCAGGGCATGCAGTCCGCGAAAACGGGGGCTTTGCGGTATCTTTTCTTCCGGATACCTGACTGTCGTTTTGGGCGCGAACAGATAGCGGCCCGTTACCGCCAGTCCTCCGAATAATTCCCGGAGCAAAAAGCTGCCAAAAATCTCTTTCATCGAACTCATGGCAGAGACCGTTTCGGCTGTCCGCAAGACTTTTCCAGCCTGGCCAAGGGTTCTATGTGACCCTGGGCGGCAAGACCGGCAACGGAATGAGCCAGCAGGCCGGAAGCTCGTCCCACCGTGAGCGGCGAGACGCGCGTTTCGTTATGCGATACGAAGATGTATGACATTATTTTTGGATGTTTTCAAACAGTCTATATGCAATGGCGGGATGTTTTTCACAGATACAATGGCAGTTTTTTGAGACGCTGGCACCCAGGCCATCCCCAGTCAATTCAAAAGTCTCTTCATAATCCTCTTCCGCGCCCCCACCAAAAGCATGCAGGAAACCATGTGAACTATGCGAATTATGAATTTCCGGCCGGTTCATCCCCTCCCCCGCGCAACTCATTTCCAGACGGACCACGGCGACATCATCCATATCCCCACAACGCCCATCCACGCAATGCACACCGGAATGAAAACTTTCCACCCGAGGCGCATGACCTGATCGTAGCGATAGCGCGGAAAAGTGGCGCGTATCCACAGGAAGGAGACCAAAACAATAAAAATTTTCGCCGCGAGCCAGTGAAATCCGTCCGGGAAACAGCCCAAGGGCGACAACCAGCCTCCAAGAAACAGAATCGATGCTATCGCCGAACACAGAATCATCGAAGCATATTCGGCCACATAAAACAGGGAAAATGCCAATCCAGAGTATTCCAGGTGGAAGCCGATGATTTCTGACTCGCCCTCCGCCATGTCAAAGGGCGCGCGATTCGTTTCAGCAACGATTGAAACCATATAGACAACAAAAACCGGAAAGAGCGGCAGCCAGTTCCAGGAAAGAAAACTCACCCCCATCCCGGCAAACAGCCCTTTTCCCTGGGCATTAACGATATCGCCGAGATTCAGGCTGTTCGAGACCATCAAGACGACTACCAGTGAAAGCCCCATCGCTATTTCATAGGAAATCAGTTGCGCGGCGGAACGCATCCCTCCAAGAAAAGCGTACCTTGAGTTCGAAGACCATCCCGCCAAAACAACGCCATAAACGCCGACAGAGGTAATCGCCATGAGATAAAGAAGCCCCGCATTGATATCGGCCAACACCACGCCATCATCGAACGGAACGACGGCCCACGCGGCCAGAGCGGGAGCGATGGAAAAAACCGGCGCGGCGAGGAAAACCCATTTATCCGCTCCGGATGGAATCACGATTTCCTTCAGCAATAATTTCAGACCGTCAGCGAGGGGCTGAAAAAGGCCAAACGGCCCAACCCGGTTCGGCCCAAGACGCGTCTGCATCCAGCCGATAATCTTGCGCTCCAGCAACGTCAGGTAGGCGACACAAAGCATTAACGGCAGGGTGATACAAACGATTTTGGCAAGTGTCGCCGCCACCATGAAAACCGCCGGCCCAAGCATATCTTGTCCGAATTGACGCAGCATATCCATCAGACTCGCTCCACTTCAAGCGTTCCAAACATGTCGCCAAGCCCCGCGGTCACCGGATGCGCGGCTGATACCCGGACACATGTGTCCGGAACCGACGAATCCAATCGCACCGTCAACAACGCCTTGCCGCCGCCCTGCCTGACATAAACACGATCTCCGGTGGAGATCGCATAACGTTCCAGGGTTTTCGCGTTCATGCGCGCCTCCGGCGGAAAAGAATCCTTCGTTTTTTCCAGCGCCGCGCCGCGCCGCGCCAGCGGGTCGGCAAAATATATCGGCACATCGGCAATACGCTGCAATACGCCGTCGGCAAACAATCCCGTTTCCATAAAGAGATTCGCGCTCCCGGTCAAGGAATTATCCAATCCATCGACAAACGCGCTGCCCGGCGGGACAATCTCGCCGAGAATCCGCGCGCTTGAATCGTAATCGAAACCGGGAAGTCCGAGCATGTTTCCAAGCGCGCTGAATATCTTCCAGGCCGGACGCGTCCTGTCCAATGGAGGACACGCGCCCTCGAAACTCTGAATGCGGCCTTCTGTATTGACGAAGGTTCCCGATGTTTCGCTGAAAGGCGCGGCGGGAAGAAGCACATCAGCGTAATCCGCGAATGCGCCGCCCGCGAACGGGGAGAGGACAACCGTCATATCCGCCTGCTTCAGCGCAAAAAGCGCCTGTTGGGGACTGTGGCAATCCAGTCCGGGTTCTATGCCATGCAGAATATAGGCTCTGCGCGGCTGCCCGAACATTTCATAAGCGTTCAAACCGGACGGCAACGCGCCTGCGACGTAGCCGCCAACACTGTTGGCAGCTTCTCCGATAAATCCGAAACGCGCGCTGGCAAGACGCGCCAGCTCGGCGGCCAGCGCATGAAGCAACCCCGCCTGTGGACTCTGTTCCGCGGCATTCCCAAGGAAAACGGCGCAATTTTTCCCGTTGACGAGACTCTCGGCAATAACGCGGACCGCTTCGTTCTCGGGAAAGGGATCAATGCCCTCAGGAAGCGCCGCCCCGTCCACATTCACGATCCGCGCAGCGGCCCGAACGATGGAAGCCAGCACACCCGCCAGACCGGTGGGCCGGACAGTGATGCGCGCATGAAGATCAATCAACGGATCGTCCTCCAGCACGGAAAGCAGACTGACCCTGCCCGATTTTTTCGCAAGCTGACGCAAGCGGTGTGCGAACAGCGGATGATCCTTGCGGAGGAAACTTCCAACGACCAGCGCGGCGTCGATATCCGTGATCTCGGCGATCCGCAGGCCGAGCCACGGAATTCCGGAATGTTTGCCGTCGGTGGAAAAATCGCGGCGGCGTGGACGAAAATCGATATTTCCCGAGCCAAGTCCACGTGTCAATTTTTGCAGCAGATAAAGCTCCTCAAGCGTTGAATGGGGAGAAGCAAGCGACGCCAAGGCTTCGGCTCCATGCGTCCCGACGATGTCCCTCAGCGCATGCGCCGTATAATCCAGCGCGACATTCCATTCCACTTCACGCAAAGCCCCATCAACGCGAATCATCGGCTTTTTCAGCCGGTCAGCCGAGGCAAGTCCTTCATAAGAAAAACGGTCTTTATCCGGCAGCCAGCATTCGTTGATCTCTTCATTATCATGCGGCGTGACACGCAGCACGCGGTCATTCTTGACATGCAAAACGAGATTCGAACCAAAACTGTCATGCGGGCTGACCGACCGGCGACGCGATAATTCCCAGGAACGCGCCAGAAAGCGGAAAGGCTTCGACGTCAACGCGCCAACCGGACACAGATCAATCATGTTTCCAGAAAGTTCGGAATCAATGCTTTGGCCGATAAAAGTCTGGATTTCGGAGCTTCCGCCCCGCCCCGTCATGCCAAGCTCCATGATGCCGGCAATCTCGTGGCCAAAGCGCACGCAGCGCGCGCAATGAATGCAACGCGACATTTCCCGCATCGAAATCAGCGGCCCGCCCTCTTTCGGCGAAACGACGCGTTTGCCTTCCCGGTAACGTGAACGGGCGCCGCCATAAGTCACAGCCATATCCTGTAGATGGCATTCGCCGCCCTGATCGCAAACCGGGCAATCCAGGGGATGGTTTATCAGAAGAAATTCCAGAATCCCTTTCTGGATATCGGCAACAAGACCGGAATGGGTGAAAATCTTCATCCCGTCGGAAACATTCGTCGCGCACGCGGGCAAGGGTTTCGGCATTTTCTCGATCTGCACGAGACACATCCGGCAGTTGTTCGCCACTGACAGTTTTTTGTGATAGCAGAAATGCGGAATGTGTACGCCCGCCCGCTCCGCAGCCTCGATGACCGTGCTGCCTTCGGAAGCGCGCGCCTTTTTTCCATCAATTTCGATATCCAGCATCCTGATTACCATTTGTCAAAAAACATCTTCGCAATAGAACATCGCCATCAAAGGCGTCTCATCCTTTATTCACCACGTAATCAAGCAAAGGATGCGAGAAAAACGAAGTTTCATGGCTGAAAGGCTTTGATCATCCGCGGCAATCATTTGTTCCGTTCGGACAATCGCCGCCTCCGCTCGTTCCGGCCGGCAGGAAAGCGCGGCGCCAATATCCCGCCATGCGCAGCCGGAAAACGCCCTCCCCGCCAGCGAGGAGAATAGGCATCCTGGTTTTCTCATCGTGGAACGAACCCTGAAAAAGCCATTTGGATAAAAGACGTCACGCCGCGATTACTCCCACGCCCATCCGCTGCCCGTCCGCTGTGTTTCTTTTGAAACAAGACAGGTTTTATGGTCGATATGATACATAAATTCGTCGCGGAAATGCCGGAGAAAACTTTGCACCGGCATGACCGCCGCATCGCCCAGCGCGCAGACCGTGCGTCCCGCGATATTGGCCGCCACGTGTTCAAGCGTTTCGAGATCGCCGGTGCGTCCCTCGCCGTTTTCGATCCGCCGGACGATCCCGCGCAGCCAGCGCGTCCCCTCGCGGCACGGCGTACATTGGCCGCAGGATTCATGCTGGTAGAAAAAGGAAAGCCGCTCAAGCGCCTTGACCATGCACGTTGTCTCGTCCATAACGATCACCGCTCCCGATCCGAGCATTGATCCAGCACGGCTGATGCAATCGTAATCCATCGTGAGTTCCATCATGGCATCACCCGGAATCACGGGCGACGACGAACCTCCGGGAATACAGGCCTTGAGCGCGCGGCCACCGCGCATGCCTCCGGCCAGATCAAGCAGAGCACGAAAAGGTGTTCCCAGGGGAATTTCATAATTTCCCGGTTTCGCCACATGACCGGAGACCGAAAAAATTTTGGTGCCCGCATTATTGGGTTTGCCTGCCGCAAGAAAAGCCTCCGGCCCCATATTCAGGACAAAGGGAACCGCCGCGAGAGTCTCCGCGTTGTTGATCGTCGTTGGAGCGCCATAAAGCCCGGCATTCGCAGGGAACGGCGGTTTATGGCGTGGACGCGCCTTTTTCCCCTCAAGCGATTCGAGCTGTCCGGTCTCTTCGCCGGCGATATATGCGCCATACCCCCGGTGCGCGAATATTTCGACGCAAAAACCAGAACCCAGAATATCGTTTCCGATAAAACCGGCCGCCCGCGCCTCGTCAAGCGCTTCCTCAAAACGCAGACAGGCTTCCGGAATTTCACCGTGAATATAATTGTACGCCCGCGACATGCCCATTACATAGGCGCCGATAACCATGCCTTCGATCACCGCGTGCGGATTCAGAAGCAAAAGATCGCGGTCCTTGAACGTTCCAGGCTCGCCCTCGTCCGAATTGCAGACGAGATACTTTTCACCTTCATGGTTTCTCGGGATGAAAGACCATTTCAATCCGGTTGGAAAACCGGCGCCGCCGCGGCCACGCAGCGAGGATTTTTTGAGATCGTCGAGCACACATTCCGGCGAAATTTTCCCGGACAGAATTTTGCGGAGCGCCGAATACCCGCCGCGCCCAAGGTATGCCCCGCAACGCCATCCGTCTGGATCATTTGGATCAAGTCCGGCCGTCAGGATCGGGTTGATTGCGCCAAGAATCGCCATTAATCGAGTTCCCGCAACAATTTGTCGATTTCTTCCGGCGACATGCGGCAACACAACCGGCGATTGTCGACAAGCGCCACGGGAGCATCACCACACGCGCCCATGCATTCACCTTCCTTGAGCGTAAAACGTCCATCAGGCGTCGTTTCGCCAAAGCCGATTCCCAGTTTCTTCTTCAGATACTCTGCGGCGTCTTCCGCGCCGGAAAGCCGACATGGAAGATTTGTACACACGGTCAGCCTGTGTTTTCCGGACGGCTGCAAATCGTACATGCCGTAAAAACTGGCGACTTCGTACACGGCTATCGGCGGCATGTCGAGAAGAGCAGCAATAAACGCGATAACCTCGCCCGAAAGCCATCCTTTTTCTTCCTGCGCAATCACCAGCGCCGCCATGACGGCGGATTGTTTCCGTCCCGCTGGATATTTCGCTATCTCCCGATCGATTTTTTTCAGGGAATCCGTCGTCAGCATCAGCGGTCGATCTCCCCAAAAACGATATCCAGTGTTCCGATCATCGTTACGGTATCGGCGATCATATGTCCTCGCGTCATTTCATCCAGCGCCGAAAGATGAGCGAACCCCGGCGAGCGGATTTTCAACCGGTAGGGCTTGTTGGCTCCATCCGAAACGACGTAAACGCCGAACTCGCCTTTGGGATTTTCGATGGCCGAATAAATTTCGCCGCCGGGAACATGGAAGCCTTCGGAACGCAGCTTGAAATGGTGAATCAATCCTTCCATGCTTGATTTCATTTCCTGACGCGGTGGCGAGGCCACTTTGTAGTCGTCCGAAACGACCGGCCCCGGATTCGACCGCAGCCAGTCGACACACTGCCGGACAATCCGCGTCGACTGACGCATTTCTTCCATTCTGACAAGATAACGGTCATAACAGTCGCCGGTCATTCCAACAGGAATATCGAAATCGAGCTGGTCATAGACCGCGTACGGCTGTTTTTTGCGCAAATCCCATTCAACCCCCGAAGCCCGCAGCATCGGACCGGAAAAACCGAGTTGCAGAGCACGCCCGGAAGAAATAACGCCAACATTGACGAGACGCTGCTTCCAGATGCGGTTATCCGTCAACAACGTTTCGTATTCATCGAGAATTTTCGGAAAACGCGCCGCGAAATCCTCAATGAAGTCAAGCAACGAACCGTTTCGCGCTTCGTTGAGCCGCCGAACGTCGGCAGCGTTTTTCCATTTTGATTCGGCATATTTTGGCATCGTATCCGGCAAATCCCGATACACTCCGCCCGGGCGATAATACGCCGCATGCATCCGGCTTCCGGAAACGGCTTCATAACAATCAAGCAGATCCTCGCGTTCCCTGACGGTATAAAGCAGCATCGACATGGCACCGACATCCAGTCCATGCGAACCGACCCATAACAGATGATTCAGTATCCGCGTAATCTCATCGAACATAACGCGAATATATTTCGCGCGGATCGGCACACTGAGGCCCAATAATTTTTCGATGGCCAGACAATACGCGTGTTCGTTGCACATCATCGAAAAATAATCAAGACGATCCATGTACGGAAGACACTGCATCCATGTGCGGCTTTCGACAAGCTTTTCCGTTCCTCGGTGCAGCATGCCGATATGGGGATCGGCGCGAACGACAACCTCCCCGTCAAGCTCGAGCACCATGCGCAAAACGCCATGCGCGGCGGGATGCTGCGGGCCGAAATTCAGTTCGTAGTTCCGTATCTCAGGCATCTTCCGGCCCATCATGATTTTGTCCGCGAACACGGCGCGGCACAATTTCGCGCTCCTCGACCGTAACCGGCCCATAAACCACGCGCCGCTGCTCAGGATCGTAACGCGCCTCGACATAGCCCGGCAGAGGAAAATCCTTGCGAAGAGGATGGCCTGAAAAATCGTAATCGGTCAGAATGCGGCGCAGATCGCCATGCCCGGAAAAAACAATACCAAAAAGATCAAACGCCTCCCGCTCGAACCACCGCGCCGAATTCCATACTGGAACGACGGAAGGAAGCACCGGAGACGCATCGTCCGGAACGAAGCAACGCGCGCGCAAACGCCAGTTTTTTGAAACCGACAGAAGCTGGCTGACGACCGCGAACCGCCCTTCCCGCCACGGCGGATTTTCATAAGCGGAATAATCCATGCCGCAAAGATCCATCAACTGTTCGAAGCACAACGCGGGATCATCGCGGAGACGGCGCATGACATCAAGGTAGACAGGCGCGTCGATATCGATATGCGCTCCGCCAGACACGAGGCGCGGCGACACACTGCCACCGAAAGACTCCAGCAAAATCCGAACGAGCGTTTCGAACCTGGAAGACATGGAAATCACCGGGCAATCGTACTGGTGCGGCGAATTTTATTCTGCAACTGGAGCAACCCGTAAATCAATGCCTCGGGGGTCGGAGGACATCCCGGAATATAAACATCGACCGGAACGATCCTGTCGCAGCCACGAACCACCGAATACGAATAATGATAATAGCCGCCGCCGTTGGCGCACGACCCCATCGATATGACCCAGCGCGGCTCGGCCATTTGGTCATAAACCCGCCTCAGCGCGGACGCCATTTTATTCGTCAACGTGCCCGCGACGATCATCAGATCGGACTGCCTCGGACTTGGGCGAAAAACGATTCCAAAACGGTCGAGATCATAGCGCGAACATCCGGTATGAATCATCTCGATCGCGCAACAGGCGAGGCCAAAAGTCATTGGCCACATCGACCCCGTACGTACGGAGTTGATCAGCTTGTCCGCTGTCGTCGTCACAAAGCCTTGCTGAAACAGTCCCTCAATCGCCATATCATTCCTTTGGACGTTATTCCCAATCCAGCGCGCCCTTGATCCGGGCATAAACATAAGCAGTGACAAGAACCAGAATAAAAAGCGACATCTCGGCAAAGCCGAACCATCGGAGAGTTTCCGATCCGGCGATATCCCTGAAAATAACCGCCCACGGCACCAAAAACGCGACTTCCAGATCAAACAGGATGAACAGAATAGCCACCAGATAGTAGCGGACATCGAATTTTCCCCGCGCGTCGCCAAACGCATCGAACCCGCATTCATATGCGGAGAGCTTCTCGTCATCCGGACGGTGGGGCGCGATGATACGGCCCGCGACAATCGACGCGACACCGAACACGATTCCCACCAGAATGAAAACAGCTACAGGAAAATAATTTTCAAGCATGAAAAAAGTATGAAATGAAACGGCTGCCAAAAAGGCGCGCGGCACGCCGCGACGGATTCTACCAACCAAACACGGACGAAGTGTAACAAGTTTTTCTGACCGGAACGTCCGGCGTCACCCGAAAATTCCAAATGCCCGGACGCTGGCGTTTCAATAATGCGGAGGAATTTCATCGCGCGGCCCCTGCGTGGCAGCGGGCATTTCCGTCAGAGCCTGCAACTTTCCGTACAGAAAACGCAATTGCTCCTGCAACTGCCCGGCCTGTTGCTGCAAGCGGAAAACGGTGTGATTCAACTCATCTACCGAATCTTCGATCAGGCTCACCTTGGCTTCAATTTCATTCAGACGGGAAGGGGTCATTTTCACGGTCTCCAAAAAAACGGTGCGAAAACCCAACAACCACTAAAGGAACAAGGGATTTCCACGGCAATCCATTCGTACATACTCACAAATTAGAAATATAGGCGACAGAAGGATACTTGAAGAATGACCGGACGAGTGCAGGATCGTCAGCCACCGACTGCAGTTGTGCGTCCACGCGCTCCTTGAGTTTCTCGCCCTTGCGCAAGGGACTGCGCGCGCCCCGTGCGCCTGGCGTGACTCCACACCAACTCATCCGGATTGAGGTCTGGCGCATAACCGGGCAGAAAATGTAGCGTGAGCCTGCCCTTGGTTTGCGCCACGTATTGCCTGACCAGGGCTTTCTTGTGCGCTGGCAGACCATCGATGACCCAATACACCGGCCTCTCACGCTCGGCCATCATGTTCTTGAGCAGTTGCACGAACAACTCGCCGGTGAGCGCTCCCTGGTAGGTCTCGAACCAGAACGCTCCCTTGGAATTGATGGCCGAGGCAGCCGAGACCGACTGACGCTGGCCCGGGCGCCCCCCCGGGGTCTGCCCCCTGACTCCCCAGGTCTTGCCGCGCACGGCATCGGCGCGAACGGAGATAGGGCATGTTTTCCAATCTATCCGCTCTGCCTGTCCTGAGCGCTTGTCGAAGTCGTGTTTTTCAATCCGTTCGCCCTGCTCCGTCCTGAGCCTGTCGAAGGAAGCCTGTCGCAGGCTGCCTTTCCAGTCCGTTCGCCCTGAGCTTGTCGAAGGGTAAGGACTGGAAAGGCTGGAGCGTCCGTTCATACTTCGACAGGCTCAGTACGAACGGAGATGGGCGTTGTCGAAGGGTAAGG
>JAITGN010000120.1 GCA_031280565.1 Accumulibacter sp. | reverse complement strand
ACGCATGAGAAATTAGAGCAGGCTGTGAGTTTCGCTTTGCGTTCTGTGCCGCCAAGCTTTATTTCTAATTGGTTCGGCCACTGCGGATATGTTATATAACTTCTTTCAAGTTGCTATACCGCCGCCGTGCCGTGTTCACTAATGGGGTATTTCGCGCACTGGAGACCCTGTGTCCAGGTCGCCATGTTCCCCCGCGAGAAATCGGCAAAGGACTTCGACGCCGAAAAATTCGCGCCCATGGTGCGCGCGACGCCGGTTTTGGCCAAAAGAATCGTTCTTAAAAGCCGGGCGGCCGGAAACAGCCAGACGCGCAAACACTATCCCGGCGGACTGTTGAAATTTGTCGCCTCGAACAGCCCTTCGGACGTCAAATCCACGAGCGCGAAAATCCGCTACATTGAAGAGCCGGACGACACCAACAAGGACGTCAAAGGTCAGGGCAATTCGATTGCGCTCCTGCGCGAGCGCGGCAAGACCATCCGCGACAGCTTCGAGCTGATCGGTGGCACGCCGACAGCCAAAGGCGCGAGTGAAATCGAAAAAGAGATGCGCACGACCGACCAGCGGCGTTTTTGGGCGGCCTGCCATCACTGCGGCGAAAAGCACATCATCGCATGGGAACACGTCGTCATTCCTGGCTCCGCCCTTTCGCCGGAAGAGTTATCCGCGCCGGACATCGATGCCCGCTATCCCGCGCGCGACGTATACGGCCGCGCCCAGCCTGAAGAAGCGTTCTATGTCTGTCCGAATTGCGGCGGGATATGGACGGACGCCGATCGCATCGCGGCGATCCGTCGCGCCGCGTCCAAACCGCCGTTTTACGGCTGGGAACCCAGCGCCGGCCTGCCCGATCCCGGGTTTTACCTCAACGAATTATTGAGTGTTTTCGAAGGATCGCATATTCCAAAGCTTGCCGAAAAATACCTGCGCGCGCAGTATTTGATGGATCAAGGCGACCCGGCGGAGATGGTCGCGTTCTGGAACGCGACGCTGGGCCGGCCCTGGGAATACAAAGGCGAATTGCCGGAAGAAGACGAACTGCGCGAGCGCGCCGAACCCTACGCCGAATGGACATCGCCCTGGGGCGGCCTGATCGCGCTGGCCGCCGTTGACGTTCAGCACGACCGGCTGGCCGTGATGGTATGGACTGTCGGGCGCGGTGAAGAAATGTGGCTCGTCTGGTGGGGTGAATTTTTCGGACAAACCGTCGTTGGAGGGCAGGGCGCGTGGATTGAGCTGGAGCAGATGCTTGCCCGGACCGTGCAGCACCAGAGTGGCGCGGCGCTCCCGATCGCGGCCTGCGGAATCGACTGTTCGGACGGGCAGACGAGCGATGCTGTTTACGCCTTTGTCCGCCGGCACGACAAACCCGGCCGTCCGGTGCTGGCGCTCAAAGGCGCGTCCGACAATGAAGGCCGGATAGAAATCTGGACGCCTCCCAGAGCCATCGACCCCAACCTCCGCGCGACCAAAGCCAGCCGTTACGGCGTGCAAGTGCATCTTGTCGGCACAGCGAAAGCCAGGATCTGATTCTCGGCTGGGCACAGGAAAGCGACCGGATCCGGCTGACGGGCGGCGGTCCGGGGCGGATGCACTGGTACGAATCCGTCCGTGCGGATTTTTACGAACAGATGCTCTCCGAAATCAAGATACCCTCTCGGACGAACCCAAAGCGCCGGGTATGGAAAGCCCGGACAGACCGGCACAACGAAAGTCTGGATTGCACGGTTTACGCGGTTTACCTTTGCCGCCACCTGCGCTTGCACCTCAAACGTCCGGCGCAATGGGATCTTGCCGAAATGGCGCTGCGTCAAAAAACGCTGATCGCCGGCGTGGACGATCCAGCGGCCGATGGCGTGCCGGCGGCGCATCCCGCGCCGGAACCGGAAGCTGTGCCATCGAAACCGGAAATCCCGGAAATTCCTGAAACCCCGGACGTTCCCGCGCTCGCCGCCCGCGCGCGCGAACGATTGAACGAGATGCTTCGTCAGCGCAGGCAGAATCGCCATGGGGGGTAACGAAGAAAACCTTTTTGTCCTGATGGCCCGCGTTCGTCGCGACATCAAGGGCCTGCCCGACGCGCTTTGGGAAAGAATTCTCTGGGCCATCGCGCGGCGCGCGGGCGGCGAGCGCATTTATGTGCCCCGGCCGCGCAAAGCGCAGCTTGAAGACATGCTGCTGGCCAATGCGTCGCTCGATAACCGGCAGCTTTCAAAACTGCTCGGCATCTCGATTCGCCGCGTTCAGCAGCTCAAAAAAGCAGGCGGTGTGAAGTAATGCCGCCAGCAGCAGAAACCCGCCGAAGCGGCTCAATGCCGCGCGCGACATCGCCCAAACTCACGCCGCGCGCGATTTCAGCCACTCGCGCAGGGCCGCATCGACGCGGGTTTGCCAACCGTCTCCCATGGCGCGGAAAGCCCCCACCACGTCGGGCGACAGGCGGATCGTGATGCGTTCCTTCGTCACGGCGGCCTTGGGCCGGCCGCGCAACTTGGCCTGCAACGAAGCCGGCAGCGCCGAAAAAGGCTTGAACAGTGCCGGATCGACTGCGGACAGGTCGCCGACTTCGCCGTCGGCATCAATCACGGGCAAGCGCGAAACCATGTTTTGCTCCTTCTCTTGGGTTGGCCTTGCGAAAACTGATGACGCGAATGCCGCGCCCAGTCTCGCCGAACACCAGCACATGCAGCCGATCATCGAGATAACCGATGGCGACAAAACGCGCCTCCGGGTAGGGCTTGCGCAGGTCTTGCCAGATTTTCGCCGTCTCGAAATCGAAATCCGCCGCCCGCTCGAACGACAAGCCGCGCTCGCGGATGTTCCAGTCGTTCTTGGCCGGGTCGTGGCTAATGTCCATGAGATTTATTGTATGCACACAATATCGGCCTGTCAAGCATTCCTTGACATCCGCACAAACTGGGCTATCATTCCCCCGTCCCTTCGGGGATGCGGGTGTCGCAGCCCGGTTTACTTGGCGGACGGCCGCCTTGACGCGGTTTTTTTACGTCCGTTGCATGGC
>JAITGN010000119.1 GCA_031280565.1 Accumulibacter sp. | reverse complement strand
ACGCATGAGAAATTAGAGCAGGCTGTGAGTTTCGCTTTGCGTTCTGTGCCGCCAAGCTTTATTTCTAATTGGTTCGGCCACTGCGGATATGTTATATAACTTCTTTCAAGTTGCTATATATATGCCATTAATGATTTGACAGACGCGGCCTTGACATATAAAAAACATTTCCCTATAACGGCCCGGTGATTCTTCTGAAACCCGTTCTAAAACCTTTTTGCCCGCGCTGTGGCGTGACGCCGGAAGTCTGTCGGCGCAGGGCGCGTTCCGGCGGAAATTTTTCCGTCCGGTTTTCGCGCCGGAAAGCCTTCGGGGCGGATGCGCGATGAATTGCCCCGCGCGTCTTCCGAAGCCGGATTCACTGGATAAACGGCTCGACAGGGTCCGCATCGTTCTCTCGCGTCCGCGCCATCCCGGAAATATCGGCGCGGCGGCGCGAGCAATGAAAACCATGGGACTTTCCAGGCTCGCGCTTGTTGCGCCGGAAAACTTTCCGCATCCTGAAGCGCTTGCGCGTTCCGCCGGGGCGGAAGACGTTCTCAATGGCGCGGAAATCTGCACATCGCTTGATGAAGCGCTGAACGGCGCGATTTTTACGCTGGCCGTCTCGGCGCGCCGCCGCAATCTGGGGCCGGAAGCGCTGGCCGCGAATGACGCGGCGGACGAAACGGTTTCAATGGCTGTGTCAGGCGATGTCGCGCTGGTGTTCGGCAACGAAACATCGGGCCTGTCTAACGAAGACGCGCGGCGCTGCCAGCGGGTCGTTTACATCCCGGCCAATCCGGACTAGTCCTCGCTGAATCTTGGCGCCGCCGTGCAAGTGCTTTGCTACGAACTGCGTCGCGCCGCTTTCCAGAACATCCTGAAAGGCGAGGGGAACGCGAAAACCGTCGCTTCGTCCATCGCGCCGGATGAAGACATTGAGCGTTTTTACGCGCACCTTGAATCGGTCATGACGGTGACCGGATTTCTCGACCCCGCGCATCCCAGGCGTCTGATGCCGAAATTACGGCGTTTTTTCAGCCGGGCGCGGGTCGAACGCGACGAAATCAATATCCTGCGCGGAATTCTCGACGCCGTGGAAAAAAAGATCGGACGCTGAAAAAGCCATAAACCGCTTGCGTCAAGCCTCTTTCCTTCCCGCCGCCCGTGATGAGGGCGTCAAAAAACCCACAAATACCAGGCGCATTTAAAAAATCCGTTTGCGCTGTAACGCTGTAATTGCGCCGAAACACATCAACGGCATATATCTCCGGTCGCGGTGAATTTGCCGAAGCCTCGACAACACCTGTCCACGTTCGTGTTGATTTTGCCGGAACACGTTGATGGCATCTATCTCCGTTCGTACTGAGCCTGTCGAAGTAGGAGCGGACGCCCCAAATATCTTTCCAATCCGTTCGCCCTGAGCGTGTCGAAGGGTAAGGATTGGGAAGATATTCTTCTATAGGCTTCCTTCGACAAGCTCAGGACGGAGCAGGGCGAACGGACTGGAAAGGCATTCTCCGGACAAGCGGTTTTTGGATTTAAAAATAGCTTAAAAACGTTATTCTAATTAGCATCCTTCGTCGAGCTCAGGATGGAACAGGGTGAGCGGATTGAAAAACATGCTTCTGACAAGGGTGAGTCTGCCGAATCATCGACAACGCTTATCTCCGTTTGTACTGAGCCTGTCGAAGTATGAACGGACTCTCCAGATTGTAAACAGTCTTTCCAATTCGCTTGCGCCAAGCCTGCCGAACCCTCGACAACATCTATCTCCGTTCGTGCTGAGCTTGTCGAAGTATGAACGGACGCTTCGGCCTTTCAAATATCTTCCTGGTCAGTGATTTGAACGGGTATTCCCTTTTAATCGATCTTGCCTTTCCAATCCTTACCCTTCGACAAGCTCAGGACGGAGCAGGGTAAACGGATTGGAAAGAGGTTGAAGTGAGGATTTTCCATCCTGACACACTCTTTTTGAAAAAGTTGCGTTTTGGCGTTTTGAAAACAGTTTCCGTGATCGGCGTAGCAGATCCTTATTTCCGGTGAGGATTGCGCCGCGATGGAAAACAAGGCCGGAGGGCGCGATGCAGACGGGATATTGCGAAGCACTGCAAATCCGGAACGCGCGTCCGCGCATTCCGGGCGGCGGACGGAAATTTCCCGGCGTATCACTGTTGTCATAATTAATTTCCGTGTGCGTATGGTCCGTTCGGGTGATTTCCCGGCGGATTCCGCATCCAGCGCAAAATGATCTTTCCACGTGCCTTTCGTTCATACCGGAAAAACCGCTTGAATGCGCCCTTCCAATCGCCGGTAACGGATATAAGCAGCGCAGAATAAATTATTTCACATGCCCATGTTTTCTTTCCATAATCGAATCAGGAATGACAGCGATGTCTCGCGGTCTTCTTGTCCGTTTTCAACATATTGGAGGTGTTTGACATGAGCATACAATCAATCAACGTGCGGAATCAGTTCCGTGGAAAAATCAAGGAAATTATCGAAGGGTCTGTCGTTTCCGAGGTCGATGTCGATACACCGCATGGCATTGTCACTTCGGTCATTACGACACGCTCGATCCGGGAACTTGGATTAAAACCGGGTGTCGAGGTTCTGGCGCTGGTCAAGGCCACCGAAGTCTCGATAGCAAAAATATAAAGAAGGAATGAGGGGGCGGCGTGTCTATCGTTTCCGTTCGAGACCTTACGCAGCGTTTCAAGGAAAATATTCAGCCCTGGATCGTGCCAATGGCGATCCTTGTCTTCTGGCAGGCATCTTCGCGGCTTGGCTGGCTTTCGAGCCGCATTCTGCCTGAGCCTTTGGCTGTCGTGAAGGCGGGAATCAATCTGGCACTTTCCGGAGAGCTTTTTCGTCATATCTGGATCAGTTCCTTGCGCGCGTCCGGCGGTTTCTTCGCCGGCGGAGGGCTTGGGCTGCTGCTGGGTCTTTTGACAGGCTCTTTCAGAAGAATGGAAATTGTTCTGGATACATCGTTGCAGATGATCAGGAATATTCCGCCGCTTGCCTTGATACCGCTGGCGATTCTGTGGTTCGGCATCGACGAGACGGCAAAAATATTTCTGATTTCGCTTGGCGTTTTCTTCGTTATCTACATTAACACTTTTCACGGGATTCGCTCGGTCGATCCGGCATTGCTTGAAATGGGAAAAAGCTATGGACTCAAAGGATGGGCACTTTATCGGGAAATCATTCTGCCTGGCGCGCTTTCCTCGATTCTTGTCGGCGTTCGTTATGCTTTTGGATTTATGTGGGTTATTCTGATTGTCGCCGAAACGATTTCCGCGCAGGAAGGCATCGGTTATATGACAATGAACGCTCGGGAGTTTTTGCAAACCGACGTCGTTTTGCTCGGCATCATCCTGTACGCGATTCTCGGAAAACTGGCCGATATGTTGGCGCGCGCGCTTGAGCGGCATTGGCTCAAGTGGAATGCTGCCTGCGAGACAACGTGATGGGCGATGGGGCAATGGAAAAACCTTTTCCGCGGGGAAAGCGTTTGGAGGGCGCGGGCATAAGAGTGCGCATCGACGGCCTTGTCAAGCGCTTTGGCGGGCGTGAGGTATTGCGCGGACTGAACCTTGAAATCCCGCCGGGAGAATTTGTCTCGATTGTGGGACGCAGCGGATGCGGAAAAAGCACCCTTTTGCGCTTGCTGGCCGGCCTTGAGGATATTTCTTCCGGAACGGTTGATTTCGATGGCTCTCCTCCAAAAAATGGATATCGCGAAGATGCGCGGATCATGTTTCAGGATTCGCGTCTCCTGCCGTGGAGGACTATCGTCGAAAATACCGCGATTGGGCTTGCGGGCAAGAAAGAGAATGTTCGCGCGTGTGCGCTGGATGTGCTTAAACAGGTCGGGCTGGCCGACCGCGCTGACGATTGGCCGGGACGGCTTTCGGGGGGACAGCGGCAGCGCGTTGCGCTGGCACGCGCGCTGATTCACCGTCCGCGTTTGTTGCTGCTTGATGAACCGCTCGGCGCGCTGGATGCCTTGACGCGCCTTGAAATGCAGCGGCTCATCGAGAACATATGGAAACGATATGAGTTTACCGCGGTGCTGGTAACGCATGATGTCGCGGAAGCAGTGATTCTTGGTGATCGCATTGTCCTGATTGAGGATGGACTGATTACTTTCGACGAAAAGGTCGCCCTGCCGCGTCCGAGGGAATATGGGCAGTCCGAAGTCGCAGCGATTGGGCGGCGCGCGCTCGACCGGATTATGTCGGTTAATTCGCTCAATGTCCGTAATCAGGTCAAGGGGAAAATCGTCGATATCCAGCTTGGGCAGCCGCTTTCCGAAGTCGTGATCGAAGCGGCTGGAGGATTTATCGCGGCAACGGTTTCCAGCCGCTCGCTAAGCGAACAGCCGCTTGAACTTGAAACGGAAGTACTGGCGTTCTTCAAGTCAAACGAGGTCATTCTGGCGGTGAATTCCGGCAGCGAGTAACAATCCATCCGGACAGGTATTTTATCTTCTGCCGGAAACCGGAGGGCATTTGTTGCGGCGCAGTCATTGCGTTATATGTTTTTCATAAAAAAATCGTTCCTTTCACGCGGCGGGTATTGGAGACTGTTTGCGCTTGAATGCCATCCAGAAGCAAGGATTTGTCATTATCATTTATTTTCGGAGGATATCCATGTCTCACTCTTTTCTAAAAGGTCTTCTAAGCGCGGCGTTTGGCCTCGCGGTTTCACTTTCTTCGCCGTTTGCATATGCCGAGTACAATCCGAAACTTTTAAGAATCGGTTTTCAGAAATCCGGCGCTGCATTGACGCTGATCAAGGCGCGGGGAACGCTGGAAAAACGCTTCTCGCCGAGTGGTATCGATGTGAAATGGATTGAGTTTCCGGCAGGGCCGCAGATGCTCGAAGGGCTGAATGTCGGCGCGATCGATATTGGTTATGTTGGCGAGGCGCCGCCCATTTTTGCGCAGGCCGCGGGCACGGATTTTGTTTACGTCGGTTACGAGGGAGCTTCGCCGCAGGCTGAATCGCTTCTGGTGCGAAAAGATTCGCCAATCGAAAAAGTGGCGGACATCAAGAACAAAAAAATCGCGCTCAACAAGGGTTCCAATGTTCATTACTTTCTGGTGAAACTGCTCGAAAAACACGGCTTGAAATACAGTGACATCCAGCCCGTTTTTCTTGCGCCCGCGGACGCGCGCGCGGCGTTCGAACGCGGCAGCGTGGATGCCTGGGTCATCTGGGATCCTTACGCGGCGGCCGCGGAAAAGCAGGCTGGCGCGCGTGTCCTGGTCGACGCGGCAGGGGTTGTGAAGAATTATGGCTATTTTCTTGCCGACCGGACATTCGCGACAAAAAGCGCCTCCGTCCTCAAGCAGTTGTTCGAGGAACTGCAAAAACATGGAGAATGGATCAACCGGAATTATGCGGAAGCCGCGAAACAGGTAGCTCCCTTGCAGGGGCTTGAGGCGGATATCGTCGAAAAAACTTTGCGCCACTTCAGCAATGTTTTCAAACCGATTACCGATTCGGTGCTTTCCGAACAGCAGCAGCTTGGCGATACGTTCTTTGAGCTGAAATTGATTCCGAAAGCAATCAGGGTCAAGGACGCTGTCCTTGAAAGGCACTGAACCGGCTTGATCTGATAGGCCGGAAACCCCGGCCTTTGGAGGAATAAACAATGTCAAGCAACGCCTATTTATTCACATCGGAATCTGTCTCTGAGGGTCACCCGGACAAAGTCGCCGACCAGATTTCCGATACCGTTCTCGACGCGATTCTATCGGAAGACCGCTGCGGGCGCGTTGCCTGCGAAACGCTGGTTTCGACGGGACTCGTCGTTTTATCGGGCGAGATCACGACAAAAGCGCAGATCAACTACCGCGAGATCGCGCAAGAAGTCATCCGCCGGATCGGCTACAACGATTCCGGAATCGGATTCGATTACAAAAGCTGCGC
>JAITGN010000084.1 GCA_031280565.1 Accumulibacter sp. | reverse complement strand
AGAAAGCCTTTCCAGTCCGTTCATCCTGCCTGTCCCGAGCTTGACAAAGAAAGCTTGTCGAAGGGTAAGGAGTGAAAAATTATTCAAAGGATAAGGATTGAAAAGGCCAGGAACTCCGTTACCTTGAATTTGTCGAAGAAGGCTGATTAAAGAGACTTCTGGAAAGCGCAGGAGCGCCCGTTCCTGCTTCGACAAGCTCAGCACGAACGGAGATATAGGCCCTGTCGAAAGGTGAGGGTTGGAAAAACATTCATTATCTTGTTATGACAGCCTCTGAAAGGATTGGGAACAGAGGGCGTCGATAGAGAAATCACGGGGAAACTCAAGTCTCTTCAGATAAAAATATACGTTTTTAAGCAATTTTATTCATTCAATCACCCTGTCAAGAATGGGCTTTTGTTCAAAATAGCAAGGATTTGTAACGTTTTAAAGCAATCTTGTTCAAGGCGTAATAAAAACAGGCTTTAAAACGTCAGTTCATCGTAAAACTAACTCCGGTTTGAAACCCCGCCCTTCAGGGTGGTGCGGAGGTTGGAACCCCGGCCTGAAGGCCGGGGTTTCGACCGTAGCCATTGGCAAGGGGATGCAAACCCCTTGCCAATGATGTTAGATCGACAGCGGCTTCCGGGCTGTCGCTAATTTCTTGCTCAAAAATGCTCCGCTTGGAAACCCCATCCTTCGGGGGCATGAGGTGCCATCCATTTTCTCCCCAGATGTTCGTGCTGAGCCTGTCGAAGTATGAACGGACGTTCTAGCCTTTTCAGTCCTCACTCTTTCTTCAAATAGTTTTTCAATCCTTACCCTTCGACACCCTCTATCTCCGTTCGTGCTGAGCTTGTCGAAGTATGAACGGACGCTCTGGTAGTTTTTCAAAAGCCTCTTTAATCAGCCTCCTTTGACAGGTTCAAGACTGGGGGATGAATGGGCTGGAAAAGATGTTTTCAGAAACGCCAAGAAATTAAAAATAGCTTAAGGGCGTCATTTTAATTAGTATCCTTCGACAAGCTTCCTTCGACAGGCTCAGGACGGAGCAGGATGAACGGGATTGGAAAAACCCGTCCGCGCTGAGTCTTTTGAACCATCGACAGCGCCTGTCTCTGTTTGTGGTGATTTTGCCAGAACCCTTCGACACCCTCTATCCCCGTTCGTGCTGAGCCTGTCGAAGTAGGAACGGACGCTCCAGGGACTTCCCGAAGCCTCTTTAATCAAGAACAGATACAAGGCAGACTCAGGCGTTGCTGGGACACAAAAGTGGAAAGACCCCCGACCCCACCGAAATCTATACACACGTGAGTACCCAAAGTATCCAAAATATCGTTTCGCCTTTTGAGACCTTAGCAAGAAATTAGCGACAGCCGACGCTTATCTTCCACACGCGACTTTCTCCCTCGGCCCCTTTCCCGCAAGCGTGGGAGGAAACTTCCCCGGAGCCAAGCGATACTTTTTCCCCTCTCGCGCTGGCAGGAGAGGACACCCCGAAAGGGTGGGAGAAGGCAGGATGAACGGATGCCCCCCCGACAATTTTCCTTCGTTAGTCTCAGGGCAGGCAGGGGGCGCCTCCATACGCTTTCAGGCAATTTTTCCATATGAGAGCCGAGGAAACGCTTTATAACGTAATATTTATCGGTTATTTTGTGAGTGATTTCAGGAGGATTTCTATAAAATGGCTTGAGACTGTCTATTGATAATCTGAAATTCTCTGTTTTTAGAGAGAAATTCTAACCTTGCCCTGTATTTTTGGGATATACAGAGGCCGTCATAATGAGTTTTTCTCTATCCGCTTTTCTTTTGAGGATGGGGCTTTAGCCAGGGAAAACGAAATTCCAGAGCGCCCTGACCGCGTCGATCAAAGTCTGGTGCGCTTCACGGTCGACGCGTTTATGATGCGCACCGTCAAGCCGGAAAGCGTGTTGTATCCGCCGGTATTCGCGGTAAGCGGAACGCGCTGGTTCGGCGAGTTCCGGCGGGATGAGGCACAGTTCGGCCGAAATGCCAAGCAGGGCAATATTTCCGAGGTTCTCGCAAAGACGCGGGTGTTCGCGCGCGTGACCCAGGATGAGGTACTGGATGATGAATTCAACATCGATCAGACCGCCCGGATCCTGTTTGATGTCGAAATATTCATCGCTTTTCGAAGCGTGCGCGTCGAGCATGCGCTGCCGCATTTCAAGAATGTCTTGCCGCAGTTTAACGGGGTCGCGTTGCTGGCGCAGGATGTCGGCGCGAATGGTTTCGAACCGGGCGCCGAGCGCCAGGTCGCCCGCGCAAAAACGGGCGCGGGTCAGCGCCTGGTGCTCCCAGGTCCAGGCGGAATTTGTCTGATAATCGAGAAAGGCGTCAATGGTTGTGACGAGCGTTCCGGCGTCGCCGTTGGGCCGCAGGCGGTTATCGGTCTCGAACAGGGTTCCGGCGGGTGTCTGACTCGACAGCCATGTGCTGATACGCTGACAGAGTCGCGCATACAGTTCTCCGATGCCGGGTTCCGGGTCATCGTGCAGAAAAACAAGATCAAGATCGGAGCCGTATCCAAGCTCCTTCCCGCCGAGCTTGCCATACGCGATGACGGCAAAACGCGGCGGATGCCCGGGATGCGGATGACGGTTCCTGAGCTTTTCCCAGCACAGATCAAGCGTTTTCTGCACCATGAGATCGGCGAGTGCGGTCAGGTAATCAGAAAGGCGCTCAAGAGACTGCAGGCCGGCGATGTCCTGGACGAGCAGGCGGAAAACCTGTACGTGGTGGGCTTCGCGCAGGATATCCATTTCGCGTTCGGCATCGCCCGCCGCGCTGTTCAGATGTTGTTCAAGATCGATGCGGAACTGGTCAAGATCGGTGGCGACTTCGTAAAGCCGTGGATCGAGAATTTCATCAAGCAGAATGGGATGACGGGTCAGGTACATCGCGGCCCAGGCCGAATTCGCCATGATTTTCGCGATTGCGCCGAGGATTTGCGGGTATTGCTGAAGCAGGGCGAGATACGCGCCACGGCGGGCGATCGTTTCAAGAAAATCGATGCCGCGCTGCAAGGCCGCATCCGGGGCGCGCGTCGCGGCGGCGGCTTCGATGAGGCGCGGTCCGAGCATGTCGAGGCGTTCCTTGTTCGAAGCGGGCATTTGCTGATATTTGCCGCTTTTCCGGAAGGATTTCATCTGGTCGAGAATCGTTTGCGGCTGATGAAAACCAAGACTGGAAAGCGTCTCAAAGGTTTCCTCTTCCGTAATCTGCTCGAACCAGAGCGCGTCAAGCGCGTGTCCGTGCTCTCCGGAATTCGAGAAAATCGCTTCGAAAACCTGCGAAACCGTCTGGCGATGACGGTCAAGCGCGGAAAAGAAGGCAGGCCAGTCCGCATAGGCCATCGATTCGGCAATTCGCCGCCGGTTGTCTTCGTCTTTCGGGAGCCGGTGCGTCTGGGCGTCATTGACGTACTGGAGGCGGTGTTCGAGCCGTCGAAGGAAAATATAGGCGTCGCAAAGCGCGTTTTTGTTTTCTTCTGAAAGCAGGCGGCGTCCGACGAGCAAAGAGAGCACGCCGAGAGTCGGACGTATCTGGAGCGCCGGGTCACGTCCGCCACGGGTCAATTGGAATACTTGCGCGGTAAACTCGATTTCGCGTATTCCGCCGGGGCCGAGCTTGATATGGTCGGCCATGTCCTTGCGGATCACTTCACGATGGATCTGGGCATGCAGATTGCGCATCGCGTCGATCGCGCCAAAATCGAGGTATTTCCGGAAGACGAAAGGACGCGCGATATTTTCGAGCGCTTTTGCCCAGTTTTCCTGCAAGTTGCCGCCTTCGTTCAATATCCGCGCCTTGATCCAGGCGTAACGTTCCCATTCGCGGCCCTGAGTGATGAAATAGTTTTCCAGCGCGTTCAGGGAGCAGACAAGCGGCCCGGAATCGCCATTGGGACGCAGGCGCATGTCAACCCGGAAAACCTGTCCGTCCCCCGTGGTTTCGTCGAGCGCGGCGATCAGGCGTTTGCCGAGGCGCATAAAAAAGTCGAAGTTTTCGATTGACCGGCCATCGCTGGGCGCGCCAGCGGTCTCGCCTTCCTCGGGGTAGATGAAAATATAGTCGACATCAGAAGAGACGTTGAGTTCACGTCCACCGAGCTTTCCCATGCCAATGACCATGAGACGCTCCGGCATGCCCTGCTGGTCAAGCGGTTCACCATACTGTCCGGCCAGCTGGCGGTGAAGAAAATCGAGCGTGAAATTGGCCGTAATCTCGGCCAATTGCGTCATCGTTTCGACGACTTCGGCGAGTGGAGCAACGCCGCCAATATCACGGACGATGAGCGTGGCCATGACGCGCTGCCTGAGTTGCCGCAAGGCGCTTTTGAGGCCGGGTTCATCGACGATTCGCGCTTCGGACAGGAAGCCGCGCATCAGCGCGGCGTCAAGCGCCTGCCCCGCGTACGTTTTTAGCCAATCGGCGATTTCCGGGCGGGCGGCGAGTAAAAGCCGCAAATAGGCGCTGTGCGCGAGCGCTTTTTCCCACTCGGCGGGAAAGGGAGACGATAAAGATGCATTCTGGGCGGTCATGGCGGTTTTTTTGGGTGATTTCCGGAAATACAGCGCAAAGCCGCTACAATATAAACGTTTTGCCATACTTTTTCATCTTTGCCTGTCATCTTGTGAAGTTTCCGAATCCAGACTGGTTTTCATGCCGGAGGCCAGCCCGATGAGCCGTTATGGAAATGCGGCTGTCGTTTTTATGTCAAATCCTGGTGCGCGAAAAGTTCTGCGCGTCCTGGGTTTTGTGTCCCTGTCGGCTTATTTCATCTTTATCGCGCTGTTGTTGACGCTGCGATATGCCGTTTTGCCGAATATCGAGAATTTTCACGGCGATATCGAGCGCCTGATCGGCGAAAAGCTGGGGCGGGAAATCAGGATAGGGGGCATTGAGACGCGTTGGCGGGGAATCAATCCAAGTCTGATTCTCAAGGATATTGGTATCGCTGATGAGGGCAAATCTCCGTCCTTGCTGCTTCCGCGCATCGAAATCGTTCTGTCGTGGTTGTCGCTTCCCGCAGCGGGGCTAAAGCTGGATTTGCTTTCTATCGAGGGTGTGCGCCTGGTCTTGCGCCGAGACGCGGATGGTCAGCTTTTTGTCGCTGGCAGGGCTGTTGGACGTGACGGCGGCGGGAACGCGAAAAACGGGGTCGCGGACTGGATTTTCGCGCAACGCCATATCCGGATTCATAACGCCGCATTGATATGGGAGGACGAGCAGCGCCGGGCACCGGCGCTGGAGTTCAAGGAGTTGAATTTCGCGCTTGACAATGGGTGGGGGAATCACAGCTTTGGGCTGACGGCGCGGCTGCCCAAAACCGTGGGCGCGGAAATCGATCTGCGCGGCAAATTTGCCACGAAAGACATAAAGCGGTTGACTGGGCGGGTTTTTGTCGATGTCAGCCATATAGATTTGGCGGGCTGGCGGCAATGGGTCGATTACCCCTTCGATTTGCGGCAGGGACGCGGCGCTTTGCGCGCCTGGGTTGACCTGTCCGAAGGCCGTCTGAAAACGCTGACCGCCGATCTGTCATTGGATGATGCCGGTGCGCGCTTGGGGAATGACGTGCCCGCACTTGATCTTGCCCGCCTGTCGGGACGCGTCCGCCTTCGGCGACAATCGTCCGGATTCGCGCTGGAAGGACGCGGACTTGAGCTTGCACGAGCTTCGCGAACCGGAAAAAAACCGCGGCAAATCGACCCGCTGGATTTTTATATCGAATGGAATCCGGCGGCGGAAGGCAAGACAGGCGGCGGGCGCATTGATGTCAAGAGCGTGGATATTGGTGCGTTGGCCGGGCTTTCGAAATATTTTCCTCTCGACAATCGCTGGCACGATTACCTGCGCGACTACGGGGTTCAGGGCCGGTTTTCAGAATTGAGCGCACGATGGGAAAGCGACGTGTCGCGGCTTCGTTCGTATTCGCTGAAAACGGGGTTTGACGGGTTTGGTATGAGCGCTGTGGATCAATTGCCGAAAGTCGCCGGACTATCGGGCGTGATCGATGCGAACGAGCGGGGCGGAAAAGTAACGCTCCATTCGAAACAGACGACGTTCGAATCGCGCGGGATTTTTCCGGAAGCCGCGATTACGCTGGATCAACTGGATGCCGAAGCGCGATGGGCAATGAAGGACGGCGCGCTTGAAGTAAAGCTTTCCCGCGCCGAATTTTCCGGCCCTGACGCAGCGGGCGCGGCGCAGGGCGTCTATCGTTATTCGGGCGACGGGCCGGGTTACATCGATATGACGGGTGCGTTGACCCGGGCGGACGCGCGCGCCGTCTGGCGCTATATCCCAAGCGCCGTCAGTGCCGACGTCCGTTACTGGCTGCGCGATTCGCTGCTTGCCGGCGGCGCTGACGAAGCCAGTTTGACGCTGAAAGGAAATCTTGCTGATTTTCCTTTTGTCGACCCGGAAAAAGGCCTCTTCCTGGTGACGGTCAAGGCGCGGGACGTAACGCTGGATTATGGCAAGGAATGGCCCAAAATCACAGGTCTTTTTGCCGGCCTGCGATTTGAAAAAGCCGGCATGTCCATAGACGTTGAGCGCGGATGCATATTCGGCACGAATCTGGAAAAAACGGAGGTGATAATTCCGGATTTCGATGAAGCGGTGCCGGTATTGCACGTCAACGGCAGGGTAGCCGGGCCGACACGGGATTTCCTGAAATTTATCGAGAGCAGCCCGGTTGCGCAAAAGATCAATCATTTTTCACAAGATATGCGAGCGACGGGGGACGGCCGCCTGCTTCTGAAATTGACGATTCCTCTGAGCGAAAAGCAGCGGGACGACTCGAAGATCGAAGGGAGTTACAGTTTCCGGAATAACGCGATTTTTATCGATCCGGATTTTCCGCCGATAGAGAATGTCAATGGCGCATTGCGGTTTTCTGGCAACGATTTACAGATTCCCGGCATTTCGGGTGTTTTCCTGGGCGGGCCGGTCAAAATCAAGGGGGGGAAACAAAAAGAGGGAAATACGTTGATTTTGTTCAACGGCACGGTCAATGTATCGCAGGCGCGTTCTTCGGGCGCGTATTCTGCATATTCTCACTGGCTTTCGGAACTGTCGGGATCGAGCGCGTACAAAGGCGAAGTGCGCGTTGACGGAAACGACGCCGATGTGACCGTCTCCTCCCCGCTGACCGGGCTTGCCTCGACGCTGCCCCCTCCGTTCGGGAAAAAAGCGGAACAGCGCATGCCTTTGTATTTCGAAAGGAAGCGTCTTGCGCAAACGGGCAAAAAAAGCGCGGCTTCGACGAGCGGTCCTGAAAGAAAAAGGCTTGGGCGCGATCAACTGTCCTTGATGCTTGGCGATATTCTGAGCCTTCGGGTCGTCGGAAGAAAACGAAACGGCGATTTTTTTCCGGAATTCGGCGCTGTTGCCATTGAACAGCCACTTTCAATGCCGGACAGAAAAAGCAGGGCACTCAGCGTTTCGGCCAGGCAGATTGATCTCGACGCGTGGATTAAATTCTTTGGAAAATTTCCCGGACGGAACGCGAAAAAATCGACGGACGATTCGTTGTTACCCATCCCCGTCATTTTCCGGACGCCGAATCTGACGCTTTTCGGAAAAGATCACGGAGATGTGGAAGCGACGGTTTCGAATCGCGGAACTTCATGGAAAATCGCGCTGAATTCGCGCGCGGCGAACGGCAGTCTTTTGTGGGAAACCGAAGGCAGGGACAAGCTGACGCTGGATATGAAACATCTGACGGTTTCAACGCGGGAAATGTCCAGCGCGTCCGGGGCTGGGGAAAATGACTTCCCTCCGTTCGCGGAGAATTTTAAAACCCTGCCGGATATGGAAATATCGATTGAGGATTTCGTGCTTGGAAACCGCCGGTTCGGCAGTCTGGAATTGCAGGCGAGAAATGACGAAGGCTTCTGGAAACTGGAGCGGATCCAGATCAAAAACCCGGCGGCGGTTTTTACAGGGAAAGCGGAATGGCAAATGGGCGGGGAAACGAGCCGGACGCATCTTGAATTCAGCATCGACAGCACCAGTGTCGGCAGGCTGCTCAGGCGTTTTAATTATCCTGATATCGTGCGCGGCGGGAGCGCGCGGCTCGACGGCAAGCTGGCGTGGAATGGCACGCCCATTTCGCTGGATTATGCTTCCCTTGGCGGCGAAATGACGCTCGACGCCCGCCGGGGACAGTTTTTGAAAGTCGACCCGGGGGCGGGAAAATTGCTGGGACTTCTCAGTCTGCAAAGTCTTTATCGCCGGATTTCACTGGATTTCCGTGATGTCTTTAACGAGGGATTCGCGTTCGATGCCATTGCCGGCAAGGTTGAGATCAAGAATGGCGTCATGCGCACGGAAAACCTCGAAATTGACGGCCCTTCGGCAAACGCTTTCATTCGTGGGGAAGCCGACATCAAACAGGAAACGCAGCAGCTCGACGTCAAGATACTTCCCAGTATCGGCAGCGCCACGGCGCTTGGCATTGCCGCCTTCGCCAATCCGGTAGCGGGCGTGGCGACGCTGTTGGCGCATAAAATGATGCAAAGTCCGCTGGATCAGATGTTTAGCCTTGATTACCATGTCACGGGAACATGGTCGAACCCAAAAGTGGAGAAAAAACAGAGGGCGCCGGTGCTGGAGGCTGAAAAGGCCGATAATCCGGCCGAACCTGCGGCCCCATGATGAAGGAATAAAAGTGGAATCCCACGGCAAGACGGATTTTTCGAATACTCTTCCAAAAAACACGCGAGTCGCCGCGATTCAAATGGTATCGACGCCGCGTGTCGATGAAAACCTGAAAACGGCCGAGGCGCTGATTGCTGATGCGGCCAGGCAGGGCGCGGAAATCGTCGCGTTGCCGGAATATTTCGCGATCATCGGAAAACGCGACAGTGACAAGATGCGCGCGCGAGAGGATTTCGGGAACGGCCCGATTCAGGCGTTTCTGTCGGAAACGGCCGTGCGCCACGGAATCTGGCTGGTGGGCGGGTCGCTTCCGCTCGCCGCGCCATCGCCGGACAAAGTGCTCAATTCCTGTCTGGTTTATGACCCGCGCGGCGTGTGCGTGGCGCGTTATGACAAGATTCACCTGTTCGGGTTTCAAAAGGGCAAGGACCGTTACAACGAGAGCGCGACAATTGAGGCAGGAAAGGAGCCGTTGGCTTTCGACTCGCCTTTCGGGCGCGCCGGTGTCACGATCTGTTACGATCTCCGCTTTCCTGAGTTATATCGCTGCCTGGGCGCTGTCGATTTGAATATAATTCCGTCCGCATTTACGGAAACGACAGGAAAAGCGCACTGGGAGATTCTCATGCGCGCCCGCGCTATTGAAAACCAGTGTTATGTGCTGGCTGTCGCGCAGGGAGGCTGCCATGAAAACGGCAGGGAGACGCATGGCAACAGCATGCTGATTGATCCTTGGGGCGAGGTTCTGGCGCGTCTGGAAAAAGGGCCTGGCGTCGTCGCCGGCGCGATGGATCACGCGCGCATTGCCGAGGTGCGCGAGAGCCTTCCGGCGTTGAAACACCGCGTGCTTCATTACTGTTAACCGGATTTCCGCCTGTTACGAAAACAATGAACCAGAAAATGAATATGAATGCCCTGCTTGCGCGGGCCGGAGAAACCCTGTTGCTTCCTCACGGACTGAAAGAGGCCGATTTGACGCGCGTCATTGGCGCGATCATGAGCCATGGTGCTGATTACGCTGATCTTTATTTTCAGTACAGCCGTTCAGAGGCGTGGAGTCTTGAAGAAGGTATCGTCAAGGCAGGCAGTTTCAATATCGATGAAGGCGTGGGAGTGCGCGCGGTTTCCGGCGAAAAGACGGCGTTCGCCTATTCGGACAGCATCGGGTTGTCCACGCTCTCCGACGCTGCGTCGACGGTGCGCGCGATTTCTGCTTCCGGCCGGAAACGGCGGGTGAAGGTGGTTTCAAAACCGGCGTCCGCACGACATGCGCTTTATTCCCTTGACGATCCCTTGCTTTCGTTTGACGCGGCTTTCAAGGTCCGTCTGCTGGAACGTCTTGAATCTTTTGCGCGCGCCGAGGATCCGCGCGTGATCCAGGTGATGGCGCACATCGCCGGAGAGTACGAGATCGTGCTGGTCGCCAGAAGCGATGGCGTATTGGCTGCGGATATTCGTCCGCTGGTTCGCGTGTCGCTGACAGTTATCGTCGAGGGAAAGGGAGGCCGCCGCGAGCAAGGTTCGGCCGGCGGCGGCGGACGGACCGATTACCGTTGTTTCGACGAGGGCGCCTTGCGCGCTTATGCGCGTCATGCCGTTCATCAGGCGCTGGTCAATCTTGACGCGCGTCCCGCGCCGGCGGGGCCGATGACGGTGGTTCTGGGAGCGGGCTGGCCGGGGATACTGTTGCATGAGGCCGTCGGTCATGGGCTTGAAGGGGATTTCAACCGCAAGGGCAGTTCGACATTCTCGGGCAGGCTCGGACAGCGCGTGGCCGCCAAAGGTGTGACGGTGCTTGACGACGGCACGCTGGCGCGCCGGCGCGGTTCGCTCAACATCGACGACGAGGGGAATTCGACGCAATGTACCGTGCTGATCGAAAACGGCATCCTGAAAGCTTATATGCAGGATATGCTCAACGCTCGTCTGATGGGCGTTTTGCCGACAGGAAACGGGCGGCGTGAATCTTTTGCCCACCTGCCTTTGCCGCGAATGACCAATACGATGATGGTCAATGGCGACAAATGCCCCGAGGAAATCATAGGGTCGGTAAAAAAGGGCATTTATGCGGTCAATTTCGGTGGAGGCGAGGTCGATATCACGAACGGAAAATTTGTTTTTTTGATGTCTGAAGCCTATATGATCGAAAAAGGCAGGATAAGCCACCCCGTCAAAGGCGCGACGCTGATTGGCAACGGCCCGGACGTCATGAACCGGATAACGATGATCGGCGATGACATGTGCCTTGATCCGGGCGTCGGCACATGCGGAAAAGACGGCCAAAGCGTTCCGGTTGGCGTGGGACAACCGACCTTGCGGGTCGACGGCTTGACTGTTGGCGGCACAGGTTGATTTCAATACATTCGGAAATTCTCTATGACAGCGTGAGAAAATACCGGAAAAACGCTGTTTTATTGGCATCCATGTCAATAAAAATGCAGATTGTTTGAAAGCAGGCAACGTTTTCAACGTATTCTGAAAAACAATAGTGAAAAGGAATATTGATTATTGTTCTATAAGATACATTCCCAAGCGATTTTTTTGTGTCAGTTTCTAAAAATGGCTCAGGAGCGTTATAAAAGCGGACGCATTCCTGTTGTCCCGTTATCCCGCCACTCTCTTGCGGGAAAGCGGTGGCTGCCATTCCGGACAGAATCGGCGGCCGATCAACATTCGGCTAAAATATTGGCCTTTTTACATATTTAGAAGGCTTTTTCATGCCGGTCAGACCGAATACAGACGATCTCCGGATCAAGGAGATCAAAGAACTGGCTTCGCCGCAGCATCTTTTGCGCGAGCTTCCAATAAACCTTGGGGCAGCGCAGACCACTTTCGATACGCGACGGGCGATCCATCGTATTCTGCACGGCGCGGATGACCGTTTGCTGGCCGTTATCGGTCCTTGTTCGATTCACGACACTGATGGCGCGCTGGAATACGCGAAATGTCTTCGCGCCGAAGCGGAACGACTTCGGAACGATCTATTGGTCGTGATGCGCGTGTATTTTGAAAAGCCGCGTACCACGGTGGGATGGAAGGGCTTGATCAACGATCCCTATCTCGATGGCAGTTTTTGCATCAACGAAGGGCTGCGCATGGCGCGCGGCTTATTGCTCGAAATCAACGCGATGGGGCTTCCGTGCGCGACGGAATTTCTCGACACGATCTCGCCGCAATATACGGCCGACCTGATTTCATGGGGCGCTATCGGCGCCCGCACGACCGAATCGCAGGTGCATCGTGAGCTTGCTTCCGGACTGTCGTGTCCGGTCGGCTTCAAGAACGGCACCGATGGCAATGTGCGTATCGCCATTGACGCGATTCGCGCGGCGCAATCGCCTCATCATTTTCTTTCGGTAACCAAGGGAGGACAGTCGGCCATTGTTTCGACGACGGGCAATGAAGATTGTCATGTCATCCTCCGGGGTGGCAAGGCGCCCAATTACGAGGCGGAACAAGTCAATGAAGTCGCGAAGGAAATCGCGGCGGCGGCGCTGGCGGCGCGTTTGATGATCGATCTTTCACATGCCAACAGCGATAAGGATTTCAAGCGTCAGATTACCGTCGCCCAAAATGTATCCGATCAGCTTTCTTCTGGAGAGGATCGCATTTTCGGCGTCATGATCGAATCCTTTTTCGTTGAGGGACGGCAGAATCTGGAAAAAGGAAAGACGCTGGAATACGGAAAAAGTATTACAGACGCCTGTATCGACTGGGAAGATTCGGTAAGGGTGCTGGACGCGCTCGCGCGCGGCGTACGCGAGCGCCGTCTTGTGGAATCCGAACGCTAGGACGTTTTTGATTTAATGTCATCATAAAATCAAAAATGCGCCAGGCGTCACTCTCCCGGTTTTTTAACGCGCGTATGTGTCCAGGATACATCGCCCCGTCCGCCTTCCTTGTTGAGGGCGCGGCCAAGAACGAACAGGAGGTCGGACAGGCGGTTGAAATATTTCCGGATGTGCTCCGAGACAGGCTCGCTGTTTGCCAGATGAACGACGCGGCGCTCCACGCGGCGGCAAACCGAACGTGCGAGATGGGCGGTCGCGGCGGGATGGGTTCCTCCGGGAAGAATGAATTCCTTGAGCGGCGTCAGCACGCCGTTGAGACGTTCAACAGAGGATTCAAGGCGGGCAATATGTTCTTCCCCAATGGCTGTATAGCCGCTCGGGATACAGATTTCGCCCCCAATATCGAAAAGATCGTGCTGTATGGCAAGCAGAAGGTCATGGATTTCCTGGGGAATATCCTCGGCAAGCAAAACGCCAAGCGTTGAATTCAACTCATCGACTTCGCCGATGACGTCGATACGCAACGAATCTTTCGCGATGCGCGAACCGTCGCCAAGACCTGTGGTTCCCGCATCACCTGTGCGGGTAACTATTTTCGAGAGACGATTGCCCATGAGCGGCCTCCTTGGAAAGGAAAGCCCTAATTATAACGTGCGGGCCGGGATGCGAAACGCGCATGAGGGAAAAAACCGGATGAATTGTCCGGCATCGGAATGTGGAAGCAGAGGGAGCATTGATTTTTTTATCGAAAACGAAGATAATCTGAAAATTTTCAGCGCCGGTCGTGGATATTTGGCTGGCTGGATTTGTCCTACAGGAATTTGCCCGATGAAACCCGATATTCATCCAGAATACAATGAAATTGAGGTCACCTGTTCTTGCGGCAGCGTGATAAAGACCCGCTCCACGATCAACAAACCCCTGCATGTGGAGGTTTGCGCGGTTTGTCATCCGTTTTATACGGGAAAACAGAAAATCATCGATACAGCGGGGCGCGTCGAGAAATTCAATAAAAAATACGGCGCGTTTCACAAGCCGTCCTGAGCGGTGAGCGGCTTTTGCGGAAAAGCAGCCGCACGGCTGCTTTTTTTGTTTGACGCGCCATGCAAAACCGGATGCGCCTGAAAGGACTCGGACTGCCGCCCAGCGGCTGGTCGTTGTCGGTACTCTTGCTCTTGTACCTGTTCGTCGGATTGATTGGGCATGATCCGTGGAAAACGGATGATGCCGTTTCGATCGGCGTCGCTTTCGATATGTTCAAGAGCGGTCATTGGTTTATCCCGCATCTTGCGGGCGAACCCTATCCGGACGCCCCGCTGTATTACTGGATTGCCGCTGGATTCTGTTCGGCCTTTTCCTGGCTGTTGCCGGCGCATGAGGCCGCGCGGCTGGCGAGCGGCTTGTGCGCCCTGCTCGCGATGGCATTCATTTTGCAGGCGGCCCGCGAACTGTATGGGAAAGAATATTCGGCAATCGCCCCTATGACGCTGGCGGGCAGTATCGGCTTTCTGTACCATGCGCATGAAGCGCAGCCGATGCTCGCGGTATTGATGGCGCATACGGCAATCTATTGGGCGATTGCTCTGATGCCGCGCCGTCCGTGGTTGTCTACCGCGATTCTTGGCATTTCATTGGCCGCGGCTTTTTTGGCGGATGGCGTGTTGCCGCTCATGCCGCTTTTCCCTGTTCTCGCGTTCTCCCTGTTTTTTTCGGAGAACCGGCCGGCCAGTTCTTTTCGGGTTGCCGCCGCTCTTCTATTGGCTTCGGTTTTGTGCGCTTTATGGCTGATTCCGTTACGGCTGGAAGCGCCGCAGTTTTTTACAGCCTTCATGTCGAATGAATTCGATTTGATGGCGCGGCTGGGCAACCGGCCTCTGAACAATGGGTGGCGCTATCTGAAAATGCTGCTCTGGTATGCGTGGCCCGCGCTTCCGCTCGCCATTTGGGCGCTTTGGGCCAGGCGCCGCGTACTGTGGACGAAATCTTTCGCTTTGCCGTTTCTCTCTTTCGCCGCGATCCTGTTTTTTCTGAGTTTCTATGTTTCCCGGCGCAGTTCCGTCACTTTGCTGTTCCTTCCTCCGCTCGTTCTTCTGGCCGTTCCCGGTCTTGCCAGTTTGCGGCGCGGCGCGGCGAACGCCTTCGACTGGTTCAGCGTGATCATGTTTACTTTTTTGGCTGCGGTAGTCTGGATTGTCTGGAACGCTCTTGTTTTCGGCTGGCCTGAGCGGCTTGCGCGCCAGGCTGTCCGGCTGGAACCCGGATTCGTCGGGAATTTCAGTTTGTCCGCATGTGTTTTCGCCGGAGTCATTACAGCGCTCTGGCTGTATCTGATTTCGACAACGCCGCGCTTGCAGATGCGCTGCATCATGCACTGGATGGTTGGCCTGATGCTTTTCTGGATTCTCGTGGCTGCGCTTTGGATGCCCTGGATCGATTATGGAAAGAGTTACCGTCCGGTGGCTGTCTCTTTATCCAAGTCGCTTCCGAAAAAAGTAAACTGTATCGCCAATGCCAATTCGCCGAAATTCTTTTTGGCGATTCTCGATTATTTTAGCGGGATAAAAACGGTGTCGATGAAATCCGATGCGGGCGCGCGCTGTGATTTATTATTGATTCATGGAGGGGTACAGGAGCCGGTGGGAATGGCATCATCGGGGTGGCGCAAGCTATGGGAGGAAAAACGCCCAGGTGATCGGCATGACGACGACAAATTCCGGCTTTATCAGCGTGGAAAGCGCGCCAAATCGGCAGCGGGATTGCCTGGAATCAATGATTTAAGCTCCGGACAAGACCAGGAAGAGCTTCCATAGATTTTTGCGTCTTCGGGGAAATGGCGCATGGCGTAAAATTATTTTGCATATGCAGTGATTTTCTCGCGTTCGATGCGGCGTGTTGCCGCAAGTGCTTTTCAAGCGCGCGAAAATATGAAAAAATACAGGAAGTTGGATATTTTGTAGGACTTAAAATGCTTGACCGCGAAGGCTACCGTCCGAACGTCGGTATCGTCTTGTGTAACGCGAAGAATGAAGTTTTCTGGGGTAAACGAATACGCGAACATTCATGGCAGTTTCCGCAGGGGGGGATCAAACGTGGAGAAACGCCGGAGCAGGCGATGTATCGTGAGCTTTATGAGGAAATCGGTTTGCGCCCCGAACATGTTGGCATTCTTGGAAAGACAAAAGACTGGTTGCGTTACGATGTGCCCGACCAGTGGATAAGGCGCGAATGGCGCGGCAGCTACAAAGGGCAAAAACAGATCTGGTTTTTGCTTCGCCTGACAGGCCGTGACAGCGATGTTTCCCTGCGCGCCAGCGCCCATCCGGAATTCGACGCATGGCGCTGGAATGATTACTGGGTTCCGCTTGACGCTGTTATCGAATTCAAACGCGGCGTCTATGAAAAAGCGCTGAGTGAACTCGCGCGCTTTCTTGGCGTGGACGCGAAAAACGCATCTTTGCGGAGCGGTGCGCCGTGCTAGCGCCGCTTTTTGTAACAAGCTGATTTTGGTAATGAGCGGCTCCATCGGACTGGATGATTCCTGGAATCGATGGGAGCGCGAATGATCAGGAGATCGCGCAGCGATCTGACATTGCGCAGCGCGCCAATTTGTACTAGAATGCCCAGTTTCTTGTAATCAAAGTATGTAAGGACGGCGCTACAGATGAAGACTTTTTCCGCCAAATCGCATGAAGTGAAGCGTGACTGGCTCGTAGTTGACGCGACTGACAAGGTGCTCGGCCGTCTCGCGACAGCGATCGCTCACCGGTTGCGCGGCAAGCACAAGCCGGAATTTACTCCGCACGTGGATACAGGCGATTACATCATTGTGACCAACGTCGAGAAATTGCGTGTCACTGGAAATAAAGCCGAAGATAAAAAATATTTTCGCCATACCGGTTTTCCGGGAGGCATTCGTGAAACGAATTTTTCCAAGCTGCAACAGCGCTTTCCAGAGCGTGTTCTCGAGAAAGCGGTCAAGGGCATGCTTCCAAAAGGCCCTCTGGGTTATGCGATGCTGAAGAAAATGAAGTGCTATGTGGGCGGTATTCACCCGCATGCGGCTCAGCAGCCGAAAGCGCTGGAACTTTAAGAGGTCGAAATGGCAGATAACTCCTATTATGGAACCGGCCGCCGGAAAAGCGCTGTAGCGCGTGTTTTTCTTCGGCCCGGTACAGGCAATATCCTCATCAATGGCAGAGCGATCGATAACTTTTTTTCCCGTGTGACGGGGCGGATGATTGTCGCTCAGCCGCTTGAACTCGTCGAGCACACGAAGACATTCGATATCATGGTCAATGTCAAGGGCGGCGGCGAATCGGGCCAGGCTGGCGCTGTCCGTCACGGGATCACGCGCGCATTGATCGAATACGATGCTTCATTGAAACCCGCTTTGTCCAAAGCGGGTTTTGTGACGCGCGATGCCCGCGAAGTCGAGCGCAAGAAAGTCGGCTTGCATAAAGCGCGCCGCCGTAAGCAGTTCTCCAAGCGTTGATTTCCGTTTATTCAGACAAAAGCCGCCCGTGGGGCGGCTTTTGTTTTTTTACATGTACTCTATTATCATCTTGTTTTCCTCAATCTTCGGGAGTGGTGAGTGGTCAAGGTCGGAATCGTCGGAGGCACGGGTTACACAGGTGTTGAGCTTTTGCGCCTGCTGGCGCAGCACCCCGCTGTCGAATTACGCGCCATTACTTCGCGGATGGATGCCGGGAAGCGGGTTTCGGATGTATTTCCAAGCCTGCGCAGGCATATTGACCTGGAGTTTGAGGAGCCTGCCACAGCGGTTTTAAAAGAGTGCGATTTGGTCTTTTTCGCCACGCCGAATGGCGTGGCCATGCGACACGCGCCGGAACTGCTTGAGTCGGGCGTCCGTGTTATCGACCTGGCGGCGGATTTTCGCATTACCGATGCTTCCGAATGGGAGAAATGGTATGGCATGCCGCATGATTGTCCGGAATGGCTTGAGAAAGCCGTGTACGGCTTACCGGAATTCAATCGTCCGGAAATCAGAAACGCGCGGCTCATCGCGAATCCTGGATGTTATCCGACAGCGGTTTCGCTTGGTTTTTTTCCACTGCTTCAGGCAAAAGTGATTGATGCCTCTTGTTTGATCGCTGACGCGAAATCGGGAGTGTCAGGAGCGGGGCGCAAAGCCGAGATATCTGCGTTGTTTTCCGAGGCATCGGAAAATTTCAAGGCCTATGGTGTTTCGGGCCATCGTCATTTCCCTGAAATCCGGCAAAATCTGGCGAAAATGGCGGGAACTGATACCGGATTGGTCTTTGTGCCCCACTTGACGCCCATGATTCGTGGAATTCACGCGACGCTTTATGCGAGGATAACTTCAGAAGCGGATTTTCAAGCGATTTACGAAAACTTTTATGAGTATGAACCTTTCGTAGACATCATGCCTGCGGGATCGCACCCGGAGACGCGTTCTGTCCGCGCGGCCAACCTTTGCCGGATTGCCGTGCACAGGCCCCAGGGCGGGAATACCTTGGTCATTCTTTCGGTTATCGACAATCTTCTCAAGGGGGCGGCGGGCCAGGCCGTCCAGAATATGAATATCATGCTGGGCTTGCCTGAAACGGAAGGTTTATGCCAATTTCCTCTGCTTCCATAAAATTCAAGCGTTTTCGGCGGCGTTTCGGGATCAGCGCGCCGCGCCTGTCGATTCGGCGGCATGTGCCGTGGTACTGGCGCATATTGTCGATTGCCGGCACTGTTGCGCTCTCGCTCGCTATTATGCTTGGAGTATACGAGTTCAGGGGGGCCTGGCCAAGCACCGACCGTGATGAAGCCGTGAAAGAGACGTTGACGCTCAAGAAAAATGTCGCAGAGCTGAATGCGGAACTGGAGCAGCTTCGCGTGCTGGCCAAGACGATGGAAAGCAACCTTCAGATTGAACATACCTTGCAGCAGCAATTGTCCAGCCATGTGAAGCGGCTTGAAATGGAAAACGTCACGCTGAAACAGGATCTGGCCTTTTTTGAGACGCTAATGTCATCCTCCATGCATGGAGAGGAAGGCATCAGGGTCGACCATCTCAAGATCGAGCCTGGAAATATTTCTGGGGAATATCATTACCGGATGCTTGTCATCAATAACTCCGGCCGTCAGACAAAGGAAACCAAGGGAAATCTCCAGCTTCTGGTCAAAGTGCGCCAGGAAGGTAAAGATGTTATGATCACCGTTCCTTCGGAATCTGATCCCGCGCCCCAGCGCTTTCGTTTCGAGATCAAGTATTTCTACCGCCTGGAGGGCGCGTTTTCCATTCCGGAAGGGGCGGAAATCAAGAGCGTGGAAGCGCGCCTGATGCAGGACGGCATCATACGCGCGAAACAATCCATCAGTTTGTAAGTGGGAGACTATCATGTTTGGTTCGAAAAAAGGCGGCGCGCCGCAAGACAGTATCGACAGCCTTATCAGCGCCGGAACGCGCATTGAAGGGAATATCGTATTTTCAGGCGGATTGCGTATTGATGGTGAGGTTCGCGGCAATATATGCAGTACAGATATTGAGGAAGGCACGCTGGTCATCAGTGAAAAAGCGAGCGTGGAAGGCGGGATTTCCGTCGGACACATTGTCCTGAATGGAACGATTGTCGGCCCGGTATGCGCGGGTGAATCGCTGGAGCTCCTGCCCTCGGCGCGCGTGACAGGTGATGTCGAGTACCATCAGATCGAAATGCACCAGGGCGCGGTAATTCAGGGGCGCATGGTGCACCAGGCGAATGCGAAGAGCGTGGAGCTTAAACTGGCTTCGGGCGGCTGATGGGGAATTTGAAAGAAGAGGTGGTTATGGACGCGGTAATGGACGCTTCCGTGCCGTTAGTCTTTACGGATAATGCGGCGCAAAAAGTCAAGGAGCTGATCGAAGAGGAAGGCAATCCGGATCTGAAGTTGCGTGTTTTTGTGACGGGGGGAGGGTGCGCCGGATTCCAGTACGGGTTTACGTTTGATGAAACCGTTGGTGAAGACGATACACAATTCGAAAAGAATGGCGTAATTCTTCTGATTGATCCTATGAGTTATCAGTATCTGGCTGGCGCCGAAATCGACTATACCGAAGGGCTGGAAGGGTCGCAGTTCGTGATAAAGAATCCGAATGCCGTTTCAACCTGCGGGTGCGGCTCTTCATTTTCTGCCTGGTAATCAGTTACTCCAGCGTATGCGGCGCGGGCTGAATCTCTTTGGCCAGCGCGATTTGGTTTTTTTGTGGTGTGGACAATGCCATAAAACGCTCAATTTCCGTGGCTTCAAGAGGAATCGCCTCAGGCAATGCAATGGTAAGAGGATTGACCTGTACTGAATTGACGCGAAATTCGTAATGTAGATGAGGGCCGGTGGCCAGACCTGTTTGGCCGACGTAACCAATGACTTCTCCCTGACTGACCGAGACGCCTTTTCTGATACCAGGCGCGAATCCGCTCAAGTGAGCATAAGCTGTCGAGAAAGCGCCGTTGTGTTTCACGATAATGAGATTCCCATAGCCATTCTGTCTGCCGGCAAACTCAATGCGTCCGTCGGAGACCGAGAGGACATGCGTCCCTGTCGGCGCGGCATAATCGGTTCCCTTGTGCGAGCGCCATATTTTCAGCACAGGGTGGAAACGCGATGCCGAAAATCCCGACGTAATGCGCGAAAACTCCAGCGGCGAACGAAGAAACGCCCTGCGCAGGCTGGCGCCATCGGCGGAGTAATAGCCTTCTTTTCCGTCGGCCGTTTTGAAAAGAAAAGCCGTATAGATTTTCTGGTTATTGATGAATTCAGCGGCAAGAACGCGTCCTGCGCGAACGGAACTTCCACCGCCCGCGCGCGCCAAGGTTTCGTAAGCAATGAAAAAGCGGTCGCCTTTGCGGAGATCGCGGTGAAAATCGATGACACCGCCGAATATCTCGGCGATTTGAAGCGCGATGGAATCGGGGACGCCGGCCGCGTCCGTCGCGCCGAAAAGTGAATTCCGTATTTCTCCAGCCTTTAGCGTGATGTACGACCCGGAGGTGAGCGTCTGTTCATCGGCTTCAAAAGAAGCGCCGTTTTTTCTGACGGCAAGCACATTGTCTTTTCCATTCAGAGGAAAATAAAGCGCCTTGAATTCGCCGAGCGCCCCTGTTTGGGCCGCGATTGTTTTTCCGGGACGCATTTGCCGCGAAACGGCCTGTGTTTTCTGGTTTTTGAGGATAAACTCAAAAACTTCCGGGTCGGAAACGCCCAGACGTTTTAAAAGACTTGCGACGCTGTCGGAAGGTTGAATGCGTTCTTCATGAAAAAAATCGTTGCCGCTTCCGGTATCGATGGAGACGATGTTCGCAAGCGCCAAATGTTCGACGATGTCCTGAAATTCGATGGAAGGCGCGTGCATATCAGCCGGAGTAATCGCGGAGGCCGCCATCATGCCGAGCAGGGTGAACGATACAATGCCAGCGAAAAAGGCCAGACGATGACGTTTTTCACGTTCGATCGCTGGTTTGAAATACGCTAGAATCCTGTTCCGGAGCATGGAGCAATCAAGAAATTTTCATATAGTCTAGCAAAATGATATGTCCGTAGCAACCTTTATGGACGATTTCCAGGGATACATGACATGCAGGATATCGAAGAAAGTCTGGCGTTGATAAAGCGCGGATCGGACGAACTGTTGATCGAATCGGAACTGGTCGAAAAACTCGGCAGCGGGCGGACATTGCGCATAAAGGCGGGCTTCGATCCAACGGCGCCGGACCTGCATCTTGGGCATACCGTGCTGATCAACAAGATGCGTCATTTTCAGGACCTTGGACATCATGTCATTTTTCTGATTGGTGATTTCACTGGCATGATCGGCGACCCGACGGGAAAGAATGTAACGCGCCCTCCGTTGTCGCGCGAGCAGATTCTGTCCAATGCCGAAACTTACCGGGAGCAGGTTTTCAAGATACTCGACCCGGAAAAAACGGAAATACGGTTTAATTCTGAATGGATAGAACCGATTGGCGCGGCGGGAATGATCCGGCTCGGAGCGCTCTATACGGTGGCGCGCATGCTTGAGCGCGACGATTTTGCGAAACGGTACCGGAACAATCAACCGATCGCGATTCATGAATTTCTCTATCCGCTTTGTCAGGGATACGATTCCGTAGCGATAAAAGCCGACGTTGAACTTGGGGGGACAGACCAGAAATTTAACCTCCTGGTTGGGCGTGAATTGCAGAAACACTATGGGCAGGCTCCGCAGTGCGTTCTCCTGATGCCCTTGCTGGAAGGGCTGGATGGATACAACAAGATGTCCAAATCGCTTGGGAATTACATTGGAATTCACGAGCCGCCCAGGGAAATTTTCGGCAAGCTGATGTCAGTCTCGGATGAACTGATGTGGCGCTATTACGAACTTCTGTCTTTTCGTTCGGGCATGGAAATCGCGGCGTTTCAGAGGGAGATTTCGGAAGGCCGCAATCCACGCGACATAAAAGCGCTTCTCGCGCAGGAAATCGTGACGCGTTTTCATGGACAACAGGCGGCGGTGGATGCGCTGGCCGATTTCGAAGCGCGTTTCCGGCAGGGCGCGATTCCCCGGGATATTCCCGAAATCGTTCTGGATTCCGCCGAAGGGGGGCTTCCAGTCGCCCAGGCGTTGAAACGTTCCGGCTTGACGGGAAGCACCTCCGACGCCTTGCGCATGATTGAACAAGGCGGCGTCAGAATCGACGGAACAAAAATCGACGACAGGGACTTGACGCTAAAAGCGGGCGAAACGGTTGTGCTGCAGATCGGAAAAAGAAAATTCGCACGCGTCAGTATCCGTTGAGCATTTCCCTGTGATTTTGAACAACGGGGATGTGATAAAATAATTTTTTGCGTTTTTAAGCGATTTTATTCTTGTTTCTTGTAAAAAATACCTTGAAAACGTAAGCAGTTATTTAGAAAACTGCGTTTTTCAAGGAGAAAGATTCGATAAAATCGCTAGAAATCGTTACAGATAAGCCCGCCTTCCTCATTTTTAGCAAAAATAATTTGTATCATTCGAGAAATGAAGCCTGTTTCATGGGCAACATTCGGGAATATTTTCGAAAAACGCAAATCTCACGCTTTTTCTCCGAGTGATCTATCCCTCCCAATACGCGCTATTATTTGTGCCGCATTCATGTCGACACACAGGAGCCTTCCATGCTATTCCAGCGCTCGCTTTTCATTGCTGTTTTCATTTCACTCCCGGTTCTTGCCGCGCGTCCGCTTCCTCTTGCCGCTCCGGTGAGCCGGGTCGTGCTCTATTCGGACAGCGCGCTGGTCGAGCGCGCGGTACAGGTAAAAGCGGGCGCGGAGAGTCTGGAAATTTCCGGCATGCCCGCCAATTTCGATGTGGCGAGCGTACAGATCGAATCCGATAGCGGTATTGAGATCGGCGAACTTGTCTGGCGAAACAGGGTCCGCGTCGATCCCCTCAACGCCGAAGAAGCGCGCCTGGAAGCGGAGGTGCGAAAGCTTTCGGAACAATTGAAGGCGCTGAATGCGGAACAAAAGACAGCGGAGCGCGAACTGAAATTCCTGGAAGCGCTCCTTGCGCCCGACAACGGAAATTCGCAAACGCGCGCGGCCGATCCGGCGCGTGCGCTGGATGTCATCCGCCGGGGAAGCCTGCGGGCGGAACAGCGTATTTTGGAAGTTGAGGCGCAAAAATACGATCTTGAAAAAAAACTAAAAGCGCTGGAAGCGGACCTGGAAAACATTCGTCCCGGAGTCGATGAAGTGCGCAGTCTTTTTGTCCGCCTTCGAGCGAAGAACGACGGCTATATGCGCATTTCCTATTTCTTTACTGGCGCGGGGTGGCGTCCGGCCTATCGCGCCGCGCTCGATTCGGAATCCGGGCGGGTAAGGCTGGAGCGTACCGCCCAGATCGCCCAGCGAAGCGGCGAAGACTGGAACCGGGTTCGTCTTTTCCTCTCCACGGGCGCTCCACAGCGCAATGCCAGCGGCCAGCGGCCTCATACATGGAATGTGAATCTGGAAGAAAGCGCGCCAGCACCAAGGCAAAGCAATATGATGTCCATGGAAATGGCCGAATCCAGACCGAGTCTGAAAGCCGCGCCCTTGTCCGCTTCGGCAAACAGGGCGGAAAATCCGCTGTTTGAGGCCGCTGTTATTCAAAGCGAATACGCTACCGAATATGCGATTTCCGGAACAGTGTCATTGCCTGCCGATGGAAGAAAAGTCGCGGTTTCTCTAGGCGCGCTGAACGTTCCAGTGGCGCTGGAGGCGGAAATTTCGCCGCGCCAGGAAAAGGCCGCCTACCTCGTCGCGCGCGGCGAATTGCCGGAAGGCGTCTGGCCGGCCGGCGCGATGCAGCTTTACCGGAACGGAGCCTATAGTGGGCAGACGAGGTGGGTTGTGGACGAAAACCGCCTTGTTCTTCCTTTTGGGCGTGACGAACTGATCCAGGTCAGCCACAAGTCCGAAAAAAATCAAAGCGGCACAAGCGGTTTTGCCGAGCAGAAAGCGGAACGCCATAGTGTCGACACGTTTACCGTGACAAACCGGCACAAACGCGCTGTGAATATCCGTGTGCTCGACGCCAGCCCTGTCAGCCGCAATGATGCCGTGAAGGTTGAACGGCGCTTTACGCCTGAAACCGTCCAGGAAGACTGGAATGACAGAAAAGGCGTCATTGCCTGGGAAGCCAGGCTGGACGCGGGGCAAAGCAAAAGCTTCTCAGCCGACTACCGCATCCGCTGGCCCAGGAAGCAGCGCATCATCGGATTGCGCTGATATCGGGACAGAAGCGATAGAAAGGCGTTCGAATACCGCATTTTCGCATTCATCGTAAAACTAACTCCGGTTTGAAACCCCGCCCTTCAGGGCGGTGCGGAGGTTGGAACCCCGGCCTGAAGGCCGGGGTTTCGACCGTAGCCATTGGCAAGGGGATGCAAACCCC
>JAITGN010000051.1 GCA_031280565.1 Accumulibacter sp. | reverse complement strand
ACTCGCATCAGCGAAGAGAGCCATCTTCTGCCCAAGCCGATGATCGAAATCGGCGGAAAGCCGATTCTCTGGCATATCCTGCGTTACTACTCCGCATTCGGGTTCAACGAGTTCGTGGTGTGTTGCGGGTATCGTGGCTACGTCATCAAGGAATACTTCGCGAATTACGCCCTGCACCGTTCGGATCTCACCTTCGACTTTGCCGATGGCGGCAAAATGACGGTGCATGCGAACGTATCGGAACCGTGGAAAGTAACGCTCGTCGACACGGGCGCGGACGTGCAGACCGGCGGACGCATCAAGCGCATCGCGCCCTACGTCGGCAACGAGCGTTTTATGCTCACCTACGGCGATGGCGTGAGCGACGTCGACCTGAAAGCCCTGCTCGCGCAACACAAAGGATCGGGGCATATCGTGACCTTGACCGCGATTCAACCGGGCGGCCGCTTCGGCGTGCTGGACATCGAGGGTGACACGGTAACGGCGTTCCGGGAAAAAGCGGTCGAGGAAGGCGGCTGGGTCAACGGCGGCTTCATGGTCGCCGAGCCGGAGCTGTTCCATTACATAGACGACGACAGGACAGTGCTGGAACGCGCTCCGCTGGAACGCCTATCCGCCGAGCGCAGGCTTGGCGTATACAAGCATTCCGGTTATTGGCAGTGCATGGACACGCAACGCGACAAAGCCGCGCTCGAAGCCGCGTGGGCCAGCGGCAGCGCCCGATGGAAATTATGGAAGGACGGGAAAATGCGGACATTTCAGGAAGAATTTTCGGAAATCGAAGCCGAAGCCAATAGCAAAATCACGAAAGTTTTCTCCGCGTTGAAGCTCAGACTCGGAGATCGCCCGTTCGTTCTCTATGGCGCAGGGCGGCTGGGGAGTATCTTTCTGGAGATTTGCCGCAAACTTGGCATCGAAGTGGCTCGTTTTTGCGACCGCAGCGTTACCGGCAAGTACGAAGGAATCGAAGTCATTGATCCCCAAACGCTGAAAAGCCAGTTCCCAAACGCTTTCGTCGTCGTTTGTTCATGGATGTACAACGACGAGATCTGCGGCATTTTGCGGCTATTGGATTTTCCTCCGGAACGAGTCATTCCCTGTCCAGTCGACTCCCCGTTTTTCGATATCTCACGGCGATTTGTTCATCGTGACGGATACGAATGGGCCTACGATTTTTTTGAGGACGAACGCTCCAAACGGTTTGTGCTCGACCGGTTGCGCTTTGTCCTGTGCGGTCGGCCACTTGCCCCACATATAGGGAAGGATGAGAAAATGCGGACATTCCAGGAAGAATTCTCGGAAATCGAAGCTGAAATCAAAAACAGCAAGATTATGAAAGTTTTCTCCGCGTTGAAGCCCAGGCTTGAGGATCGTCCGCTCGTTCTCTATGACGCGGGACGTCTGGCGGAGGTCTTTCTGGACATCTGTCACGAACTCGGTATCGAAGTGGCAGGTGTTTGCGCCAGCAGCGTCACCGGCGAGTACGAAGGGATAAAGATCATCGATTCCCAAACGCTGAAAAGCCGGTTTCCAAACGCCTTCGTCGTCGTTTGCTCATGGAAGTACAATGACGACATCTGCAACATCTTGCGGCGGCTGGATTTCCCTGCGGAGCGAATCATTCCCTGTCCGATCGACTACCCGTGTTTCGATTCTCTCCGGCGATTCAGTACTCGCCATCTCGACGGATACGCATGGGCCTACGATTTTTTTGAGGACGAAGTTTCCAAACGGCTTGTGCTCGACCGGTTGCGCCTTGTCCTGTGCGACTGGCCGCTTGTCCCGAACACGCGGAGCGCCATGTATTACGAGGAAGATTTCATTACCCTGACATCCGCTGAAGTCTTCGTGGATGGCGGCGCGTATACCGGAGATACCGCAGAAGAATTCATCGGCAGGCTTCAAAGTGCGGGGGGGGGGGGGGCAGGTTTACCGTGTACATGCCTTCGAGCCGGACGCGGTCAATTATAAGCGGGCGGCGCACCGCCAGTCCAGGTATCCCAATGTCAAGATAACGCAAAAAGGATTGTGGTTCGACGAAACAGAACTTCTTTTCGCGCCAAATACCGATGACAGGGCGGGGTCGTCATTTATCACAGGAGCCGCCGGTGAGAAATATCCGGTTCCAGTAACCTCCCTGGATGCTTACTTCAAGAATGAAGCGGAAGGCGGATTACCGACCTTCATCAAGATGGACATCGAGGGCGCGGAATTGGGAGCGCTCCTCGGCGCCGTGGAAATCATCCGGCAAAACAAGCCCAGGCTGGCGATTTGCGCCTACCACAAGCTGGAAGACATCTACGAACTCCCGCGAGCGATATTAGCGATACGCAAGGACTACCGGTTCGCTCTCCGACAACACGCCCCCGGCTGCTGGGATACCGTGCTGTACGCGGTTTGAGACGGCAGTCCGGAATGATTTAATGGAAAATATGGAAGGATGGGAAAATGCGGACATTCAAGGAAGCATTGTCGGAAATCGAAGCCGAAGCCAAAAACAGCAAGGCCATGAAGGTTTTGTCCGCGTTAAAACCCAGGCTCAAGGATCATCCGCTCGTTCTCTATGGCGCGGGGCGGCTGGGGGGCGTATTTCTGGATATCTGCCGCGAACTCGGCATCGAAGTGGCTCGTTTTTGCGACCGCAGCGTCACCGACGAGTACGAAGGAATCGAAGTCATCGATCCCCAAACGCTGAAAAGCCGGTTTCCAAACGCTTTCGTCGTCGTTTCTTCAAGCACGCACAATTACAATGACGAAATCTGCGGTATCTTGCGGCGATTGGACTTCCCCCCGGAACGAATCATTCCCTGTCCGGTCGACTACCCGTGTTTCGATTCTCTCCGGCGATTCAGCACTCGTCATCTCGACGGATACGCATGGGCCTATGACTTTTTTGAGGACGAACGTTCCAAACAGCTTGTGCTCGACAAGCTGCGCCTTGTCCTGTGCAGCCGGCCGCTTGCCACGAATACGCAAAGCGCCTGTTATTACGAAGAAGGCTTCATCCCCCCCTTGGCTTCCACTGAAATCTTCGTGGATGTCGGCGCGTATATCGGAGATACCGCGGAAGACTTCATCGGCAGATTCCAGAAGGCTGGGAGGCAGCAGCAGGATTGCCGTGTCCATGCCTTCGAGCCTGACGCGGTTAATTACGCTCAGGCGGTGCGCCGGTTATCCAGATATACAAACGTCAAGATAACGCAAAAAGGATTGTGGTCCACCGAAACAGAGCTTGTCTTTACGCCAAATGCCGATGACGGGCAACAGTCGTCATTTGTCGCAGGAAGCGCCACCGGCGAGAAATACCGGGTTCCTGTGACTTCCCTGGATGCTTACTTCAGGGACGAAGCAGAAGGTAAATTACCGACGTTCATCAAGATGGACATTGAGGGCGCGGAAAAGGAAGCGCTGCTCGGCGCCGTGGAAATCATCCGGCAAAACAAGCCCAGGCTGGCGATTTGCGCTTACCACAACCTGGAAGACATCTACGAACTGCCACGCACGATACTGGCAATACGCAAGGATTACCGGTTCGCTCTCCGACAACATGACCCCGGCTATTGGAATACCGTGCTGTATGCGGTTTGAGACGGCGATTCGGGCATGATCTCCGTGGTAATGCTCGCCTATAACCGCGAATCGCTCGTTACACGGGCGATCGAGAGCATTCTTGCGCAGACCTTCCGCGATTTCGAATTCATCATCGTGAATAACGGCAGCACGGATCGCAGTGGCGCGATTGCCGACGACTACGCGGCCAAGGACGCGCGGATCGGCGTGATCCACCGCGCGCACGGAAACATCGGCAGCGGCCGCAACGCCGGACTCGATGCCTCCCGTGGCGAGTGGATCGCCTTCGTCGACGACGACGATTGGTGCGAACCGGATTTTCTGGAGTTTCTGCATCGCCTGGCGGTTGAAAACGGTGCGGACGTGGCGATTTGCGGCGCGGCGGGCAGGGCCTTCGACGAAAAGCGGATCATGAATGCCGAAGAAGCCCTGATCGAATTGATGTGGCGCAAGCGATACAACGTTCAATTTCCGACCAAACTGTTGCGACGCGAACTGTTCGACCATGCGCGATTCTCCAGGGAAGCGAAATACGACGACATCGACCTGATGCCAAAAATCCTCGCGGGCGTGAACCGCGTCGCCTATCACGGCCTGCCGAAATATACGTTTTTCCGGCATCCCGGTAACAACTCCGCCTGGACGACGAATCACGCGCTGCTCAATAGCGCGACCCTTGGCGAATACCTGCGGGTCTACCGCGAGCGGACGCAATGGCTGACGGAACGCTTTCCGGACAGCGCGGCCACATGGCGGTATTTTGAGTGGTCGTTCATGATTTCGATGGTGGATAAGATTACAAGGCTGGGCACCGTCGATTGCAATGACTTGCGTAGCTCGATGCTTGCCGATCTGTGCGAACACTGTAAGGACTTTTTGAATTCCCCTCATATTTTGGAATTCGAGCGGGAATGGGTAAATAAATATCTGTACGTAACTTCGGAGCCCGCCTTGCAATGAATACATTGCATATGAATCGTGTGGTTCTGGTGTCGACGCATCTGTGCACCCTGAAATGCAAATTATGTATTCAGGAAGCGCCGCTTTACAAAAAACCATACAATCCTTCATTTGCTGAACTTGTAAATTATATCGACGCTTTTTTTGAAATTGTCGGTAGCGTCGATATATTTGAAATAAGCGGTGGCGAGCCATTGTTAAGAAAAGACATTTTCAATGTCATTCGGCACATTTCAAAATACGAGAATCAAATTCTCAAGGAAATCCGTATAACAACAAATTCCACATTGATCCCCGATTCGCGGCTTGTTGAATCGGCAAAATTATTCGGCGACAAGATGTTCTTCCTTGTGGATGACTACGGGGTTTATTCTAAAAAAACAAAAGAAGTGGAAGCAACGCTCGTTGCGGCGGATATCAATTATCGTGTTCGCGATTATCATGATCAACTGCATGGCGGTGGTTGGGTCGACTTTGGCGATTTTTCGACTGAAGGTTCGCCGGAAGAAGGTCTTGAAAAATACCGGGAGTGCATTTTCTCGGCAGAGCTTGGCTTGAGTTTTGAAATAACTGAAGGGGAAATGCATCCCTGCGTAATATCCAGGCGATGTATGGAAAAAGGTATTGTTAAAAAAAATACCGATGAGTTTGTTAAATTAATTGACGGTAGTGAAACGATCGAGAAAAAACGGGAAAAAATACGTTCGATTTATGCGCTGAGTTCGCTTTCCGCCTGCCGATACTGTAATGGCTTTCTGCGAACAAGCAAAAGATTCAAGCCTGCCGAACAACTTGCCGGGAAGAAGTTGCGCACAAAAAATGCGAGGAAATGAATGAAAACAATAACAAAACGTTTGGCCATTGTCTTGACCACAAAATGTACTTTGCGTTGCCGCTTGTGTTCAAATCATATACCGAGATTCGAGAAGCCAGCACATACTCCCTATTCTGAAATCGTCAGCGATCTCGATCACATATTCGAACTGTTCGATTATATCGACTGGCTTCAACTTGTGGGTGGAGAGGTCTTTATGCGTAGAGATATTGGAGAAATTATTGAATACGCTTTCAAATATAAAGCGAAGTTTAAAAAAATGGTAATCATGACCAATGCCACCGTTCTCCCACGGGGAACAGGAATGGCTGTTTTGAAACAGCATGGAAAAGATTGTCTGATCCAAATCAGTGATTACGGCCCGTTGTCATCAAAAAAAGATTATCTATTGAAGTCGCTGGAACAGAACGAAATTTCTTGTGTAGTCAAGCAGTATTACGGAGATAATCAGTATTATGGTGGCTGGATTGACAATACCAACCGTGAACCTTTCTCTGGATGCGATGAAGAATTAAAAAGCCTGACAGCACAATGCCCACAAGTCGTCATGCAAAACATGCACTCGTTTGGAGGAAAGTTATACCCTTGCTGCAACTCTTGCTTCCTGAGCGAACTCGGCGCCGTTCATTCAACCAAAGCTGATTTTATAGATTTGAACGACACAAATATTTCCACTGAAGAAAAACGCGCAATTTTAAGCACATTTTATCTATCGCCTCATGCATCTTGCCGCGTATGTCGCTGGTACGATTGTAACAATGCCAATGTACGTAGACATCCTGCAGCGGAACAGATTTGAAGGAGGCCGGATAAATTGGAAAAGATTTTTATAATCACAAAAGCATTCAACGCGGGGAAAACATTGCGTAGAGCCGTCGAAAGCGTGCTTGCTCAAACATACGATAATTTTTCGTATCATTTATTTGATAATGGTTCGCATGATGACACATTTGAAATAATGAGCGACTACGAACGCCGCGATACCCGCGTTTCTGTACATAAGATTCCACCCGTGGATGTGCAGACATTCTATGCAACGCGAGTGCTCGATTCGATCCACTCCCTGGACAGCGGTGATTGGTTCGCCACTCTCGATGCCGATGATGACTACACGCCGGTCTTTTTTGAGGAAATGCTTCGGTTCGCGCAAGCGAAAAGTCTTGATTTCGTTGCCTGCCGCTCCAATTTTATTGAAGAGATAAGTGGGCAGTCGCAAAACGAGTACGAGCTTCTTCAAAATATTGTCATCGCGGATGTGGACTTCGGAACCTTGTTTCCGGACTATTTCCGTTTCATGTGGGCACGATGGGGAAAGTTGATACAGGGCGCGCTGCTTCATCGCGTGGATTGGGCCGCAGGGATAGCGGATTTAGCACGGCTGAACTTGAGCCATCGCGCTGATACGGCAGGCATGCTTTGGTATTTACGGTATTCGCAACGTGCGGGAGTATTGGCTAAATTGTTGCATAATTACCGGCAATATTCCGGCTCGGAAAGCAAGAAAAACATCGATGAAAAAATTCAGGATAACTATAAAATGCCGGACGTTTATCGTGATTTTCTGCGGGCCAAGGCCGGATTCGTGTCGATTGAAAACGAAAGATTCATCGCCGAAGCCTTCGAGCGTTCCATGCGTAGAACGCTTGAGGAAAAGGCGCGTGGCACACAAGCCGCTGAAGCGGATCGGGACATCGAATCATGCTGTTAATATATACCGTAGCTTTCAATGCCGAACAGACCTTCCGGCGCACCGCCGACAGCGTTTTCTCGCAAACCCGGGGCGATTGGTTGTGGTATGTGGTCGATAATGGATCGACGGATTCGACGGGCGCGCTGATTCAGGAAATTGCAAAGCGCGATAAGCGTGTGATTTCTCTTGTCAATGAAAAAAATCATGTATGGAATTTTGGCAATAATCAATGGTCGGATGTGATTCAGGCACATAAAGAGGAAGACTTTTTCTGTTGGCTTGATGCAGATGATGTGTTAAAACCTGAATTCCTCGAAAAAATGCTCGACTTTGCGCTGAAAAACCGGCTCGATATCGCTGTTTGTGGCAGCGACCATCTCGACGCGCGAACCCTGGAGCCAAGGGGCGCGCGCATATTGAATAGCGATTTGCTGGTTGAAAAGGAGGGTTTCTCGCAGTACTTCATCGTATACCACCAGTTCATGCGCACCTATTGGGCCAAGTTGTTTTCGCTGTCTGTCATGTGCCGGTACGACGTAGCGCACGTGCCATGGTGGCTACCTTACGGATGGGATACCCTGTTCACCCAGGAAATGTTCCGTAATGCCACCCGCGTCGGGATTCTCGCCGAGCCTCTGTTCGATTACTACGTTTCCGCGAAATCCATGTCGCGCCAGTGGAAAAACAAGCGCATCGAATCCGATCGTTATTTATACCAGGCCGCGCTTGATTTCCTCGTTGCCAAATGCGGTTCGGTATCGCCGCGAAACGAGGAAGTTCTGCTGATTATCTATATGAACGCCATCCAGGACACGCTGAATGTGCTGGTCAAGGCCGAAATCCCGGAAGCGGACAAACTCTCCGGCGTGCTCGACATTTTTTCGCATGAATACACACAGCAGGCCGCCGCGCGGGAGAATATCGGCGCATTGCTTGGAAACGTGGAGGACTTCACTCGGCGGCGGCGCGAACTGTTTTCGTCCGCTACTACGTGGCTGCTTTCGTGCCGGGAAGTTCTGGATGAGCGAATCGAGGCGTACTGCGATGCAGGCGTGTTTGTCAGCGCCATCGCGGGAAACGGCGGCGCCTGGGTATTCTTCAAAAAACTGCGCGCCCGGTTGTTCGTCGACCGGAACCGTCCCGGCGATGCCCGTGCGGAAGTCGATGAACTGGCGGAATTGTTGCCACTGGATCAAGACGTCACGAGCCTCAAACAGCAACTGGCATGCCTGTCTGGTCATTCGGATCAGTCAAACCAAACACTCGTCTAGACGTTTATTCCTGTCATTTGATGGCAAGGCATTGTCCGGGCTGAATGGAAGGGGGATTCTGGACAATCCACCCCATGGAGTGTGGGCTTGCTCTTGTGGTGAGCGGAACAGAAAGAAGACCGTTCGTTTGCGTTGAGTTTCCCAAGCCGTCAACAAAACACATCTCCGTTCGTACTGAGCTTGTCGAACCATATGAACGGATGCACCCCGGTCATAAATAGCCTTTCCAGTCCTTACCCTTCGACAAGCTTCCTTCGTCAAGCTCAGGACAGGCAGGGCGAACGGACTGGAAAGATGTTCTTCGACAAACTTCGTTCGATAGGCTCAGAACGGATGGATTAAAAATGCTTTAAGGACGTTGTTTTTGTCTTCTGCGCTATTTTTTGCCATTTGTGGTGAGTGTGTTAAAAAACCGTTCGCGCCAAGCCTGCTGGACTTTCCCATTACGCCGAACCTGGTGGAGCATCGACGAGACATATCTTCATTCGTGGTGGTTTTATCGGAATACATCGGCGACGTCTATTTCCGTTCGTGCTGAGCTTGTCGAAGTATGAACGGACGCGCCAAGGGTTTCCAAAAGCTTCTCTAATCAGCGCTCTTCGACTGAAGGAGTTCCTGGCCTTTCCAGTCCTTACCCTTCGACAGGCTCAGGGCGAACGGACTGGAAAGGCATCCTGCGACAATCTTCCTTCATCAAGCTCAGGGCAGGGCAAACGGACTGGAAAGACGTTCTTCGACAAACTTCGTTCGATAGGCTCAGGATGGAGCAGGATGAGCAAATTTTTTAAAACATACGTTCTCTAGCCGTTTTCAAAACATTGCCTGAATAATGGCTCCAGGCCGTTATAACGCCATCGCGCATGGGGATGGAATCAGGAACCTTCCGTCTCAAGGGATTCCGAAACCGCCAGCCATTCTTCTTCACATCCCGAGAGAGCCGCGCCGGTCAAAGCGAACTCGGCGCAAACTTCGCTGATTTCACACGGCGTCAGCGAGAGCGACAGCCGCGTCTCAAGCGCCTGTTTGCGTTCCTGCAGTTCCCGAAGGCGATTTTCAATCTTTTCGAGTTCGCGCTTGAGCAGCTTCGGACGCCGCGATGGTTTCTCCGGCCGGGCAGGCGGTTTTTCCCTGGCGCGTTTGAGCGTCTCACGCGCGCGCCGCGCTTCTTCAAGCAAATAACGCTGGTAATCGTCGAGATCGCCGTCGAACGGAGCGACAACGCCGCGCGAGACAAGCCAGAATTCATCGCATACCGCCCGCAGCAAGGCGCGGTCGTGGCTGACCAGCATAACCGCTCCCTCGAATTCGTTGAGCGCAACCGACAGCGCTTCGCGCGTTTCGAGATCAAGATGATTCGTCGGTTCATCGAGCAACAACAGATTCGGCCGTTGCCACACGATCATGCACAGAACGAGACGCGCTTTTTCTCCCCCGCTCATCGTTCCGGCCGCTTGCGTCATTTGGTCACCGCTGAAATTGAACGAGCCGAGAAAATTGCGCAATTCCTGTTCGCGGCCTGTTTTTCCTTCCGGAAGATTGTCTCTGGCCAGCCGCGACATATGCTGCAAGGGATTTTCGGACAGACAAAGCACATCAAGTTCCCGCTGGGCGAAATACCCGACCGAGAGTCCTTTTCCGGCCGTTAACACGCCGTCAAGCGGTTCGAGAACACGCGCGACCGTTTTGACGAACGTGGATTTGCCCTGACCATTCGCGCCGAGAATACCGATGCGTTGACCTGCAGCAACCACGCACGACACGCCGCGCACGACGATTTCCGGAGACTGGCCGGCCACAGCGTTTTCAGGAAGCGAATAGCCGCAATTGACGCTTTTCAGCATCAGCATCGGATTGGGCATGCGGGACGGCTCTTCGAATGAAAAGGAAAATTCGGCGTGCGCCAGCGCGGGCGCGAGTCTTTCCATGCGTTCCAGCGCCTTGACGCGGCTTTGCGCCTGACGTGCCTTGCTTGCCTTTGCGCGGAAACGGTCGATGAATTTTTGCAGGTGCGCGATCCGTTCCTGCTGTTTGAGATAAGCGTGCTGCTGTTCTTCGACGCGCCGCGCGCGTATCTCTTCGAATACGCTGTAATTACCGCCGTAACGCGTCAGAGCGCCGTCCTCGATATGCAGCGTAACTTGAGTCACGGCATCAAGGAATTCTCTGTCATGGCTGATGACAATCAGCATGCCCTCATAGCGCTTGAGCCAGGATTCAAGCCAGACCAGCGCATCAAGATCGAGATGGTTCGTCGGCTCGTCGAGCAGCAGGATATCCGATGGACGCATCAACGCGCGCGCAAGCTGCAGACGCATCCTCCAGCCGCCCGAAAATTCGTTGACCGGGCGCGTCATGTCCTCCATCCGGAATCCCAAGCCAAGAATCAGCGCTTCCGCCCGCGCCTGGGCATCATGCGAACCGGCGTCGTGCAGTGTCATATAGGCATGCGCCAGCCGGTCATCGTCGCCGCAGGCTTCGGCGGATTTGACTTCGGCTTCCGCTGCCGACAATGCGTAATCGCCGGCGATGACGAAGCGGACAGCGCTTTCCGGCGTTTCCGGCATTTCCTGCGCGACCTGAGCAATGCGCCAATGCGCGGGACGGAAGAAATCGCCTTCGTCTTCGCGCAGGCTGCCGTCGAGCAGAGCGAAAAAAGTCGACTTGCCCGCTCCGTTGCGCCCAACCAGACCAATTTTTTCACCGGGATTCAGCGCGGCCGTCGTCCGGTTCAATATCGTCTTCGCGCCGCGGCGCAAGGTAACGCCTTTGAGAACGATCATGCCCGGACAGGGCCGGAGGCGCCAGAGAGTCCGCAGTATCCGCGATATTCAGGCATCAGCGAAAAACCACCGTTTTATTGCCGTGGAGCAGAACACGGTCCTCAAGATGGTAACGAAGGGCACGCGCCAGAACGGTTTTTTCAATGTCTTTACCGTAACGAACCAGGTCTTCCACCGAGTCCGAGTGATTGATGCGAATGACATCCTGCTCGATGATGGGTCCAAGATCAAGCTCACTGGTCACGTAGTGACACGTCGCGCCGATTAGTTTCACCCCCCGCCGGAATGCCTGGTGATAAGGTTTCGCGCCGATGAAACTGGGCAGAAAAGAATGGTGGATATTGAGAATCCGCCCATGGAAACGCTCGCACACTCCAGACGGAAGAATTTGCATATAGCGCGCGAGCACGATCGCGTCACCTTGCGCTTCTTCGAGAAGACGCCGGACATTGTTCCAGCCTGTCTTTTTATCGCCAGGCGCGATCGGTGCATAAAAAAAAGGAATGCCGTGCCATTCGACGAAATCGCGGAAAATCTCATGATTCGAGATGACGCAGGGAATTTCGACATCCAGATCTCCGGATTTCCAGCGTGCCAGCAAATCATATAGACAGTGTTCCTGTTTTCCGACCAAAATCACGAGTCGTTTTTTGACGGCGGAATCGCTGATTTCCCAGTTCATCTCCAGCTCTTCGGCAATCCGCCGAAAGCGTTCACGGAATTCGTCCAGAGAAAACGGGAGGGAATCCGCCTTGATCTCCATGCGCATGAAATACCGCCCCCGCCAGTTGTCTGGACATTCTTCCGGATACTCCGAATGATAGTTCGACTCGAGAATCCATCCGTTATATCCGGCGATGAAGCCGGACACGCGGGCAATAATGCCAACGCGATCCGGACACGAAGCCGTTAATGTGAAAACGCGCCCGGCATGCACGGCTGTTATCCCGTTATTCCGCGCGGGCGAATGCTGATTCGATTTCGGAAAAAAAGGTATCGTAATCAAGCGCGACAGGATACTGCGGAAACTCCCGAATCACATTCTCCGGCGGACGGAAGAGAATACCGGCATGCGCTTCCCCGAGCATGCCAGTGTCGTTGTACGAATCTCCGCCAGCCACGACAGTAAAATTCAGCGCCCGAAAGTGCCTGACCGCCTGGCGTTTCTGATCCGGCAAGCGCAAACGATAGCCGGTCACACAGCCCTCAGCGTCTGTTTCCAGGGCATGACAGAAAAGCGTTGGCCAGGACAGGCAGCGCATCAACGGGCGCGCGAACTCATAGAACGTATCCGAGAGAATCACAACCTGGTAATTTTCGCGAAGCCAGGCGAGAAATTCACACGCGCCAGGCAACGGCCGCATCTCGCTGATAACCTCCTGGATATTGGCCAGAGTCAAGCCGTGTTTCGCCAGGATATCCAGACGGTATTTCATCAAAATATCATAATCCGGCTCATCACGCGTCGTTTTTCGCAATTCCGGGATTCCCGCCCGTTCAGAAAACGCAATCCAGATTTCAGGCACAAGAACGCCTTCAAGGTCGAGACAAACAATCTTCACGAAATGCTCCCTGGCGGTTAAACGGCAACTTGGCATTCTACATTCGATCCAGGCTCGGCAGACGAATTTTAAGGAGAGCGCCGAATTTCACACTTTCCACATTTTCCACACGCTTTTCACCTGCTTCACATGGAGGAGGAAATTATTTTAAATGAAAATATTCCAGAATATTCCTTCGGAAAGCCGCTTGTTAACTGATTTTCTCGATAGGAAATGCCTGAAAAACCACGTTATTTGAAACAGGCACTACGTTTTCAAGGCTTTTTATTGATAAAAAATGACAAAAAAAACGAAGAAATAAAATCAAGCATAGACGTTCTCAAGGCATTTTGATAAGAATTTACGTTAAAATACCTTGAAAACGCGTATATTTTTTCAGGGGATGGGAAGATAAGAATAAAACAAGCCGGTCCGCGGCCACCTCGCGCGGCGGATGGCCAAACGCTCCGAAACCGGCAAGTTCACTCGCGCCGAGCGCACGGAGAATCCGCTTCGCTATTTCAGGACTCGCCGGCTGCGCGGCGGCGTTTTCCGTGTAACGCGCGTCCGGCGGAACACCGCCTTTTTCAGAAAAAGCGGCCGGAAACCTACGGAACCTCAACCAGGGAGGCTAGAGCATTTTCGATTCAAATAGCGGTATGTGGCCGGGAGAGGACGGCCTCCGCCTTTCCGGTCTATTCACCCTGCTCCGTCCTGAGCCTGTCGAAGGGAGTTTATCGAAGGGTAAGGATTGAAAAACGATTCGAAGAAAGAATCAGGCTTGGAAAGAGTATTTACGACCTGGAGCGTCCGTTCATACTTCGACAGGCTCAGCACGAACGGAAACAGGCGTTGTCGAAGAACACCTTTCCAATCCGTTCGCCCTGCTCCGTCCTGAGCTTGACGAAGGAAGCCTGTCGAAGGGTAAGGATTGGAAAGGCCAGGAATGCCTTCACCTTGAACACCCCTGATTCAAGAGGCGTTGGGAAGACCTTGGAGCGTCCGTTCATACTTCGACAGGCTCAGTACGAACGGAAATAGATGCCATCAATGTGTCCCGGAAAAATCACCACGAACGGCGGTGAAAGGAAACAGCGCCACTTCATCGCCTGCGGAATTTTGCGGTCATTTGAACGAAAAACGCTCTAAACGAAACATGGCGGATCGGGGCGCAGCCCCGGGCCGCCATGCAGTGAAACCTGGAGCTGCATGGCCAGGCAAGTGTTCGATCACTTCTTCATCATGTCCGTGAAATCCCTTGCTCCCCTCATGAGCACATTCAGCATCCGGCGAAAATGCGGTTTAAAATCTTCGGGTTTTTCAATATAAATATTCGCGTCTATCAATACCCTGCCCCTCTCTGGATTTACGTAAGCCTTCGCCACTTTCATTTTGCTGTTTATGGAATTGGCCGCTTTATATGCCTTTTCTTTTTCCTCGGTGGATTCGACTTTCCAGAAATTCGGAAGGACGACTCTGAATGACTGCAAATCCTTTTCGTCTACATTAATATAGAAGGTGATGCCTTCCGCCTTGAATCTGACATCGCCATCCGAATCCACCTCGGGTTGATAGCCTTGCTCCTTGAGATATGAGACATATATTTCCTGCAATTGCGCTTTCGGATTCTGCGCGTATGCATTGAGGCTGAAAATAAACAGAAAAAACAAAAGGCTTCTCTTGATCATGGCACTTCTCCTTTTATGTTTCAATCCACGCCCCCAAGCGGGCGACAACAATGTTTGGAAGAAGTTACGCCTCTCCCGAACAAGATTATCCCCCTGAAGGGGGAGGTTTCCAACCGGAGTTGGTTTCTGATGAATTTATTAAAAAATTTCACTATTCAAAGTGATTTCCCAAGCAGCGTACTACCTTCATCGACATCACAAACAAACCTGACAAACCCCCATTTCCGCCATTGGCACTATTTTCCGGCATCGCGCGCGCCAAACGTGCGCCAAACACCCAAAGCGCCGCGTTAGCGTATTTAGCATATTCTCGTTCAAATGGATGCCCCGCACACGATGAAATCGCGCTGTTCCCTCTCCCGCAAGCGGGAAAGGGCGATTCCTTCTCCCTCCCCCATGCGTGGCAGAGAGCAAGACGGCAGTTGTACGCGGTAAGCGCACACTTCATGGACTATTTCCAAAACCTTCAAACATGATTAAGCAATCTCCGAACCAAACGCGCTTCGGAACACTCAATTTCCTTTTTTATCCCTCGGTCAATCATATTGGCCACCGGTATCCGTGATCATTCCGGACTCTGTGCTTATGTATCTTTCGCCGGAATGCATATTGATTATAACGGATTGCGCGAGCGGCGCAAACCCCGCTCCTTGAGGCGCATGTGTCCGCTTCGACTGCCTTTGCCATGTGAAAGCGACAAGCGCCGCGAACATTCTGGCCATAATCATGACGATACAACCGCCACGAGTGTTGATGATCTGTCCAGCCTGCCCCGCTTCAGGCCACGCCGTTTTCCGGAAAAACGTTGACTCATGTTAAAGTCCTCTATCTTTTTATCTATCCGGAGATAAACAACATGAAAACCGTACAAGAAATCCGCGACGCCATCGCGCGCGGCGAATGGCGCAAACTGACCGCGGGACTGGCGCCTGGCTTCATCCAGGCCAATCTGGTTATTCTGCCGAAACAACATGCGTTCGATTTTCTGCTTTTCTGTCAGCGAAACGAAAAGGCATGCCCGATCATCGATGTTTGCGAAAGCGGTCGTGTGGCGCCGCCTCTGGCGGGTCCGAAGGCCGATGTGCGCGTTCACGTCCCGCGTTACCGGATTTACCGCAAAGGCGAACTGCTCGACGAACCGGGTTCCATTCTTGAGTATTTCAATGACGACATGGTCAGTTTCTTTCTGGGGTGCAGCTTCACATTCGAACACGACCTGATGGCGCATGGCATTCCTGTGCGGCATATCGAGCTGAACCGCAATGTACCAATGTATATCACCAACCGTGAATGCCGGCCGGCCGGCATTTTTTCGGGGCCGATGGTCGTTACATTGCGTCCGATTCCCGAAAATCGCGTCGCCGAAGCGGCGGCTATTACGGCCAAACACCGTAAAGCGCACGGCGCGCCAATCCATGTGGGCGATCCTGCGGCGCTGGGAATCACGGATACCCAAAAGCCTGATTTCGGCGACCCTCCTGAAATTCGCCCCGGCGAAACGCCGGTTTTCTGGGCTTGTGGCGTTACGCCACAGACGGCTGTCAGCCGCGCGAAACTCGATCTGGTAATAACGCACGCGCCGGGCTACATGTTTATAACGGATGTTCCCGACACTTTCGAATGGTAAGCGCCAAATGACATGCGATTTGTCCGTCGCGGCAATCGAGGCTATCGGACAAATCACGCGGAGCGACCCAAGCGGGCGCGGCCTTGCCCAGGCCGTGCCGGAAATTCCGTTGCGTGAAGCCGCCGCGGAACTTCTTTCTGGCCAGCGCGTCGCGCTCGTCACCGGCTTCTGCATCCGCTCGGCGATGACCGGCGAAAGCGACGGCCCGCCGGGAACGTTAACGCTCGCCGCCGCTTTGAGCCGTCTCGGTAAGGAAATCGCGCTTATCACCGATACCCACAGCGCGGAACTGCTCGCCGCCGTTTCAGCGGTTCATCAAACCTCGTTTCCAGTAACCACGCTGACACTTTCCGGCGCGGATACGCAACTGACCGCGCTCGCCGCGTCGTTCTCGCCAACGCATGTCGTGGCGATCGAACGTCCCGGCAAGGCGAAGGACGGCCATCTCTATTCGATGCGCGGCGAAATGCTCGACGATATCGTTCCGGCAGCGGATATTCTTTTTCAGCCCTCCGCCCCGCGACGCTGGAAAACCATCGCGATCGGCGACGGCGGCAACGAGCTTGGAATGGGTTCGCTCCGTGAAGGCATGAAACAGCGCGTTTCGCATGGCGACCTGATTTTTTGCGCGACTCCGGCCGACTTTGTCATTGCCGCCGGTACATCGAACTGGGGAAGTTACGCGCTGACCGCCGCGCTGTCGCTGCTTTCCGGCACGCTTCTGCTCCCCTCTCCACAAAAAGAGCGCAACGCCCTGGAAGCCTTGCTCGCCGCGGGCGCTGTCGACGGATGCACGAAATCGCCTTCGCTTTCCGTCGATGGAATCCCCTGGGATGATTATTCGAAAATACTGGAAGCGATATACCGGGAAACCCAAAAAGCGCTCCCGGCATGCACACGGCCGGGCACATAGCGCCGCCAGACCACGAAACACAGCCGGAGCGCGGCTGAGGCGTTTTCCCCGGCGTCATCCGGATGCCTGCTCACGGACAGCATCGAACCTTCTTTCGCCCAGCCGCGGCGGTTTTCCCGCCACGGCCTTCACGGAAAACACGGAAATACGCGCTGGCCGGATGAAACCTAGCGCAGTTCGTTGAGATCGACGATGAGCCGCCTGAGAATCTCGTCCATGGCCAGCTTGGTCGACTGCTGAACCGCGTTCTTTTGGGCGAAGTATCCGCCCAGGAACATCTTGCCGCCTTGCGCTTTCCCGGCTTGCGTATACGCTTTTTCGAAAGTGACCGCGCCCGCGTTCATGAGTTTCACGTTTAGCGAAATATGTGCGCCAAAATCCGCGAAACTGTAATCCCGCAGCTCGAAAACCAGCGTCGCGTCAGCGCCCGAGGCCGAATCAACGGCGGTCAAGGTTCCAAATGCCGTTTGCACATCCGCGGACTTCAGCGTGTCTTCCAGCATCTTTCCGAACTCGATGATCCAAAGATTGCTCGCGCCGGTCAGGAATGAGCGGAACTCGTAGCTGAAGGACCTTGTCTGGGGCGGAAGAAAATAATGTCTTGCCTTGTCCGTAGACGGCAATTTCGACTCCCTGACATTTTTTGCCAGATACTGAGGATAGTCCGACTCAACCGTCTGCCGGATAGTACATGCGCCAAGAAAAAAACAGACGAACGCCAAAAGCGCGGAACGCATAAGGATGCTCATTACACACCTCCCTTGATGGAAAACGGCATACCTGCCATTTTAATTCTTCAAATCGCTATCAGTTCCCGGACATTATCGCGCCGCATGTTTATCCCCGCGCCCGTCTTGACAATCTCGCCGCGCGACATGACGGCGTAGGCGTCCGCCAGCGATTCGGCGAAGTCGTAATACTGTTCTACAAGCAGAATCGCCATTTCGCCCATTTCGGCGAGCTTCCGGATGGAGGCGCCGATCTCCTTGATGATGGAAGGCTGAATGCCTTCGGTCGGTTCATCGAGGATCAAGACGCGGGGACGCATAATGAGCGCGCGCGCGATGGCCAGTTGTTGCTGCTGCCCGCCAGAAAGGTCACCACCGCGCCGTTTCAGCATTTGCTTCAGCGCAGGGAACATTTCGAAGATTCCAGCCGGAAAGCCGCGCCGGGCGGAACCATTCGCCAGGCCCATCAGCATGTTTTCTTCCACGGTAAGGCGCGGAAAAATCTCGCGCCCTTGCGGAACATAAGCCATACCGAGCGCGGCGCGCTTTTCGGGGGGAAGATGAGTAAGATCCCGCCCGTCAAGCGAAATGCCACCCGATTTCACTGGCAAAAGTCCCATCAGACATTTCAGAAAGGTCGTCTTGCCAACGCCATTGCGCCCCAGAAGCGCGGTAACCTTGCCCTTTTCAAGCGAGAGACTGATGCCGCGCAAAGTGTGGCTGCCGCCATAGTATTGGTGAATGGATTCGATCCTGAGCATGATATGGGCAATCCATTGATTCCGTGGTGTACAACGGAACTCGTGGCTCCGCCGCGTGTTTTCCGGCATTCAGGGCGCTTTGCGATTCAAGCTCTAAAACAAGTAATAACGCTGCGTGAGCGGCAGGGTCTCCGCAGGCGCGCAGTCAACCTTCCGGCCGTCGATCGAAACCTCGTAAGTCTGCGGATTGACCTCGATTTTCGGCGTCTTGTCGTTGAGAATCATGTCCTTTTTCCCGATGGCCCGGCAGCCCCTGACGGGCAGCACGGTTTTTTCCAGCCCCAGTTTTTCCCTGATGCCATCCTTCCAGGCAGCCTGCGAAACAAAGCTGACCGCCGTCCGCGCCCGCGCCTTGCCATACGCGCCCCACATAGTGCGCATGATGACGGGCTGGGGCGTGGGAATGGAGGCGTTGGCATCACCCATCTCGGCGGCAGTGATGAAACCGCCTTTCAGAACGTAATCCGGCTTCACACCGAACAAGGCCGGTTTCCAGATCACGAGATCGGCAATTTTCCCGGTCTCGATGGAGCCGAGATATTCCGCGATGCCGTGTGTGATGGCGGGATTGATGGTGTACTTGGCCACATAGCGTTTGGCGCGATAATTGTCGTTGTCCACACCCGCCGCCTCGGGCAACTGCCCACGCTGCTTCTTCATCTTGTCCGCCGCCTGCCATGCGCGGGTAATGACCTCGGCAGACCGCCCCATTGCCTGCGAATCCGAATTCAGGATGGAAATCGCGCCCATATCGTGCAGCACGTC
>JAITGN010000142.1 GCA_031280565.1 Accumulibacter sp. | reverse complement strand
ATCATTGGCAAGGGGTTTGCATCCCCTTGCCAATGGCTACGGTCGAAACCCCGGCCTTCAGGCCGGGGTTCCAACCTCCGCACCGCCCTGAAGGGCGGGGTTTCAAACCAGAGTTAGTTTTACGATGAAACGCCCGCGCTGGCCCCTACACCGTTACAATTGTTCTTCCGTTGTTTTCGCCTTTTTCGTTCTCATGCTGATTCATCCGGATTTCGATCCTGTCGCTTTTCGTTTTGGGCCGCTTTCGATTCATTGGTATGGCTTGATGTATCTGTTCGCTTTTCTTCAGTTTTCCTGGCTGGGCAAGCGGCGTCTTAGAACCGGACATGCCGCGGGAGGCCCCTGGACGCTAGAGCAATTCGATGACCTTTTGTTTTATGGAATCCTTGGCGTCATTCTGGGCGGGCGTCTCGGGCAGGTTTTGTTCTACGAGCCGGGGTATTATTTTTCCCATCCGGCGCAAATTCCGGCTATCTGGAAAGGCGGCATGTCGTTTCACGGCGGTTTTCTCGGCGTACTGGCCGCGACCGTCTTTTTTGCGAGGAAAACGGGCAAGAACTGGCTTGATCTGACCGATTTCATCGCGCCGCTGGTTCCGCTTGGGCTGGCCGCCGGTCGTCTCGGAAACTTCATCAACGGCGAATTGTGGGGCCGAATCTGCGACTCTTCGCTGCCTTGGGGCATGGTTTTTCCTCAGGCGGGCGACTTGCTTCCGCGCCATCCTTCCCAGCTTTATCAGGCCGCGATGGAAGGCGTTCTGTTGTTTATCCTGTTGTTGTTGTTTTCTGCCCGTCCGCGGCCTCGCGGCGCGGTATCCGGCGCGTTCCTGGCGGGTTACGGTGTTTTCCGTTTTGTCGTCGAGTATTTTCGCGCCCCGGACGCGGGGATTTTCGGCGTCTCCGAAATCGTCAGCATGGGGCAGTGGCTTTCGCTTCCGATGATCCTCGCGGGACTGGCGCTGCTCGCCAAAACGGCCCGGCGCGGGGATTCTTCCAGCGGACTGTAACCGTAAGTTCTTCTTTCTTCCATTGCCTGCGCGATCCGCTCCAATCCATTCTATTCTCATCGAAACATCGACCTTCCGGCCGGCCCGGATGAAAACAGTCCGTTTAAATATCTTCAATCCTTCGCTTTTTTGAGCGATAATACGGTTTCCGTTTTCTGACCTTCGTTCCATTTTTAAGAGGAAAAATGCGATGAATATTTCACATGTCGAACATATCGGTGTTGCTGTAAAAAGTCTGGCGGAAGCGATTCCTTTCTGGGAAGCCAAACTCGGTATCCCGCTCTACAAGACCGAAGAAGTCGCCGAACAGAAAGTGCGCGTCGCTTTCTTCAAAATCGGGCAGACCAAGATCGAACTGCTTGAATCAACCACTCCGGATGGCCCGATCGCCAAATACATCGAAAAGAACGGTCAGGGTATCCAGCACGTCGCTCTCGCCGTAACCGGCCTGCAGGATGCTCTGAACGAGCTGGCGGCCAAGGACGTCGCGCTGATCGACAAAGCGCCGCGCAAGGGCGCTGACGGCCTGGATATCGCTTTTGTGCATCCGAAGTCGGCGGGCCTGTTGCTCGAACTCTGCGAAGACCCGAATGCCAAGTAAGACCCGGCTTCGCGCCTGATCGGCGCATAAGGCATAAGAACGGCCTGCCGCGGAATCCGCGACAGGCCGTTTGCTTTTTGGGCAAATGGAAGCGAACGGAAAATCAGCCGCTGTTAGCCATAGTTGATCGGGTGTCTGGAGAGCCAGTGCTTGTCACGCACGGTGCCGATGCGTTTTTTCGCGCCGCGCGCCATGGCTGATGTCAGCGGGCGCGTTTTCCAGGCGAAACTGCCGCTAAAGCCCAGTACCGCGCCCAGTAATCCGCCTGTGATGACACCGCGCAACGGTCTGCGGTCGTCTGCCAGCACACCGCAGATCGCCCCGGCCAATACGCCAAGCGACGCCGCCCGCCAGGATTCCTGCACAGCTACCGTAACCAGTTCCATATTGCCCTCCGCATGAAGAAGCGCGTCGCGCGCTTCTTTGGCGCCGCCAATGCCGGATTCCATGATTTCTTTGCCGTGCGCCAGATTCATTTTGATTTTTTCGGACAAATTTCCCATCGTACGAAAGCTCCTTTCAAAAAACAGCAGTTGATTATTCCATCCTATTCCATCCGCGCCCGGCAAGACCAGACGGGGAAGGTTTTGCCTTTCCCGCGTCTGAAGGGGGATTTTTATCGGGGCGGTCTACGATGTTTCAATCCACGCCCGCAAGCGGGCGACAACAACGTTTGGAAGAGGTTACGCCTCTCCCAAACAAGATTATCCCCCTGAAGGGGGAGGTTTCCAACCGGAGTTAGTTTCTGATGAATAATACCATCACAAATGGATGCAAATAATGACTCTGTTTAAAATTCGATAAAACGCCGGACAGGCTTTCAAACGGACAGGCCGCGCCGGAAGCATCCCTTCCGGCGCGGCCTGCTTTTCGTGACGTGAAAGCGCCCTTCCGCTTCCGCGCGTCAGCTAAAAGTTACAACAGCCCATGACGCTCCCGGCTCGCCTGTTCCTGCTGCTTGAACTGGTTGAAGCGCGGCAGGAATTTGTCCCAGTCGATCGTATGTGAATCGATTTCAGGGCCATCGACGCAGGCATGCTTGCGAACCATTTTGCCTTCGACGTTGACGGGCACCATGCACGCACCGCACATGCCTGTCGCGTCGACCATGATCGAGTTCAGGCTCGCGACAGTCTTTACTCCGTAAGGTTTTGTCAGATCGCTGACAGCGCGCATCATCAACGGCGGGCCGATGGTGACAACCTCCGCGATTTTGCGCCCCTTGCTGGTTTTGTTGGCCTTGAGCATTTCTTCCAGCGGCCCCGTGACAAAGCCCTTGATGCCGAATGTGCCATCGTTGCTGGTGTAAATGATGTCGAGCTGATCGCCGAATTCGGCTTTGATCTTCCCAACGCGCTCGTCGTCCCTCGTCCAGAACAAAAGGTCGGCACTGCGAAAGCCGGAAATCAGCGTAACGTGATTGCCTAACCGCAAATGCTCGCGCATGATCGGATAGACCGGCGGCAAGCCGACGCCGCCTGCGGTAAATACAACCGTCTGCTTTCCTTCGTAACGATGCAATTCGCTTGGGCAGCCAAGCGGCCCCGCGATTCCCGCGAAGGCGTCACCGACTTTCATCTGGTTGATCCGGATCGTTCCGGTGCCCATCGATTGAACGACCAGGCAGATCGTTCCGGCTTCGGCATCCCAGTCCGCCAGGGTCAGCGGTATCAGTTCGCCGGTATCCCAAGGCAGCACGCGCACAAATTGTCCGGCGCGTGCGGATCTGGCGATCAGCGGTGCATGCACAATGTATTCGACGATGTTCTGGGCCAGCTCGATTTTCTCAAGAATAACCTGCGGCGCGAGACCGAGTTCCGTGTAGCGTTTCGCGCTTTGCACCATGCCGCGAATCCGTTCGGGCGGCACGTCCAGATCGCCGATGATCTCGCGGGCGGCCGCCTGGCCGTCACCCGCCGCGCGAATCGCCGTCGCGCCGCCGCGCGCGGCGTCGCCGCCGGAATAGACGTTTTCCAGCGAGGTTTTTTGCGAACCGTTGCCGTCAACGGCGATACTGCCCGCCCGCGTCGTCTTGAGCGACGGCTCGGAATCCTTGATGATCGGATTCGGCGTATTGCCCAGCGCCATGATGACTAGGTCGACTTTCATCGGCTCAATCTGACCGGTAGACACAGGGCTGCGACGCCCGGATTCGTCCGGCTCGCCAAGCGCCATAACATCAAGCATCGCATGGGTCACGAAACTGGTTTTTTCGTCACCAACGAATTCGCGCGGAGCGCGCAATTCCTTGATCCGGATGCCTTCTTCAATCGCGTGATGCAGCTCTTCGACGCGCACCGGCATTTCGGCGCGCGTCCGGCGATAGACGATCGTCACGTTTGCGCCAAGACGCCGCGCTGTCCGCGCCGAGTCCATCGCCGTATTGCCCGCGCCGATGATGATGACTTCCTTGCCGCGCGTTTCGGGCAATGGCGTTTCGTAATCCTCGCGCAAACCCTGCATGAGATTAACGCGCGTCAGGAATTCGTTGGCCGACATGACATTTATCAGATGCTCGCCGGGCACATTCATGAAACGCGGCAGTCCGGCGCCCGATCCGACAAATATCTTCCAGAAGCCGGCGTCTTTCAGGTCCTGAATTGTCGCCGTCTTGCCGACAACAAAATTCGTGACGAACTTTCCGCCAAGCAGCTTGATTTTTGCGACGACATCGTCAATCAGCTCGTTGGGCAGGCGGAATTCCGGAATACCGTAACGCAAAACGCCACCCAGCGCGTGAAAAGATTCGAATACGGTGACCGGAAACCCCTCCTCCGCAAGAAGATAAGCATTTATCATTCCGGCAGGGCCGGTGCCGACAATGGCGACCGGCGGCTTTTCCGCCGCCGCCCACGGGTCGGCAAAGGTGGAGAAACGCGCGGACGCGCCATCTGGATCGACCAGTTTCTCGCGCTGCGGCAGAAACCATTCGATCTGCCCGATTTCGATCGGCTGCTTGGCATGCGTACACACGCCCTGACATTGCAGTTCCTGCGGGCAGACGCGCCCCGTGACGTTGGGCAGCGGATTGCTCTTTTCGATCAGCTCCATCGCTTCGCGGAAACGCCCGGATCCCATAAGCGCCAGCATTTGCGGAATATGAATCTTGACCGGACAGCCGCCTTTCGGGTCAGGCCGGCCGGGCAGCCGCAAGCCAAGCTCACAGGGCCGGTCTTCGCATTGTTTGTCGCGAAGGGCTTCGAGCCATACGAAAAGTTCGGCGTCGCGAAGCGTATAGCCCTGCGTCATATACCCGAGGTAGCCCTGATTGACAAGGCCGAAATCGCTCGAACGCTCTTCGGGGTCGCGGATGTACGGCGGAATATAGCTCGTCGCCGGCCAGTCTTCCGAAAGACCTTTGAATACCGGATAGCGATCCGACAGATGCCGGTCAATCGCGCGAATGAATTTACGCTTCATTCCGAGTGGAACGTTCCAGATGAAACGCATCAGCACTTTGCTGGCGTCATCATCGCGAAGCAGCGCTTCCCAGAATTTCCGGATGAAATCCGCACCAAGATCAGGCTGCCGGAATTCCCAGACGACCGCATCCGCGCCATCGGAAATGAACATGTCACGGAAACTTCGTGGACTGCTCGTCAAACGGCGGCGCAAAAGCGCCATCTGATGACGGAAAGCCTCGACCACTGCGGTCTGTTCCAGCGCATCGATCTGCAATTGCGCGCTTTCCAGCGCCGAACTGGCATTCAGATAGCGTGAAAGATCGTCGCGCGGCGCATCTGGCATCACTTTCGCGTTCATCGAATGATCTCCGCGTCACAATTCGCCGCGACACGCCGGATACGGCCCTGCAGATCGGGATTCGGCAAAACACGCTCAAGCGCGCCGTCTATCAGACGGGCGATTTCGCGCGTCTCTCCATCGACGGCAATCCGTGTCTTTTCAAAAAGCTCCGGAATATCCTGATAACAGGTCCGGCAATTGGTGCATTTGACCTGATCGGCCTCGTCGTATTCGAACATTGCTCCAACGCTTGACGACGGAGCACTCGCCGCGCTCGCGTTTGACGTCACGGCGGGCGCGGCGGCTGAAACGAGCGGCATGGCCGTTCCGGCCGCAGGCGCCTTGCTGGAAACGGCGAGTTCCGACATGGCGCGCGCGAAACCGTCAAGCGACGATTCACGTTCTTCCTGAATCGCCTTGACCTGCGTCTGCAGAGCGGCGACGCGCGTGCTGTATTCAGCGCTCATCCGGGATACATGCTGTCCATCGAGATATTGGAGCAAACGCCAAAATCCGCGGCGTTCCTCAACCAACTCGACGATAGCCGGAGCAACCGCCAGACGGACAAGCCGCTTTTTGGCGTCGGTCGAATAGACAAATGGCGTTTTCCCCTGGCGCGAGGCTTCGTCAAGCTCGATGAAATCTTCGATCGATACGGCATCAGCCGCGCCGGCGGGCAGTTTCCGGAACTGTTTCTTGAAACGGCCTTCGCCCAACGCAAAACTCGCCGGCGTCAATGCGGCATCCAGCGTCTGTGGCTTGCCTTCATCGTCGATATAGTCGAGTTTCAACGCCGCCCAGGTTTTTTCGGGTTCCGGGTTGCCTTCGAGCGAGAACCAGTCGTGAATGTTTTCGCCACGGCGCGGGTCATGCACGAACACCGGATTCATGCGGCTTTCCACCGCCAGCCTCGCCTGCCTTGCCGACGCATTGTCGGGAATACCGTGCTCGCCCTGGCATGGCGTATATACGTCAAACAGGGCGGCGCCATCAGTGTATTTCAGGAACTCCAGCGCATTTTTAAGGAAATGGCCCTGAAGCGACGTACACGTCGAGCAGACAAAAACCTTTGAATGGAAAGCGGCGATAAGGCCCAATTCCTTGCGCGATTCACGCTTGCCGCCATGCGCCGCGCCAATACGCGCCAAGTCAGCATCCTGGCCGATAAAGCTGGATGTCGAGGCCTGCCCCCCTGTGTTGGAGTACGCGCCGGTATTCAGCACGAGCATCTTGATCGGCGTCATGCTGGCCAAAATACGGGAAAGCGCGCCAAACCCGATATCATAAGATGCCCCGTCACCGCCAATGGTCAGAACGGTTGGCAAAAGCCGAAGCTCCTCTTCGGTAAACTGCGCCCATGAGAGCGTTTTCAGCTCGGGATCATGCTTTTCCGGAACGTACGCATCATCAAGCTCAAGGCGCGCGATGCGCAAGGCCCGGATATCCGGCGACACTTGCGCCGAAATGCCTTCAAAAATGCCTTTGGCAAGCGGCTGCGCGTCCTGGAACAGGCTGTTGACCCAGGGACTGTTGAACGGGTTGAAGGGCATTGTCGACGCATAAACACTGCTGCACCCCGTGGAATTCGCGATAATCGCGCCAGAAGACCCATTGCCCGTCGGGCCGCTTTCGCACAAATAGAGACGCTTTTCCAGCGTGGCCGCAAGGCGCTCGATACGCTCGCGGCGTCCGGCGTCCTTTTTCGGCAGTGTTTCCAGTTTTTCCCGAAGGGCGGCAATCAGATTTTCCAATTCCGCGATGTGCGCTTCCTGATGTCTGGATGTCAACGCGCGATTGGCCGCGAGAACCATCCGGGTCGCCGTCACTTCGCCGCATCCACGGCACGCGCCATGGCCGCCGGTAACCGCGTAGTAATTGGAACGGTCAAGGAAAAGCCGTTTGATATCACCGTCACTTTCGAGCGCACCTTCGATAAAACGTGCGGGGGTATTGGGTGTTCCGCTCATGAATTCGAAACGGCTCTGCATGGCATCAAGCGTCACCGCGTCTTGATCGCGCGGCGTCAGCGCACTCGGACCACAGACGTCGGCGCATTCAAGGCAGCCCGTACATTTCCATGGATCGACAGTGACGCTGAAAAGCCCGCCGGAACCGGGAGCGTTCTTTTCCTCGGCATCAAAAAACGGTCGTGTTCTGGCAACCGGATAAGCCGAGAGAACTTCGGCGAGCTTCACGAAATTAGCCTGCAAGACAGGCTGTTTCCCCGGCAGACGTGAAGCGGCCTCAGCAACAAGTTCATGGAAAGCGCCCGCTTTCTTGTTGCCGCGATAAGATTCGCGCACCGATTCGGCAACGGTGTAAACCTGCGAACGCAAGGCTTCGCGCTGAGGTTCCGGAACATCGAGTTTCCGGATTCCCGTCAGCAAAATCTCATGGATGTCATGCACTGTGCAGGGAATGGCCGCGTCGGGACACACGAGCGCACACTCCATGCAAGCCACGCAGCGTTCGGGGTTGTATTGCGGGAAGGAACGCCGGAAAAGCCCTTTGTCTTTCGAGCCGGCGGTACCGACAGGAATGAACAGACCTGTGCCCGGCAGAACGGGCGCTTCGCTGATCGTCCCTTCGCGGAAAGGCGTGGCGACAATATCGTTGAAGTAATCGCGATCGAAGAGACCGCCCGCTTCGGACGCGCCCGGCAATTGACACATCGATGCCGAAAGCGAGGCGTTGCGCAGCATGATCGGAACGGGTTTGGCGTCGATTTTTGACAGGCCCGCCGAGGAATAATCGACGCGCCTGGTCGAGCTGATTCCCTCATGGATGATTTCCATGTTGCTGTCGACCACCGTCGCGCCTTTACTTCCGAATTTCTTGGCGATCTGCTTGCGGACTTTTTCGATGACCGCCTTGGAGGACGTTCCCGCCGAAACCTGCTGGACATGGCCGACGACCGCGCCAATAAACGCGATGCCCATCATGCGCGTTGCCAGCTCTTCGGTTGGCGCATTCCGCTTCGCGACGCCAAACGCGTCGATGATGAGGAAATTGATTTTTCTCTCTCGAATCGTCTTTCTCGCGTGAGGCGGCAACTGCGCCCAGACTTCTTCCGGCCCGGCATCCGACTGCAGAATGAATGTTCCGCCCGCCACGAGTCCGCGCAGGGGATTCGTGTGGCTGAAGACGCGATGATCCGGCGAAATCACGACTTCGACGTCTTCCAGTTCGGCATTTGTAATCTTGATCGGTTCCGGACTCAGAGTGATGTAATAATTTGTCGGAGCGCCGCTTTTTTCCGAACCGTATTTGGGGGCGGATTTCGAATGCATTTCCAGCGCGCCCGCCAAAATGTCGGTCAACAGCTTGCCCGAGGCAATCGTGCCGTAACCGCCTACCGAATGGAAACGGATGCGAAAAGCTTTTTCGGGAAGCAGCCTTGGGTTTTCGCCTGTTTCCAGCGCCATTGTTTCCGTTTCGGGATAGGCTTTTTTGAGCTGTTTCTGCAATTCGCTCATCCGTGGCGAAAGGGTGGACGGATTCGAGAAAAATTGCGATCCCAGATAGATCAACGGCGCGCCTTTTCCGGTTTCCATGGCTTTGAAGGCCGCGGTCAGGTGACGCGGCTGGAGATCGTGGCCGCCCAGCCCAAAAATAGCCGTCGTGATACGCGGCAGCGCCGCAAGCGCCGGAATGCCCTCATAACGCGCCTGGCCCGCGCGCGCCTCGCCGTTTTCGCGCGCCTTGACAAGCGCCTGCGATACGAGAGCTGTGAGCGCCGTCTGTTCGGAACGTTCGAGAACCGTAACCGCCTTTTTACCCTTGAGCACGGCAACGATTTCAGCCTCAGGGAAAGGCTGAAGAAGTTTGACCGAAGCGACGCCGACCTTTTTGCCCTGCGCGCGTAAATAGGCGACGACGGCTTCCGCATCATCGGTTACCGAGCCGAGGCCGATCATGACCGTTTCAGCATCGTCGCACATGAAGGTATGCACAGGCGAATAATTACGCCCGCTCAAGGCGGAATACTCAGCCATCGCCTGACGGACCAGCGCGGGCACATCTCTAACGAAGTGGGCGCGATGGTCAGCCGAGGCTGCCTGGAAATCAGGCTGGTTCTGAACGACACCGGTCATGCCAGGGTTATTGATATCGACAAACGCCGGCACAAGCTGGCGCGTGCCTTTTTCAAAGGCATTGAGCCATTGACGCTGCCATTGGGCGCGCAGTTCTTCCGGCAAATCGCCAAGCGTTTTGGCGAGCAGCTTGCCTTCGTTGTCTTTTTCGACGCGCTCCGCGTTGCCGTCGAGATATTTTTGCAGCGCGGCCAATCCGTCCGGAGCGATTTCGGCTTGATGCCGCGCCAGGTACTGTTTGAGCTGAAATATCCGCCCCTTGGCGCCAAACAGGATGTCCTGGGCCAGCGTGGGCGACGGGACACGTCCCGCCGGATCGCCGAGATATTCCCGAAGCAATTCGGGTTCGGGGAGCAGGGTTTCACACATCATATGGCTCGTCGCGAAACCGTCCATCGCGTTGGCGACCGGAACCAGCGAGAGCGATGAGGCGCGGTAGGCAATCGCGGCCAGATCAGCCGCTTCCTGCGGGCTGGAACCGAAAAGAATGGTATAGCCCGCCGATAAAAGGGCATAAATGTCGTCATGGCCCGCCATGACATTCAGTGACTGTTTGGAAACGACGCGCGCCGCAACCTGGAGAACGAAACCGCCGAGTTTTTTGCCAACGGTAACGTAATGCGATTCAAGGCCGTACAGAATTCCCTGGCTGGACGAAGCATTCGAAATGAACTGCCCACCAGTCAGTGCAGCGCCAAGCGCGCCGCTTTGCGCTGAATGTTCGCCTTCCGGCCCAAAGAAAAACGGATGTTTGCCCCATACGTTTACGCCGCCCTCCGCCCGATACGCTTCATAGAGTTCCGCAATTTCGGTCGAAGGCGTAATCGGGTAACCGATCACGCCGCCACAAACGTTGTTCATGACATGAGCAACGGCGCCATTTCCGTTGATAACGCCGGGAATTCCTGGGTATTTCGCTTTCTTCATAATAAGTGTTTATATCCAAAGAAAAAATGCAAAAGAAGCATCATCGGGCAAGCCACATTGCGGATTACCACCCCCACCCCCGCCGTCTGCGGGGCGACCAACCATTTTCCGGCGTCAATGCCACCGGAAAGCGTTAAATTTCTCCGCACGAAAGATCGCGCGAAGGAGACGACAGACTCGTTATTATTGTTATGGCATAACGATCTTTCAGCGATTCCGGACACGAATCACTGAGCTGAACAGGCGGCGCGCTGTTGGCGACCGCGCCGGTCAGGCTAAACGACCTCAAGGTGGGTGGTCCCCGAGTTCAGATCGCGGTTTTTGATTTCCTTGCCTTCCAACTTGATCCTCAAACGGAGATCGTTGATCGAGTCAGCGTTACGCAAGGCTTCTTCATATGAAATGTTACCGGCTTCGTAATGATCAAACAATGCCTGATCGAAAGTTTGCATGCCGACAGTGCGTGATTTTTTCATGACTTCCTTGATTTCCGGAATATCTCCCTTGAAAATCAGATCGGAAATCAACGGCGAATTGAGCATGATTTCGATGGCGGCAACGCGTCCCCTGCCGGTTTTTCTTGGCAACAGGCGCTGGGATATCAGAGCGCGAAGGTTTAACGAAAGATCCATCAAAAGCTGTTGCCGGCGGTCTTCGGGAAAAAAGTTGACAATCCGGTCGATCGCCTGATTCGTGTTGTTCGCGTGCAACGTAGCCAGGCAAAGGTGTCCCGTTTCGGCAAAAGACACCGCGAAATCCATCGTCTGACGGTCGCGGATTTCGCCCATCAGGATCACATCAGGCGCCTGGCGCAACGAATTTTTCAGCGCGTTTTCCCACGAATCGGTATCCACGCCGATTTCGCGCTGCGTCACGATGCAGTTTTTGTGCGGGTGCGTGAATTCGATTGGATCTTCAACGCTGATGATATGGCCATAACTGTTTGTGTTGCGATGGTCGACCAGCGCCGCCAGCGATGTCGTTTTCCCCGTCCCCGTGCCGCCGACGAAAACAACCAGGCCGCGCTTTATCATGGCGACATCCTTGATAACCGGCGGAAGGCCAAGCGAATCGATCGTCGGGATCGTCATGTTGATCGTCCGGCAAACGACGGCGATATGCCCTTGCTGCCACAGCACATTGATGCGGAAACGGCCTATTCCCGACGGTGAAATGGCGAAATTGCATTCCTTGTTCGCTTCGAATTCGGCCGCCTGCCGGTCGTTCATGATTGAGCGGGCCAATTCGGATGTATGTATTGATGTCAGCGCCTGATCGGACACCGGCATGATTTTTCCGTCGACCTTGATGGCCGGAGGAAAATTGGCGGTAATGAAAAGATCCGATCCGTTTTTTTGCAGCATCAGCCGCAAAAGATCGTGCATGAAATTGAGTGCCTGATCACGTTCCATAGTCTCTGTCGCGCTCCATGTCAAAACTATCAGCCCGGATCAACCCGGGAATATATCCTTGTTGGCCGCCTTGCTGCGCGCCTCCGGAAGGGAAACAACATTATGCCGCACCAGTTCAAGCAGGTTCTGGTCCAGCGTCTGCATGCCGAGCTGCGCGCTCGTCTGAATGACCGAATACATCTGCGCGACCTTGTTTTCCCGGATCAGATTACGAATGGCGGGTGTTCCGATCATGATCTCGTGCGCCGCGACGCGCCCGATGCCATCCTTTGTCTTGAGCAGTGTCTGTGAAATGACGGCACGAAGGGATTCTGAGAGCATCGCGCGAACCATTTCCTTTTCGGCTGCCGGAAACACATCGACGATCCGGTCAATCGTTTTGGCGGCGCTTGATGTATGCAGCGTGCCGAAAACAAGGTGGCCCGTTTCCGCCCCGGTCAGGGCCAGACGGATCGTTTCGAGGTCGCGCATTTCGCCGACGAGAATGGCGTCCGGATCTTCCCGCAAAGCCGATTTCAGCGCATTGGCAAATGAAAGCGTATGCGGGCCGACTTCGCGCTGGTTGATCAGGCATTTCTTGGACTGATGGACAAATTCAATCGGGTCTTCGACGGTCAGGATATGGCCGTGGTCGTTCTCATTGATGTGATTGATCATCGCCGCCAGCGTGGTCGACTTTCCTGACCCCGTCGGCCCCGTGACAAGAACGATGCCGCGAGGATATTCGGCGATGTCCTTGAAAATCCGCGGACAGTTCAGCTCTTCAAGTGTCAGAACCTTCGACGGAATCGTCCGGAAAACGGCTCCCGCGCCGCGGTTATGGACAAAAGCGTTGACGCGAAAACGCGCGAGGTTCGGGATTTCAAAAGAAAAATCGCACTCCAGCGTTTCTTCATAATGTTTGCGCTGCCCGTCATTCATGATGTCATACACCATCGAGTGCACTTCCTTGTGCTCCATGGACGGCAGATTGATGCGCCGGACATCGCCGTTAACGCGGATCATTGGCGGCAACCCGGCCGACAAATGCAAATCGGAAGCCTTGTTCTTGACGCTGAAAGCGAGCAGTTCAGTAATATCCATCAGGAGTTGTCCTTATACGGGTTAGGGTACTGCTATACTTTGGAACTCGTATAGTTTACACCGGATTATGGCTTCAATCTCCGAAAACATGCAAAGTGTTTGCGAGCGCGTTGCCGCCGCCGCCCGGAAATATGGGCGCCTCCCTGACGAAATCGGCCTGCTGGCTGTCAGCAAAACATGGCCAGCGGCCTGTGTCGCCGAGGCGGCGGCAGCCGGACAGAAAGCGTTCGGCGAAAATTATGTCCAGGAAGGCCTTGCCAAGATCACCGAACTCGCGGCGCGCCGCCTGGAATGGCATTTCATCGGGCCGCTGCAAAGCAACAAAACGCGCGCGGTCGCCGAAAATTTCGACTGGTCGCATTCCATCGACCGTCTGAAAACCGCGGAACGCCTCTCCGAACAGCGCCCCGGGACACTCGCGCCCTTGCAGGTATGCCTGCAGGTTAACGTCAGCGGTGAAACGACGAAAAGCGGCGTCGATCCCGCCGATGCCTTGCCGTTGGCGCGGCGGATAGCCGCTTTGCCTCGCCTCACGCTGCGCGGGCTGATGGTCATCCCGGAACCGGAAGACGATTTTTCGCGGCAACGCGCGGCGTTTCGCTGCGCGCGCGCGCTGTTCGACGAACTGAAAAAGGAAGGCCTCGCTCTGGATACACTCTCAATGGGCATGTCACACGATTTCGAGGCTGCGATTGCCGAAGGCTCAACGCTTGTCCGGGTCGGAACGGCAATTTTTGGCGAAAGGAACTATAAATGAAAATTACATTTCTTGGCGGTGGAAACATGGCCAATGCCCTGATCGGCGGCCTGCTCAATAAAGGTGTGCCCGCGACGGACATCGCCGTGGTCGAAATCAACGAAGCGGGACGCGAACGGCTCAAACAGACATACGGGGTTCGCTGCTGCGCGGAAGTCAACGCCAGCGCGCTCGACTGTGATGTCCTGCTGCTCGCCGTCAAGCCGCAGCAAATGCGGAAAGCATGTGAACCGCTGCCGCGCTATCTCGGGCGGCAGCTCGTGCTCACCATCGCGGCCGGCCTGCGGCTGAGCGACCTGTCACGCTGGCTCGGCGGATACGGCAAACTGGTGCGCGCGATGCCGAACACGCCGGCGCTGATCGGTTCCGGAATGACGGGCCTTTTCGCCCTGCCATCTGTTTCCGAAGCGGATCGCCGGGGAGCGGAGCGCATCATGCAAGCCATCGGCCAGATCGTCTGGGTCAACGACGAAGCGCAGATCGACGCGATAACGGCCATTTCCGGCAGCGGTCCCGCCTATGTTTTTCTCTTCATCGAAGCCTTGCAGGAAGCGGCCGCCAGGCTCGGTTTCAACGAGAAACAGGCGCGCCTTCTGTCCATTGAGACCGTGCTTGGCGCCGCCCGTTTGGCGATGAATTCAGATGAACCGCCCAGTATTCTGCGCGAGCGCGTCACCTCCAAAGCCGGAACGACCGAAGCCGCCCTGGATGTCATGATCCGCTGCGGCCTGAAAAGCATTGTCATGGAAAGCGCTGCTGCCGCCTGCGCGCGCAGCGGCGAGATCGGCCGGGAACTGGGCGAAAACTGAGTGGAAAAGAAACCGTGACACAACGGCGGAGATTCGTGTTTTCCTCCGGACAGCCAATAACTGCCATCTTCCCGTCGCTGAGAGACAGACAATGATCGAACAAGCCGTTTCTTTCCTTCTGGATACGCTGACCGGTTTTTTTACCGCGCTTTTTCTCCTGCGTTTTCTTATGCAGTGGCAGCGGGTTTCTTTCGCAAACCGCTTCGGCATGTTCGTCGCGCGGATGACCGATGTTGTCGTCATTCCTCTGCGTCATCTCGTCCCGGGATTTTCCGGCCTTGATATCGCTAGTCTCGCGGCCGCCTATCTCTTCCAGTTTTTCCAGACAGCGGTCCTTTTCGCGCTGTATGGGCATCTGGGGCGCTTCGAGTCCGGCGACCTCTTCCTTCCGCATGCGATTCCGCTTCTTCTGGAACCTCTGCGGGGCACTCTGCGCGTCGCTCTCCATCTGCTGATCGCCCTCCTGCTTCTTCACGCGCTGCTTTCGTGGACGAATCCCTATTCGCCCGCAGGAGAGCCAATCGCCCGCCTGACGCGTCCCTTCCTCAGACCGATCCGCCGCTTTATTCCGCTCATCGCCAACATCGACCTTTCGCCGCTAATCGCCTTCGTCCTGGCGCGGTTTTTTCTGATTTTTCTCTGATGATGAACTGGCTGCGCGTCAACGGCCAAAGCGCGACGCTCACGCTGCACATCCAGCCGGGCGCGAAAAAAACGGAAATCGCCGGAATGCATGGCGAATCCCTGAAAATCCGTCTGGCCGCGCCGCCAGTCGACGGCAAGGCCAATGCTGCGCTGCTCCTATTTCTCGCTGAACGGCTCGGCATCGCGAAATCCGGCATTCTTCTGAAGAGTGGACAGACCTCCCGCCACAAAGTACTGGAAATTCTCGCGCCGCCGCCTGATATCCGCCAGCGTCTACTGGACGAAAAAACAGCCCGCTAAACCGGCGAGCAAACTTCTGGCCGTTATCAACGGAACGCGCGGTGGAAAAGTTGTATGGAGAGCGGAAACCCTTGCCTGTGTTGGAAGACAAAAAGATGACATAGAAAAGATAAAAGATCGTGAGACTTATCGGCGTCTCCGCAAACACCCTCATGGCGCTGTAGCGGAAGAGAGAAGTGCCTTTGATTCCATAAGCAAGATTTTGGATTTTTACGCGCTTTATCCAATAGCCTTTCCAGTCCTTACCCTTCGACACGCTTCCTTCGACAGGCTCAGGACAGGCAGAACCGAACAGGTTAGAAAGAAAGGTTCATGGCGAAGCAGGGCGGATGGATTGGAAAGGAGGTCTCCGAAATCCAAAAGAACCTAAAATGGCTTAAGGGCGTTATTTTTATCTTTTGTTCTGTTTTTTGTTATTTGTGGTGAATGCGGTAAAACCCGTCCGCGCTGAGTCTGCCGAACCATCGACAACGCCTATTTGGTTTTATCGGAACACATCGACAGCGCCTATCTCCGTTCGTGCTGAGCTTGTCGAAGTATGAATGGACGCGCCAAGAGCTTCCAAAAGCTTCTCTAATCAGCGCTCTTCGACTGAAGGAGTTCCTGGCCTTTCCAGTCCTTACCCTTCGACAGGCTTCCTTCGTCAAGCTCAGGACAGGCAGGGCGAACGGACTGGAAAGGTGTTCTTCGACGAGCTTCATTCGATAGGCTCGGGACGGAGCAGGGCAAACGGAGTGGAAAGGGGTTCTCCGGACAAGCTCGAAGGAGAGCGAACAGCTTTCTCCTCGCCGTTCGTGTTGAGCAGGCCGAAATATGAATGGCCCACACAGGCAGGCAGTCGAAATGAAGATTTTCCAGGTTGTGCGACCCCAAATACGTTCTCCTGAAAAAAAGTTGCATTTTTGTGTTTAGGGCGATAGGGTTCAGAACAGAAACAATATTCCAAGGGTCATTTCATGAGAACCATGTGGTTATCGTGTCGGGATGTCCAGCAAATGGGGATCGTCATGCGGATGTTTTGCGCGATGAGAGAGGCTTTTGTCGACGCGTTGAGAAACACATTTAACCTAGGTGGAAGGACGAGCCGAAAAGGATTTTGGCTATTTATATTGTCTCATTTCACCATTTTGTTCATGTGGTACTGGATGAATTACCTCATGGACATTCATCTTCCTGAACGGGAAGGGTTACTCTATATTATCTTGGCAGGCTTCCCATCTATCGCTCTATGTTTCCGAAGATGGCACGACATTTCCTTTCCCACATGGAAAGGGCTGTTGGGTGTTGTACTGATTTTCTTGTTTTATTTCGTTTATCTTGATTTTGTTTCATATGGCCTGCTTTTTTACTTTTTATTTCGTTTTTGTCAGCCAAGTGTGGAAGATAACTGTTATGGAAAAAAACCTGTCGATTGCTTGACAACCCACCCGGAAAGACAAGGCTTGTTGCAAGCTCCAAGTATTCAAGCCATTATAACAATGATGATCGCCCTTTTTTTTGGATGGACTGCTTGGATATGGAATAATGTACCTGGTGAAGTATTTTCTATTACTAAAGAGCGTAAAACTTTTAACCGAAACAAAAAGTGGGGGGTCGAACTAAGCGATTCTTTGAAAGAAAATCGAAATGCAGAGCTTTCTGTTTTTTTTGGACCGAAAAGTCGGGGGAAAGATGCACGTTTTATTCTTATACCTCCCTATCAATTCTTAAAAGAAAATGAGCGTCTCAATTGCCTTGGGTATTCTGCTGCGTTTTTTGAAAAATTAAACGCCAGCTTGGAGGCGGTACTATTTGATCAGGAAAATATTTATCGCTTGGTCACTTTCAATTCTTCTGGACTTATCGACGAAAAAATATTGCACACCAATATTTTCTGTCGGGAAATCTATTCAAAATGGCCTGCTTGTCTGAAACTCAATGAAGCTACTTTAATCGCTGATACAGAAGAAAATCGAAACAGAACAGCATGCTATAATCTTAATAAACACCCCCGCGCGAAGAGCGCGGGGTATTAGAAGAGGGGCAAGAGGGGCAATTGCCGTAAGCTTTCACGAGGCCGTCCTTGATGACGAACATACCTCTCGACCGCAGCCCAACCTCCTCCTTCACCTACTGTTGCCACATAATAGCCGTCTGCCCAGAACTGCCCTCCCCACAACGCCTTTTTACTTCCGGCTTGCGCCGGAAAGTCTCTCTGGACGTTAGGCTCTTGAACGCCCTGACGATCTGTCCCGGCGCAAGCTCAGGATGCGCTGAACACAACAAATGAATGTGCTTACTATCACAGCCTATCTGCTCAAACTCAATGTCGTAGCGTTCGCTGATCCCTTTCTCTGTTTCCATAATGATCCGTGTGACTTCTTCATCCAGCAGCGTCTTTCGGTACTTGACCGGAAACACCACAGGGTAATGAATCTGCCATGCGCAATGACTTGCCTTACCTTACGTACCTCTTGATCAGAGCCGGATTTCATCCGGCCAGTCTAAAAGCAACACTGTCCCCGCGCCAAGAGCGCGGGGAATCGCAAGTTGAAAATAGCTTAAAAACGTCATTCTTATCTGCTGTTCTGTTTTTTACCGTTCGTGGTAAGCGTGTTAAAAAACTGTTTGTGTCGAGTTTGTCGAATCATTGACAGCATCTATTTCCGTTCGTGCTGAGCCTGTCGAAGTATGAACGGACGCTCCAGATCATGAAAGGTTTTTCCAGTCCCGATTCTTTCTTCGAATCGTTTTTCAATCCTTACCCTTCGACAAGATTCCTTCGACAGGCTCAGGACAGGCAGGGCGAACGGACTGGAAATGGGGTTTCCGGAAACCACGAGAGATTAAAGATGCCTTAAGGACGTTGTTTTTGTCTTCGGTTCTGTTTTTTGTCATTCGAACCATCGACAGCGCCTATTTGGTTTTATCGGAACATATCGACGATGCCTATTCCCGTTCGTACTGAGCTTGTCGAATTAGGAACGGACGCTCCAAGTCGTAAATGATCTTTTCAATTCGCTCGCACTGAACCTGCCAAACCATCGACAACATTTATCTTCGTTCGCCCTGAGTCTGTCGAAGGGTGAGGATTGGGAAGATATTCTTCTATAGGCTTCCTTCGACAAGCTCAGCACGAACGGGAGACGAATGGATGAAAAATCCCGCCCTGCTTCTTCTTTCAAGGGATTGGGGAAAAAAACCAAAAAATCATCATCGATTTTTTCGATAGGGGCTAAAAACGTGGCTCGCTGGAAAGAAAGAGGATTTCTAAGAAGAAAAGATTTCCTGTTTTCAACAGGATAGACGAGGTAATCCATCCAGCACATTAAATCGGAATGATTGTTATCAGGCTTATAAGGCTATTGAAATTGTTTATATCGAAGTTTTCAAGAAAGGAGTAGATTCTGTCGTCAATAGATTTTTGTCCAAATTGCGATACATCTGATATGTACGGCGGCGAGAAAAGAAGCGGTATTCTTGGCATAACGCGTCATAATACCGCGCCACTGTTTGAGCTGAAGGAAAGCAT